>JACPGF010000386.1 GCA_016182615.1 Ignavibacteriales bacterium
CTGGATAATAGGTTTGGTCTGTAAACGAAAAGAAAAGCCAAAGTTCATTTTATACAAGTTTTTAGAGGCTTCCCAAAAAATCTTTAATCTCAAGGACTTAGAGCTCTGCCCTGAATCATCTATTTTGGGGAAACTCTAAAACATCAAGTAATTCTAAATAGTATGTACTTGTGGTTGTCTTATCGGTTGAATAATTCTGCATGCCTTTCGCCGTAGGGGCAACACCTTTCATAGCTAAAGCCAGTACCATTATCGTTTTATTTTTCTGGAACATGCCCTTGTTCAAGTTAAAATATAATTTACCATCACCGGTAAGGGTGGATTTTGATACGGACATTTTCCTTTTTGCCAGTTCCGGGTTTTGCATGCTCTTCGCTTCAAGCCTAATTGCTATATTAGCTAGTTTTTCGCTGCCTAATTGCTCTACACCATTAAAAGTATGTACTGCTTTATTCTCAAAAGCAACAACCTGCAGGTTCATTGGCTGCTGGGCAACATCCCAGGTTGAGTTTTTCGAGACCTGCCCTTTTGCAAACTCCCTGAAAACTTGCCTAACAATCGGGCGCAAACCGCTCATAATGATACTCTGCTCGAACGCTTCAATTTCCTGTGCCGGAATAGTATCCCGTGAAATTTTTCTTAAAGAAAGTAACCGGTTAATAATTTTATCGGTTTTATACAACTCAAGAATCTCTCCATTCGATTTTACACGGGCACCGAATGTATTATTGATAATACCCTCGTATTCCAAAAACTTTTCCCGCTTTGCCTGGTCATTTTTATCACCCGAAAAGTAGTCGATCTTTTTTCCGTCCATATTTACTGAAAGCTTAACGGCAGATACGGTGAATAATGCATCAACTGTTCCGTCATCTTCAATATCATTCGCTTTAACTTGAATTGAATATGTTACCGTTTGTAAACTCTTAGGATACAGTGTTGTATCCGCGATAATTTTCCCGGTTTCTTCGGTAACACTGGTTAAACGGTAATAAAATGTTTTGCCTTTCTCCGGTTTATACTGCAAAGTCAGGTTTTTGGCTTCTGCATCACCGAGAGCCGTGGTCTTAAGTTCCGAAGTATCAACTGTGACAGCGGCAGCTGTTGGCTGTTCGGATTTTACCGAAGGCTTCTTGCAACCCGTGTAGAAGACTGTTAAACTGATTAAAAGTATAATCGCTAATTTGTACAATTGCATAATTTCCTCATTTATATAAATAATATTTTTTCGACATGTTTTTAAATATTTTTAACCGGGGCTGCCAGGCAGCAATAATTTCATCAGGCGTTTTATGTTGGATTAAAGCGGTATAAATATCCGATACCCCTGTTAGACGCTCAAAACTTTGTTTCTTAACAACTACACTGTCACCACCACTTTGCAGACAAGCATACAAGATAGATATCCCGGCAGAAAAAGGTATCACCGCGGCGGGATCAACTACTTTAATTGCAATACCCTTGCACAATTGGTTTTCTCTTTTGGGGTGTGTCGATTTACCTGCAATGCTAACCGGTGTAAAACTTGTTTCTGAAAACTGTAAACCGGGAATTTTTTGCTTTCTCAGGTTTTCGGTTAAAATTACAGGATTAAGAAAAGGTGCACCGATTGTAAGAAAGGGTGCGGGTGTGCCTCTGCCTTCGGACATATTCGTTGCTTCGAACAGACAGGTACCGGGATAAATAATTGCTGTCTGAGGATCCGGTATATTTGGCGACGGGGGTATCCATTGCAAGCCTGTGGCAGAAAAAATCATATTCCTCTTATAACCTGTCATCCGGATAACATTCAGATTAAGCGCATCTAATCCCGAAACCATTTTTTCACCTTTTACAAGGGCTGCCAATTCACCACAAGTTAAACCATAAACCACCGGAATGGGAATGATTCCCACGAAAGAAGTAAACTTGGGATCCAGTATGGGGCCATCGACAAGTTCCCCCCCTAGAGGATTCGGCCGGTCCAATATCATACATTCGATACCGGCAGCAGCAGCGGCCTGCATAATATTTGTCATTGTAGAGATATACGTGTAAAACCTTACACCGACATCCTGCAAATCATATATGATAACATCAATGTTTTGCAGCATTTCGGGTTTTGGTTTGCGCAGCTCGCTATACAAAGAGATTATGGGGATTGCGGTTGATTTATATAAACTGTTCCCGATTTTTTCGCCTGCTGAAGATGCAGAAGCAAAACCATGTTCGGGAGAAAAAATTACTTTCACTTGTAAACCAAGTTTTAGCATTTTATCAATTATATGCTCCCCGTCCGAACAGGTAGAAACAGCATTTGACACAATTGCAATATTTTTTTGTTTTAATGTACCGGCTAACTCAGTAGTAATTCTGTCCGCACCAAGAATGGTTTTACTCTGCCCTAATAAGGCAGGAATAAAAAACAAAAAGAAAAAAAATCTATACATGCAATCTTTCACGTAAATGCAGTTGCGATAAAGACCAGGCAGCTAAAGTCAGGCCGTCCCGGATTTGATTTGAAACAACCATACCATCAAGTTCTTGCAGAGTAACTGTTACCAGCTCAATATCTTCAGTATCATCGGGTGGTAAGGGAGATTCGAAAAGATTTTCGGCGATAAATAAATGACATATCTCATCTGAAGCACCGGTGTAAGGAGTGAACTCACCAATTTTCGTAAGCTCCCTGGCACTATAACCTGTTTCTTCTTGTAATTCTTTCAGTGCGTTCTGCTCTGCACTTAATCCCTTTTGTATCGCTCCACACGGAAACTCAAGACTGTCAACTTGATTAAGATATCTGAATTGTTTGGTTAACAAAAACATTTTACCCGGAAGTAGAGGAATGATCATGGTTGACCCGCCGGTATGCACATAATGATACTCACGCTCCTGCCGGTCATCAAGCATAAAATCATCGATATAATATTCCCAATGATCATTCGCCGCGTGTATTCTGCTACGCAGTTTCTTCCAGGGTTTCAAGTAACGATACCGATGTTTAAACTAATTCGTTTTTTGAGAAAAAATGTGCAATTTCATTGTTTGCATTTTCATCTGAATCCGAACCATGAACTGCATTTTCAGCTTTGGAGTCAGCGAATAATTTTCTAATTGTTCCATCCTCAGCTTGTGCAGGGTCGGTAGCGCCAATAAGTTTTCTGAACTCAGCAACTGCATTGTCTTTTTCGAGCACAATAGGAACACAAGCTCCCGAAATCATGAAGTCCACCAACTCGCCATAAAACGGACGTTCTTTGTGTACTTCGTAAAAAGCTTGTGCCGAGTTTTTAGAAAGATGCACCATTTTTACTCCAAGCACTTTAAAGCCCGATTCGGTAATCTTTGCGATAATCTGGCCGATAACATTTTTCCTGACTGCATCAGGTTTAATAATTGCAAGCGTTCTGTTGCTCACGTTTTCTCCTGTTTTTGTTTATTACTCATTTGATAGGTTTATACAAAAAGCAAAGAATTCCGGACACTCTCGTGACGGAATTCCCTGCTTGCTATAAAAAAAGAATTATTTCTTTTTTGCAACCGGTTTTTTAGGTGCGACTGCTTTTTTAACAACAGCTTTTTTGACTGCTGCTTTAACAACCGTAGCCTTTTTTACCGGGGCTGCTTTTTTTACAGGTGCTGCTTTAACAACAACTGCTTTTTTAACAACCGGTTTTTTAGCTGCAACTTTTGCAGGAGCAGCTTTTTTAACAGCCGGAGCTGCTTTTTTAACAGGTGCTGCTTTAACCGCAACTGCTTTTTTAACTGCCGGAGCAGCTTTTTTTACAGGTGCAGTCTTAGCCGCTACTGCTTTTTTTGCCACGGGTTTCGCAGCCGTTTTCTTAACTGCAGGTTTTGCAGTTGCTTTTGTCTCGAGAGCCTTAGCCATTGTTACTCCTATTTCTGCAGGACTTTCTACTACATATATTCCTGCTTTTTTCATTGCTTTCATTTTTTCTTCGGCTGTACCTTTACCACCTGAAATTATAGCACCCGCGTGGCCCATTCTTCTGCCCGGGGGCGCAGTTCTTCCTGCAATAAAACCTACGACCGGTTTAGTTACTTGTTTCTTAATATATGCAGCAGCCTCTTCTTCCGCGCTGCCGCCAATTTCACCAATCATCACAATTCCATCGGTATCAGGATCTTCATTAAAAAGTTTTATGATATCGATAAATTTAGAGCCGATAACAGGATCTCCGCCAATACCAACGCATGTGGATTGGCCAATCTTTAAATCAGTTAACTGCTTAACCGCTTCATAGGTTAACGTTCCGCTGCGTGAAACGACACCAACCCGGCCAGCTTTATGAATAAAGCCGGGCATGATGCCAACTTTTCCTTTACCGGGAGAAATAACACCCGGGCAATTAGGCCCGATAAGCTTTACATCTTTTCCTTTAATCGCATTATAAACGGTAATCATGTCGTTGGCAGGAATACCTTCGGTAATACAGATAATAACCTTAATACCCGCACTTGCAGCCTCGAGTATCGCATCTGCTGCAAATCTCGGCGGAACAAAAATAACTGACGTATTTGCTTTTTGTGATTTCACTGCATCTTGTACTGTATTAAACACAGGAACATCGTTAAATGTTGTACCACCTTTACCCGGTGTAACACCGGCAACAACTTTTGTCCCGTATTCTATCATTTGCTGTGTATGGAATGAACCCTCGCCGCCTGTAATTCCCTGAACTACCAATCTTGTTTTTCTGTCGATAAGAATGCTCATAGATTATCCTAATTGGTGACTGAATAAGTAACTTGCAAAAATACTAAAAAATAATCTGATTTCGATATTATTACGAAGCCAAACCTGAACATCACTCCCTGTTTTGTTGCATATCAGTACTGTACTTTTTGCGCAATACAATACGAGAACAGATTTGGGGGGCTCAGACACTTGTTAAAACAACTGTTGCCAAATAATAAGTTCCGAAAAACACTAAATATTTATTTGCACGAAAAATGAAAAATAATTTTACCGATTCTCAAAAGTTTTCATATAATAATGATCTTCCATCGTTTTGCCCTGCATTTTGTGGCGAACATATTCATACAAAATATGCTTACCTGTCCTTTTAATTAAGTACATCTTTAATGCCGGTATCTCTTTACCGGTGAAAATATGTAAATCACCGAAGGTGTAAAACCTTTTATTATATTGCTCAGCCAATACCGAAAGAGACTCTTTAGTATATAGTGAAATATGCTGACCATGACCAAAACTAAAATACCACCATTCTTTTTCAACAGGCTGCAAAAAATTATGTAGATTTGTTGAAAACACAACCGTATCAGAAACTGCGAGTAACTTTTCCAGTTCTTCCTTTGGCGAGACAAAATGCTCGAACGATTCAAATGTTGTTACTGCCTGATATATTTTTTGCAATGGTTCCGCTGCTGCAAATCCTGTGGCAAATAAATTTTTACAAAACGGATCGTTCCAATAAAAATCAAAACCAATATCACGCATCAATCTGGTATAGACTCCATAACCGCCCGCGTAATCCAAATACTTGCCATCCTTGTTAAAGCTCAAATAAAAAAGACATGCGGTCATTTTAGCAAGATACATATTCCTGAACAATAAACCTGTGTCCGAAATATTTATGGGAAGTTTGTAAGCTTCATCAAGCCAGTAGGGCTCCTCGGTAAAAATAAAACCACAGTGACCACAACGGAAATAATCCACTTTGTACTTGTTGAGGACAAGTTCATTAAAATAAAGTTTTGCATTATTGCTGCAAATTTTACAATTCATACTTTTACTTTCATAATCTTAATAGCACAAAGGTTTATTTGTTCCATATCCCTTTTGCTGTACCGTTAATAATCTTATAGTATTGCAAAGGAGCCCAAATGGAAGAGATGAATAACACTAAGCAATTCGCGATTACTATACCTGCAATACCAAGCGAAGGAATTTTTACCAGTATCACGCTTAATGGAATGTTTACTATAAGAATAAATATTGCTGAATAAAATTGCAAGCGTATTTTACCCACACCGTTAATAAAATAACCGAATATATTATTCCAATTTGCAATTGTTACGTTTA
>JACPGF010000373.1 GCA_016182615.1 Ignavibacteriales bacterium
CACCCGGAAAAGCTTTATATTTCCATTTTGTTGAATCACCTAATGCCCCCCTGATTGTCATCGTTGTTTTAAATCTTTTGGCCGGGGAAGGCACTTCAATCAGCCGTCTATTGCCGGAGATAACTGTTCCCAGATTATCCCAGTCAAGACCCATAACAAGAATAGAATCCTGATTCGGGTCAAAGACCCCTGAACCGGAGCCATATATCTCGGATAAATCCGCGGTAAAATTTATGGTATTAGTGACCATAGGCCGGAATATTGAATCGTTAGCGAAATATACCACCGGCAGCATCTGGTTTACAACATTTTGCAATGTATCATCAGAATATGTTACTCCAGAGCAATCTGGATAATTCATAACAGCCATGTTATCCTTTATATCTTGAGGAATAGGCTTGATTGCTTCATTTACTTTAGTTGAAACTGCCCTGCCAGTTTCCGGTATCACCTGCATCAACCTGAAAATCACCACGTGCAACAACACTATCGGTTGGGCTGAAAATTCCTTTTTTCATTTGGATTTTCATGTTCACCTGAAACGTTACCCGTATAGTCGCTGCGGACAACAGGGAAGCACAAAACAATAATAGACATATTATTCTTCTCAACATGCACCTCATTATATTAATAATTGATAGCTACTTTATAACGCAACGGTGAAACGGCACGAGCAGCCTTTTCACCAGTTAATTATTTCCTTGAAAATTATCTATTTCATCAATAACAGTTTTTTTACTGATGAATTTTTGCCTGCCTTCAGCTCATAAAAATATATGCCTGATGGATTCCCGGCTGCATTCCATGTAACAGAATGACTGCCCGCCTCAATCTCGTTGTTTAACAGTGTTGCAACTAATTCACCTAACTGATTGTAAATCCTCAACGAGGCCATATACTTTTCAGGCAGGGTAAAACTAATTGTTGTGCTTGGGTTAAATGGGTTTGGATAATTCTGTTCCAATGAAAAATTTCGAGGCATTTCAACAGATTCGATTTGTATTGCATTAATTGCATTGTTTGTTACTAAAACCGGGTTTCCGGGTTTAACAACACTGTTTAAAAGTTTGCCACCTGTTACAACGTCGGTAATTTTGAGAGCAGCTGCAGCAGATTGAATAGTAACAGGATATGAAGCACCTGAAATGTTTATTTCAGAAATTCCTGACGCTGAACGAACAAAGGATTGATCGCTAAAGCGAACATCAAAAATACCTGCCGGTGGTACAGGTGGTAATTCATACATACCGGCAATGGTATTTCCCAGATACAAGCTGCCTTTATTACCGGAATCGTCAGAAACAACAACTTCATTCCACTCTTTCTGAATCACTGATTCCGGTTTCGTTTGTACTTTTGCATTAACAGGAACCGGAACTTCCATAATACCAGCCTGAGACGTACGTACCCAATAACCTCTGCCACTTAACAACATTGTCGCAGTGGTATAAGCATTGTTATAAGCATAAAATGGGGAATTTACAATTCCCGGGGGTTCTGTTGTCAGTGCATCAGTTGGAAGATCAATATGATGAATACCGATAAGGTTCCAACCTGCATTTAATGGGATGGTAAACCCCGCGAAATTGCCGCAAATGTTCAATTGGGCTGTTTGCGGATACCTGATCCAGTATCCTTTTCCGGTTGTTACTGTTGAAACTGTTTGATATCCATTGCTAAATCCATAAGCCGGAGAATTGGCACCGGAAAAAATACCGGCAACCGTCATGTCATTCGCGATGACCGGGACTGATACAATGTTCCACCCTGCAGCAATATTTACCTGTTTACAGATGTTATTTGTATATATAATACCGAGTGAACTTATGCCGGTATTGGATATAACAGCCTGCCCCACTGATTTCATATTCACATTGACGATTGTTCCGGTAATTAAATCCTTTAAAGTAAAAGAACCCTCCGGTAAAGCAATAGGGTTCCAAGTGAGTGTTACCGGGTAACCACCTGAGCCAGTTTGAAATTTTACTGTCCATGCAATGTTTTGCAGCGTATCCCTTCGGTAATCTTTTAATGAGAACTCTGCCGGGGTAACCGGAAGTTCAAATCTGCAGTCAAATATTCCGGACGGAGGCGGAGGAGGCAACGTTGCTTCTCCTAATGCCGGGTCTATACCATCAGTAGCTGCTGCGGATGTTCCATAGGTTATAAAATCGTGTGCATTGCCATTATCACTCACGGTAATAACACTTTCCCAGGAAACTATTGGTGCAGCACCACCGATCCATGATCTTGAAACGGTAATCCCATCCAATGTAAGAAATGAAGCAGAGGCAGTTGAACCTTGACGATAAGCGAGGGTTGATAAGCTGGTTACATCTGCAAGCAACGCATCGGTAACAACAACATCCGGATTGGGTTCGGAACCAGTTAGTGAAGGGTTAACCCACAATGCAACTTCATCATTAAGGGCACCTTCAATAAATTTATAACGGGCAACCACTAAGTACGTGGTACCAAACGTATAAATGGAGTCTGTATAACGAGGGGAATTTGCACTGTTACTAATTTTGCCGATACCAAAAGCGAGATTACCGTTACTGGCTTTACGAGCCTGTACGCGAGCAGAATATGTTATACCTTGTAAGCCAGCATTGGCAACATGGATAAAGTAATCACCGGTTCTTGCCGAATCAACTTTTACCAAGCAGGCAAAATAAACTGAACCGGTGGTGATAGAGTCCGTGGCCATGAACCGTTTGCTGCAATCTTCTCCGGAGTTAACCAGTTTTATGGAGTTGCCAATACCAGATGCAGTGTAGCCGGGATATGTAAGACTGCCACCGACAACTGTTTGAGCATTTGTTCCGGC
This sequence comes from Ignavibacteriales bacterium, assembly GCA_016182615.1. Classification (GTDB taxonomy): domain Bacteria; phylum Bacteroidota; class Ignavibacteria; order Ignavibacteriales; family Ignavibacteriaceae; genus JACPGF01. The sequence goes on from JACPGF010000373.1 coordinate 2,831, forward strand.
ACCGCTATGACCGAGATAACCATTTGCCGTAAGAAGGGTTCCAGTTGTATAATCGAAGTTTTCAACAAACAAAACTTGCGCAAAATGAGCAGTGCTTAAAGCACAGAAAAGAATAAACAAACAGAAGATTCGTCCCATAAGTATCCTCACAATATTGTGCGATATATTTGACTTTTTTTAAACGCCAATAGTCGGTGCTTCCCGGATATGAACGTTTTTTTGCTCAATTCAGGTTTTATATAAAGTTGTAATGTACAAAAAAGTTACAAAAAAATGTGTGCGTGTTTTAACTTGAAATACGAAGATAAATATGGCTTTATTACGTTTTGTATGGATAATTCTCGCTTTTAAGAGAAAAAAATTTCGCTGTACTTCTTAAGCGGATAATTTTAGTTCCACGCCTAATCGAAGGTATATTTTACATAAGCTCTGTAGCTACCGAAACTCTTATTACTCCAAAAATAATTGATTTGTTTTTTTCTCTATTCCAATATGGCATAATGCAAAATCATATTTAACTGGATCATTGACATCGAATTTGCGCAATTCCGCGGTTATTTCCTCGGCCATCTGCCAGTCTTGCGGTTTTCTTTGCGTAAATTTAAGAAGCCGCGCAACTTGGGCAATATGCGTGTCAACAGGAATGATTAATTCCGATGGAGCCAAACAATCCCAAATACCAAAATCGACATTATCTTTCCTTACCATCCAACGGAGGAATAAGTTCATCCTTTTACAGGCACTTCCCTTCCGGGCATCGGGGAACATAAAGCGTAACCCGTTTGAAGTTTTTCCAAGCCTGGAAGATGCATCTATTAGCATCCGGTCATTAAATAAGGTGATCGCCTGCCGCAAATTATTCTTCACTAACCCATGTTTGAATAAATTCTGGAGACTTCCATGTTGCTCCAAAACATTTTTCAAAGAGATGAATAAATTAGACACATCTTCTTCCGAGTAAAAACGGTGATAGATTCCTTCGACACTATCGCGTAAAGAGTCCTCGGTGCTTGTAGTAAGGAAGTCCACCGGATGTCCGCCAAAAACATTTGAAATTTTTACTAAGGAATTTCTGATTTGAGAAACCGAGCCATAAGCAAAAATTGCCGCGATAAACGCGGCAATTTCTTTGTCAGTATCATCCGTACAACTATGTGGGAAATGCACCGGATCGGTAATATCTGCTATCGTGTTATACCGCTTATAGAGTGCATCAAGTTTTTGTTTCACTATTTAATCAATGCCATTGTCTTTGAAACATGCGTGTTACCGTATGATAAACGGTAAATGTACATGCCGCTTTGCAAATTTTTCCCATCAAACTCAACTTCATGCTCGCCTGCTTCTTTAACACCCTCGAATAATGTAACTATCTCTTCGCCCAGCATATTATATACTTTAAGTGTTATTTTGCCGGATTGCGGCAGAATGAAACCAATTGTTGTTGATGGATTAAATGGATTAGGATAGTTTTGCATTAAACTAAAATCCATGGCTGTTTGTGACTGTTGAACCGCAAGACTGTTCATGTTATTAAGATTAATCGTCAATGGCTGACCCGCGGTAACTTTACCAACAAATTTCCCCGTAACAGTATTAAATACATCAAGCGCAGGTTCCTCAGTCCGGATAGTAACGGGATTCGAGAAACCCTGCATTTGTATATTTTGGGGTTCCGAAATATTTTCTGCTAATAAATGAGAAGAAAAACGCACATCAAATACTTCAACCGGGGGAACCGGGGGAAGTTCCCATAAATTATCCTTGGCCGCCTTGTCATTAATATAAAGCGTCCCTGTTTTTCCGTCTGCATCGGTAATGGTAATTTTTTTTAATTTTTCAATTTCAGCCAATTCAGTAACACTGCCTTTACCGGTAACAGTAAAACTGAGCGTACCGGCTTGGCTGGCTTTAATCCAGTATCCTTTTCCCGGAAGCAAGGTATTAACCAACGAGTAATTCCCTTGGTATCCATAAATAGACGAATTAAGAATACCCGGAGGAACAGTCTGCAACTGTGTTGTTGAAACTTGTGAATGGAATGGGCCTATGAGATTCCACCCTGCTGCGATGGATACGGTTTGCGGCTGTGTTATTTGCCCACAAACCGTGTTGGTAAATTCCCCGGGAAATTTTAACCAATAGCCCTGACCCTGCACTAGCTGGCTTGCAACCTGATACCCGTTGTTATACGCGTATGCAGGTGAATTAGCGTTTGGGAACAATGTGCTGACTGCCGGGTTAGCAACCGTGAGTGGTATCGAAATAAGATTCCAGTTTGAAGTCGTGACAACATCAATACAATTACTGCCAATGCTAAAATTCCATACTGCCGACCACATACTATAACTGCTGTTTACCTTTGCTCTTACCCGCCAATAGTATTTTGTATTGTTTGCTAAAGCAGGTGTTTGGACAGTTACCCCAGCAATTATACTATCATTGTACACGATAGTATTAAATACCGGATCTGATGCTATTTGCAAATGATAAGCCGTGGCATTACTTACCTGACCCCATGAACATGAAACAACTTGTGGAATATTGATAGCATTATTGGCCGGTGAAACGAGGACAGGTGCTCCGGATACTGCAACCGTGTCGGTCATTAAAGCGGTCCACACACTTAACGATGAATTATCCATGCGCATCCAAATGGGACGGATTTTACGGTCAACAGCTGCGATGTTAGTATAGTCCCCAAAAAACACACCTGAGCTGGGAGTAAAGGAGCTTTGGCTTACCTTTATATTCTCGAACGTAGTACCCCCATCCCGAGAGCAAGCAACATATACATCCGTTGCTGAACCGGTTGTTCCACGCCGGTCATAAAAAACGACATAGATAAATCCGGTGGACTGGTCAATGGTCATCCACGGAAAGAACTGATGCCGGTCCGTGTTATCATCGTTTACTTTTTTAAATCCGCTCCAGGTCGTTCCGTTATCGGTTGATTTAATAAAAAATACATCGGTATTTGAAGTGCCATTGCGTTGATCTCCCCACACGATGTAAATATTGCCCCGGTACAAAGACCTGCTGGTATCACAAGCCGTAATAGGCAAACCGTTACACCGCTGTATTCAAAAATCTCACCGTTTATACCAACACAAGGAACGGCACCTTCTACGGTATTATCTTCATCGATGCAATTACCGCTCCTGTCACTAACAACCACGGGCACCATCCAATTTGTGCCCTGATCTGTTGAACGCGAGAAAAGAATTCTGGAGGAATCTGAAGTACCTGAACTGCCATAACTGTCAAATTCGGTCCATGTTACATAGAGGTGATTTTTATACGGACCATCGCTCATATTTACACCTAACCACTCCTTGTCTTGTTCTTTCGGGTACCGGTATCCAATACCGGCACCATCATTCCATGTTTGCCCATTGTCGGTAGATTTTTGCACAACAATACGGTCAATCCAATACCCGCTCATCGGATCGGAAAGGTGGCCATAGTATAGATTATTCAATCCGTCATACAGCAGGCATGGATCGCCCCAAACACCTAATGTTGAAGTCATGTTCTTTTGTGACCAAGCCGCCCCGCCATTTGAAGAGCTATAAAAATATTTAATATTGGCTCCCCCGGCTACCTGATTGGTATTTTTGGGGTTTATTGCAATTGACACTTCTTCATGGTCGGAACCTGAAGTGTTAATTTTCACATTTTGATATTGTGAGAAAAGATTTACTGAAACCAGCAGGAGAACAACAAAAACAACTTGTTTCATACATTCGACTTTAATTTTTTAAGTAATACTGTAAGATAAACAGGAAAATAATGATTACCGAAAGTCAATTTCTCTTTTCATGTTTCAAATGAACTATTTTAGGGTATTCGCAGGAGAATTTTCTCTGCTTTTTTAGGTTTAGCCGCACTAAAATACGGTGGTAAAATTTTTGGACAATTTAAATAGCATAATTTAGTATTTTGCGGTATATAAATTTCTTTTCACTCCACTATATCAATAAGCATGAAATCAATATTTGCCATCATTGTATTTACACTAATTCCGGCAACAATAGCACTGCCGCAAAGTACATTTCAATTTCTCAGGCTGGATGTGAGTCCACGCGCGGCTGCCATGGGTGGAAGTTTAACCGCTTCCGATGATGACCCTGATGTATTGTTTTACAATCCGGCGGGAATAA
>JACPGF010000034.1 GCA_016182615.1 Ignavibacteriales bacterium
AATGATAGCATGAATCGCCCTTTGTTTTTTGCGATTTTTACCAAAGCGGTTGGTATCATCGCTATGTCTCTTATAGTCGCCTTGCGAAGAGTTCCAATTTCCAGGTGTATTCATATTCGTATCATAAAAAAAATCTCAACGTTAAGTTGAGATTTTTTTTTCATATTTCAAACAATAAAATTCGTAAAAGTTGTGGGCAGGGACGGAATTGAACCGCCGACACATGGATTTTCAGTCCATTGCTCTACCGACTGAGCTACCTGCCCTTAAATAATCGAGACTGTAAATTTAAATAATTTGTTCAAACTTTGCAAATATATTTAAGTAATAATTTGCGTATGAAGGGCTATTTCTTCCAAAACCGATGAAACCCGCAAACAATCCTGCAATTTGCCGGTAAAAACGATTGCCTTTCCTTTAACATGCACCTCAAAGGCAAATGAGCGGGCTTTTTCAAAACTACATTGCACTGCAATAATCAGTTGATTAATCACTTCATCAAATGAATGCCAGTCATCATTATACAATACCACCCGTGAACCTAAGCCGATATTGATATCTTCATCAGTATCAATATCAAGTACGGGTTTTTGTTCTTCTATGTTTTGGTTACTCATAATATTTATTTTTTCCATAATGTAAAATAATAATTTTACAGCGAAAAACATGTGATTGTTTGCTATGCATCCCAAATGATGCAATTCAGCATGCTTCACTCAATATTTCGTGGAATGGAATCACCTGAATGAAACGGCGGCTAATGGATGCAGCCAAATTCGGCTTTGTTATGTTTTGCTGTCTATGTATCTTTACCCCTTAATAAATTACTATTTGGAGGCACGATGAATATTGCGGTTTGTGTTAATCACGTACCCGATACAGCTACTAAAATAAAACTTACCCCCGATGGCACTGCTGTCGATCTTTCAGGGGCATCTTTTATTGTTAATCCGTATGATGAATTTGCTATTGAGGAGGCACTTAAAGCAAAAGATAAAACCGGTGGAACATTATATGTTATCAGTTTAGGACCTGATACAAATAATGAGACCATCAGGAAAGCCCTTGCCATGGGTGCTGATGAAGGAGTTTTAATTAAATCTACTGCTTCATTAGATTCTATGGCCGTTGCCGAAAACCTTGCCCACTATATTAAAGAGTTACAATGCGATTTAGTATTCTCGGGTAAGCAATCGGTTGACTATGACAATGGTGTTGTGCCTCAGTTAATTGCAGAATACTGTGATTACAATTGTATTCCTGTTTGTGTCTCTTTTGAACTGAATGGATCCGCTGTAAAAGCAGAGAGCGAAATTGAAGGCGGACGCGAGGTAATTGAAACTTCTTTGCCGGTGATTATCGCCGCTCAAAAGGGGCTTAATGAACCGCGCTACGCTTCCCTGAAAGGAATTATGGCAGCAAAAAAGAAAGTTATAAGAGAAGTACCGACTATAAATACGAGTGTTACTATTAATTGTAGCCAGTATAGTTTACCTGCACCGAAAGCTGCCGGTAGAATTATTGGCAATGATGCATCCGCTGTCCGTGAATTAGTTAAGCTGCTTCATGAAGAAGCAAAAGTGATATAAGGAGAAACCAGATGAAACAAATTTTTGTTATACTTGAGCAAAGAAATGGTACGATAAAAAAATCATCATTCGAAGCTGTCACAAAATCATTGGAACTAGCTGCTTATACGGGTGCAGTAGTAAAAGGAATTGTCTGCGGGGATGCAATTGCTAATTTACATCAGGCAGGAATTTTTGGTTTATCTCAATTAATTCACTTGAAATCACAAGCATTTGCTATGTACACTGCAAGTGGATATAGGGCAGCTATTCTTTCTGTTTTGCAGAAGGAGAATGCTGAGATAATTATTTTTGCCAATACTGCTATGGGTAAGGGGTAAGCTGCATGCAGAAAAGCCCATTTACGCCGGGAAAGCCCGCCAATCATTATGGACGAGTGCCACAGTTAATATCGCAACGCTGCGGCCAAATGTATTTAAGCCAATTGAAAAGCCGGTTGATTGTGTCGTAGAAATTCAGGAAATTTCCGAGCCGGATTTACGGGCAAAAGTTACCGAATTTAAAAAGGCAGGAGAAAAACTTGATGTCGCCGAGGCAGATATTATTGTATCTGGTGGCCGTGGCATGAAAGGGCCAGAACACTTTTCACTTATCGAAGCACTGGCTAATGAACTTGGAGCAGCAGTAGGAGCATCCAGGGCTGTGGTTGATGCCGGATGGAGGCCTCATGGTGAACAGGTCGGTCAAACAGGAAAAACTGTTTCACCTTCCTTATATATAGCCTGTGGTATTTCAGGAGCGATTCAACACCTTGCAGGAATGTCTTCCTCAAAATTTATTGTTGCCATTAATAAAGATAAAGATGCACCGATATTTGCAATTGCCGACTATGGAATTAACGGTGATGTTTTTGAGGTGCTGCCTGTATTTACAGAAGAAGTTAAAAAACTGAAAAATTAAGGATAAGCTTTGAATAAAGTTGAATGTGAGATTTTAGGGTTATCATCCAGCGCCTCAACCGGTGGCGCTTATGCACTGCTCTTGAAAGAAGTGTATGGTAACAGAAGGTTGCCTATTATTATCGGCCCTCCCCGGCCATTAACTCATGACCTGCTTAAAATTCTCATTGAGAATTTAGGAGCATCCCTGATTGAAGTGGTTGTTACCGAATTAAAGGATAATACTTTTTTTGCTAAAATAGTCCTTGAGGTATCTTCTTTATCCAATGAGATTGATTCCAGGCCGAGTGATGCGATTGCTCTTGCAATAAGGATGAATGCACCTATTTACGTCAATGATTCTGTGATGGACACGGCATCATTTCTCCCTTCACAAGAACAGCCTGAATTTACCGAGGAGAGTCAGGAGCATTTGGACTTGCCGGATACGCCTCCTGTTACAAGTTCCTCAAAGGAAGCTAAATTAGCCGCTCTTCAGGAAAAACTTCGCTTAGCACTTGAAGTTGAAGACTATGAAAGAGCCGCGAAAATCCGTGATGAAATACAACGGTTCTCAGGATCCAACTAAAACTCTTCAGCGAAAACTTTTTGCCCGATGAGGCATTCTTCGCATTTCTCTTTCGAGCAATAACTTCTAAATAGTTCGATCATTCCCTGGGATAATACAGCTTTATTCCAGGAATGCTCGAGTTTAAGTGCTTCGGCTACTTCCCTTACCAGATGATTATCCGTATCCGCGGTAATTTCCGTGTATATAGAAATAGCGCGCTGTGAAAGTTTGGGTTTACCGAAAAGATGGAAATAGGTGTATAAAAAAGGAAGTACCACGTTTATAAATATTTCATCCGCGCGGCTGCTTCCGATAAAATACTTGTTATCCTCGTAAGATTTTGTCTCGAAAGTAAAGTGCTTTTGCCAAAAACCATCAGCTTTTAAGACGAACATACTCCGAATGGATGATTTTACTACCGTTATAGTATGTATCTCCACGAATTTTTTAATCATGGTTTCAATCATATTTTCATGAAGTAAAATTTTCATAAACCGGGCACCCGCGGCGATTCGTAAAGTTGGGAAATTTTGCGGACGCTGTTTCGCAAAATGCCAGTCGGTTTCATGATATAATTTTCCGGTATAAGATTGCCCGAACTTTTCCCATGCTTCTTGAATGCTTCTGAGATATTGGATCACATTTTCATGCAGTTTGCCAGTATCATCAGGTATTAACCCGCTTACTTTGAAATAGATGGCTTCGATAACCGGTATAAAATCTTCTTTACTGACCGGAATTTTTTTTATAAAATCTATATCTACCTGATGAGCCAGATTTTGCATGATTTGTTTGTTTTGCGAAAAACCCAGTGCTTCAAATACTTCCTCGTAAAATAGCTGCATCCAAACATGCCGTTTATTCAGTTCTTCATGGGTAAGTTTCATCTGATAAACTTCTTCGGGAAATGAATAACTTGCGAGCGGTTCAGAAACATGGTTATTGTCCACGTAAATTAACTCCCGTAATCTGCCAATCATTCGCTCACATTTTCTTTTGAAGCGTGCAAGCCCTAATTCAGTTAAAATTTCAATCTTTGCCTTTTCAGAGGCATAGGAAGCCACTTTATAGCAATGAACTTTGTTGGTTCTGTTGTCGCTTTCAATTATTATCGATTTCCGGAGTTTTTCGTATAATTGTTCATCGATAAAATGTGCCATACAAAATGTGTTTATCCTGCGGCTATCCTGCGAGTAAACGACTTTCGTGTTAGATTCATTATTAACGATGACGTGCAGTATAACTTTATTAAACCGTTTGTTGAGGTTGTGTCCATGATGACGCCAGTCGCCTTGCGTGTTATCGACTTCAATGTCACCAAGATAGGTTAAATTCCCAATTTTTATCCGTGCATTGATAAAATCCGGTCCGCCAGTTTCAGTATTCTCGTCCCCAACATACATTACTTCAATTTTTTCACCGGTTTCGGTTACCAAATCCCTGTTAAATTTTTGTTCTTTCCAGACTGCAGCTAATATTGTTTCAGGTATATGAGCATATTGTGACACTGTAAAACCTCATCTCGTTTAGTTCGTAATAGCAGCATCGATATACAATACCGAGTACATGGATATAGAAGACTTTACACCACTCGCAACACACACACAATTGACACCCGTGTACTTTTTTATGCCACTAAGTAAAAAGTATAAAATTACACATGCAAATTACAAAAAAAATCAATTAGATAAGTTTACTTTTTCTTCATTTTTAAGAGAATATAGCGTAATGAATGAGCAAAAGGTTCACCGGATTTTTCGGTGGAGTTTTTTTGAAGACCAATATTTATGAAACTTAGCTTTTGCTTTCAAATTTATAGTGTCAGTTCAGAGTTCCGGTGGATCTCAGGCGTTACATGAAATCATGCCGCTATTGCTATTTTATCACTGGAGGACTTCAGAAACACGATATATACATATATTACTGTGAAAAGGAACAATCCGGAAGCCCGTCTAGGGCTGGAATAGCTATAGAGAAAAGAAACAAAATTTGCATTACAGCTCCAGCGGAGCGGAATCTTTTACTAATTATTTTTAGATATTATTTAATTGAACGCCACTAAAATTTCACGTGAACCGAGCAAAAAGTCCGATTCATTTACAATTGCACCTTTCCGGTGACGCCAGTAAATTTATACAAGTAAGCAAGGTATAGTAAAAACAAGATTCCACTGAATAGAGTACTGCCAACTAATATCCCCGATACTAACACCACTGTAGAGCTGATAACGATTAACACTAATTCCTTTTTACGGTAACTAAAAATAATATGGGGAGCAGAAATGCAAAAAAGGTACAATGCCGAAACAAAAAATGCACAAAGAGTTGCTATTCCGGCACCAAGTATGCCTAAATGAGGTATCAGCAGAAAATTAAGACCGAGATTGACAACAAGTGCAATCAAATCTGATACAAGAATATGATAACTTTTTCCCGAGGCTTGCGGGTAAAGGGAATAAAACGAAGCCAACCCTTTGAACAAGTATCCAAACATGACAGGAATTATTATAACGAGCCCGCTCTTGTATGCCGGATTGAGCAGTGTAATGCCAAAAGCCTGCAAATCGAATAAAATACCAATAAAAAATGTTACACTGATAATGAGTACCATCCCTAAGGCAACTAATTTGTTGAGGGTAAACCCGAAAGACCCGGCAAAATCTTTTTCATTGAATAACCTGATTGCACGGGGATTCCATGCACTTGCAAACGCCATCGTAAATATACCCATTATCATAGCAATCCTATATGAGAAGCTATATAGCCCAACTTCGCCGGTACTCATCAGTCCGTTAAGGATAAACCGGTCGGCAATATTATTCCCGGCAGTAAAAAGATTAGCCCAAAAGAGTGGCAAGGAAAAAAGTATGATTCTGCGTAACAATTGGAGATCAATCCCTACAACTATTTTATATGCTATGAATTTAATGGCAACAAGGAATAGAAATATATTAGATATGAGCTGGGCAAGAATAATCCCGAATATTCCATACTTCAAGTATCCAACGAACAGAACATTGAGGAGTAGATTGATGAAAGCACCTGTTGCCGACAAAGCAACAGTGTGATGAGATTTTTCTTGTGTCATTAACAGGTAAATAAAAAAACCGCCAATGGTTTCCGCGAATACGGAAACGATAACGAGTTGAATGAACAACTCATAGTTGTATTGTTTAAATACCAAAAATGAAATTTGCCCGGCAGTAAAATAAAAGAGAACAGAAAAAATAAGCCCAAGTGCTACAACCAACCCCATTA
>JACPGF010000377.1 GCA_016182615.1 Ignavibacteriales bacterium
CCCTCCCAAACTTTTGAGACCAGTTAGTCAAGACAAGGACGATTTTTCCGTAGGCCTTTTGGTTCAATAACGATGAATCAATCTTGTCTTCGCCTCGGGCATCGATCAAAATTGCCTTTCCACAAAGTTGTTCCAATGGAATTTCCGAAAGTTTTTTGCCTCCAGAAATCATATGAGCCGGGGCATCGATGTGAGTACCCACATGCATGCTCGTTTTAATGAGCTGGCCCGCATAACCGTTCTTTTCAATTGATGTCTATATAGTTTTCTATTAAAATTTTGTAGGAATTCCATTTATCATTTTTCAAGTGATAGGATACTTTGCAATATGGATTCTTGCCCCTATAAAGTGGTATCAAGTCCCGGCCTAATAGGTTGCAATCTGCTGCAATGGGAATGCCTTTTTTGCAAGTGTAAAATTCAGGTGCTTTTATCTTTTCAACCCCTCCAGTCCCCAAAACTTCTAGTAGATATTGTGATGTTAAGAGCACCGGCAGCGTTAGGTCAAACTGAGAAAGTTCTTCTTTTAACTCCTCAATCCAAAACTCTTTGGCAGCTTTTGTCCAGAGTTTCAGATTGATAGAGGTCTCTTTCTGAAAATAGTTCCTACATAAATTCTGCGTGTAAACAGTTTCCCAAGTTAATCCAATACAGGCAAGTTGTTGTGTATGGGAATTAATAAAACTATTGAAATAATTACATCCGCATTTATGTGCAAAAGCATAAGGCATAGAGGTTGTATGCGTGTTTGATGGATCACAGCCTAGGTAAATAGCTTTAACTTTCTCTATCCCACCTGGGCAATAGGCTTTTGGCAGGTTTTCAACAGGCAAAATATTTTCTCCATACTTCTTAAGTAAATATGCTACTATGTTTTTGTCAACATTATCCAAAGCTAACCAACTTTCCTTCAAATGCTTTCTTTAGTATGCTTTGCCGTAATGTTTCTGCCTGCTGTAAACTTTTTGTTATGGTTTCTTCAATTTTATCGCAAACGGTGAGTTTATTATCGAGAATTTCAACGATTCGAATTTGCTCCTGAACAGAAGAGATTGGAACAGGAAAATTCTTTAGATCATCTAAATTTAGTCCTGCCTTTACAGCGCCCTTTTTGCTTTTGTTTAGATAATGAAGCCCTCCGGTTTTTGAGATTATCCAATAGCCAACATATTTTTTAATAAAACCATTTTTTGGTCGGCATAATGCTATGTGCTGATTTACAAATGCATTTTCCAAGTTTGGAGCGATTGCAAACATTCCCAAATAACCTGTTATTGAGAACAAAAAATCCCCTTCTTTTACTTTGGTTCTTACACCTTCCGTATTCAATGGAGGAGAAACATATTGAATTTTTGATGATTGCAAGTCCAATGATAATGTGTCAAAATTCATGTTTGTAATTCTCAAAAAGATAGCTCCCTTCATCGAATAGTATTTTGCCCACCCACGTGACCCACTTGTGACACTATCAAATAACATTCCACTTAGGCACCAGATCCACCCCTCTGGCAATTCACCATCTTTTACATTTTTATTGGTTAATTTGCCTTCAAAAGCAGCTTTAAGCAAACTTTGCCGGTACAATTTTAATTGCTGTTGCGCGATTAACAGTTGTTGCTTGCCGTTTTCTAAATCGCTGAGCAGTTCTTCTATTTTTGCAACAATGGCTTGTTGTTCTGCAAGCGGGGGGAGCAGTAGTTCAAAATTTAAAAGTAAAGTTGGTTCAATATGCGGAATACCAACCCCTTTTGGTTTCGTGTTAAGTATGTGAAATTTTGAACTTAAAAAATGGTAAAGGTATTCTTTCTCGATATTTACTTTGGGCAATATCTTCATTAAAGTCGAACCAACTGCCCCTTTTTTTGCTTTTCCAATCAATCCGCACCTTGCCCCATCCCAAACCATCAGTAAATCATCATCATTACATAGGTTGCATTTTTTACCATCTGTATACTCAGAGATTAACCCCTTTTCGAAAGCCTTTATATTAATATAAGGAATAGACAACTCGTCACTTTTATCAGATCGCAATCTGACCGGTTTTTTACCTTTTGAAAGTTGGCAAATATCCTTCAGTTTCATTGTTGGTTTATCGGATGACGGTTTCCATAATTTATTCATTATTTTCAAATAAACTTTTTGCTGTAGAAATGACCTGCGGCATCTCATCATACCTTTTGCCGTCCAGAATTCTTCCATTTTTCTTTTTATTGGTGCCGCCCCATTGCTTAAAATAAAATGCAACATTTGCATTTTGGCACTGTTCTTTTATTTCAACCACCCATTCTTCTTTCATCGGGCGTGGAGTACGTCCGCTTTCACCACCGACAATTACCCAGTCAATCTTTTTCAATGGCATATTGGGTAGAGCTGAAAGGAGTGGTTCGCATGAAAGAAACTTGACCCGTGCCCCGGTATTTTGTAAAAGTTCAATACGGTGCATCGTAGCCTTGTTTTCAACGGTTACACCCATCCACAGGTTATGCGGCCACTCAAGCCAGCCTTCACTGTCATAATAACGGAGTATGTCAGCCCGTTTTGTCAGAATCTGAAATACATGCTGCGGATTTTCTTTAATTACTTTGAAAATTTTCTGTATGTATTCTACAGAAACATCTTTATGGAAAAGGTCACTCATGGAGTTGACAAAAATCATTTTCGGTTTTTTCCATGTGTATGGTTCCATCAATGTATCGGGGTGTAGGGTTAGATTAAAACCATTCACATATTTGGGTTGCCCCATGGCTTTCAGCCGCTTTGCCATTACTTCAGCATAGCAAAACTTGCAACCCGTGGTTATTTTGTCGCAACCGGTGATGGGGTTCCAGGTGCTTTCTGTCCATTCAATTTTTGTTGTTGCCATAAAGTTCTTTTAGTTTAATATTTACTATTCTTTTGTCATCCGACAAGTAGTAACCAGAAGCCTTTTTTCCATCCAAAGCAATTATTTCAATTTCGTGAGTTTTCCGGATTTCATCCAAAACTTGCTTTGTATGTTTTGGCAGAAAGTTATTACATAAACCAAAATTTTGCAAATCTTTATTGGTGGCCCCTGGATTATTCTTCAGATATTCTAATACCTTCTTATCATATTGTGTCAACTCTATCTCGTTAAAAAAATCAAGCATAAGACCATCGCCTTGCTTAAAACCAGACCCGTGCTTCACATCCAATGACCACTTGCTCTCCAACATTTTTAAGTATCCCTTCGGGTTGGTAGTAAAGAAATAGAGAGCAAACCATTGATTGTTATCTCTTTCGATTTTATACGAATCGACAAAATTCAATTTCAGATATGTCTTAAATTCTTCTTGAATAAGATAAATAAACTCAGCCTGGTTTGTATAACTAGGCATTCTATCAATTGATCCAAAAAGTTGACCAAGAAAATTTCTTAGAGCTTCTCCACCCTTAAAATCTTGATCTTTAGCTTTCTCTGCAAACCTTGACATAAAATAAATTGGCAGGAATAGTAGAACTTCTGTTTTACTATTGGCTATCAATTTTTTAATATCTTCCGGATTTATATTTTTATAGCCATATGGATCAATAAAAACCAACGCTCTTTCATCATTTTTTAACTCGTTAGTCCTAATAATTACTTTTTCAATAATAATTGAATAATCGATCTGTGTATATGCAACTTTAACATTATCCGGTCTGAAAATTTGATCGGCATACACCTTAACTCTGTCAATTTTTAGTTTCTCTGGTTCGATTTTTGAATTTTCCAAATCGTTGAATGCTAGAAACAAATTTGGGCAACTTTTATTATTGTTAAAGTAGTGGTTCCTAATACATTCTAATGCAGCAATCGGACTTCCTTTTCCACCATCTTCATAGATTCCTTCTCCGCAGAATAAATCAAAAAGATAAATGTTCTTAATATAAGTTCTGGCAAGCACATTCAGATAAATGGAAAAATATCTGGAGTATAAGCTAACCTTTGCCTCAGAGTGTTCCTTAATATGTTTCATAAAATTACGCCACCAATGCCTCATTTAATTCATCAATAATTTCCTCGGTCTGTTCGCCAAACAACTGCCACATTTTACCTAGCCCACCCTGCGCATTAAACGGATTCAAATCGAAGTCATCTTTATCTAGATGGAAACTGTTGGTTATATAGTCCTTAATCATGCGCAACCATTCCATCTGCTCATTTGAAAACTTGGGCGCATTGCCAGCCTGTTTCTTAAACACCCAGTCCTGAAAATTTTTATCAACAGTCTTGTCATACGCAGTAAGGGCTACATCAACACCGCTAACATGGCGGATGAGCGAACTAATCGCAGTCAGTTCATTTCTTGCAGAGCCGTTGCACTGCCCTAATGCTTCGTAAGCGCGCCAGATGTTTAAGGGCGCAAGTACGGGCTTATCATTTTGTAGCTTTTCAAGCACTTCTTTAATCATTGCATAGGTCAGTTCACGCCTGCGGAAGGGCTGATTATAGAATATCTGCAATGCGGTCAGTTCATCAGTGTGTGCTTGCATCCATTCCTTGAACCCGTTTATCAATTCATAGGCTTTTTCTTTATTTTGAACATCCCAACCCGCGTGTATTACGGTATCGGGATTACTTAAATCTACCCTCTGTTCGTGAGCTTTACGTACATTCTCAATGTACTCGTTAAGGCTACCGGTGAATACCTTGGCAGCATCATTCTGCAGTTTATCCGTCTCGGCTTTAATTGCCTCATCAATGTCATAAGGTGAGTCACCCTCTCTCTGTGTCTTTACCTTTTCTTCAATTTCTTCCAATACATCGGGGTTATACGCGTTAAGCAGGTCTTTAACCACCTGCGCTACTGTTTTACCACCGGAGTTTTTTGCGAACTGTAATTTCTCTTTTTCAGTAATCTGCTTATCTAAGCGTGTTAAGCGGTTGGCAAGGGTGGTAAACAACTCCTCATCACGTGCTCCAACAGCTACGGCCTGTAATAAATCTTTAAGTGGCACCCCGGGGCGTTTCTCCAGCGGTCTGCTGTCGGTCTTTAAGCTTTTGGTTACGCCAATCGCATCAACAATAACAAAATGGTCTTTGGTAAATTTTGCGGTCGGTGTTACTTTACGCAGATCATCAAGTTTTATGGTTCTTGTGCCCCGTCCCTTCATCTGCTCGAAGTAGTTTTTACTTTTCACATCACGCATAAAGAGCAGGCATTCCAGCGGCTTAACATCCGTACCGGTTGCAATCATGTCAACGGTAACTGCTATGCGGGGGTGATAACTGTTTCGGAATTGTGCCAGTGTACTCTTAGGGTCTTCACCCTTTTCAATGGTATTACCATCGGTATCTTTGATATCTTTATCGGAGTTATAGGTAATCTTCCTGCAGAAGCTGTTACCTTCGTTAAACTCCTGCCGTACAATATCGATAATGTCGTTCGCGTGGCTGTCTGACTTGGCAAATATCAGCGTCTTGGGCACTTCAAAAATACCCTGCTCATCATACCGTTCCTTGAAAATACCCGGCAGGTTTTCCTTAAACGATTTAATGATAGTTCTGATTTGATTGGGATTTACAACATCTTTATCGAGCTGTTTATCGGAATAGTGTTCATCCTCGTCCTGCAACTCCATGCGTTTTTTACGGCTAAGGCGTTCCCGATGCTCGATGTATTCACCCTTCCAGAGTGTTGCACCCTGCTTTGTTACTTTCGTGTCGATGATAAACACATCATACCCCACATTAACACCATCGGCAACTGCCATCTCATGCGAGTATTCACTCACTAAGTTCTGATCAAAGTATCCAATGGTCCGTGCGTCCGGTGTTGCTGTCAGGCCAATCTCGAAAGCATCATAATATTCCAGAACCTGCTTCCATAGGTTATAGATGCTCCGGTGGCATTCATCAATAACAATAAAATCAAAAAACTCGATGGGCATTTTGGGGTCATATTCAACCGGGGGGATTTCTTTCGGCTGAAATTTACGCTCGTTAGGGTTTTCTTCTTCTGCCTGCTCATCAAGCTCAGTACCTTTCAGAACAGAATACAGCCTTTGAATGGTGCTTATGCACACCTGGCTGTCAGTTGCTATATAGCTGGACTTTAAGCGCTGCACGCTGTAGAGTTCGGTAAACTTCCGGTTATCGTCATTCGGCACGAATGACATAAACTCTTGCTCTGCCTGCTCACCCAGGTTTTTCGTATCAACCAAAAACAAAACCCGTTTTGCTTTTGCAAATTTTAACAGCCGGTATATAAAAGTTATCGCGGTAAATGTTTTACCAGAACCGGTAGCCATCTGTATGAGAGCTCTCGGCCTGTTTTCTTTGAAAGATACATCCAATTTGGTAATTGCCTGAATCTGGCAGTCGCGGAGTCCGTCGGTTTGTAGCACAGGCAGGTCATGTAATCTTTTTCGTAATGAGTTATTTGTCTTAATCCATTCACGCAATGTTTCCGGACGGTGAAAACTGAAAACGGCTCTAGCCCGTGGTTTGGGATCGGTAAAGTTCGTAAAGCGGGTAATTTCTCCGGTACTAACATAGACAAAGGGCAGTGGTTCGTTTTTAAGGTGTTTCAAGCGCGCGTGAGCATAATCTTCACTCTGCGGCTCATGGACACTTAAACGGTGGGCCTCTTCTTCGCGTTTGGCTTCGATTACTCCACAAGGTTTAGCATCAACAAACAGCACATAATCAGCAGGCCCGACATCAGTTTGATATTCCTTAACCGCAACACCAATACCTGCAAATAGATTCACGCGGTTGATACTTTGTATCAGCCATCCACAAGCTGTCAGGTGCTTGTCAATAATATCCCTTGCTATCTGTTCCGGGTTTTGGTTTGGCATTCTATTACTAATTAATAAGAATTTAAGAACGATTTAAATATATAAAAAAGGTTTCAGAATATACTGCTTGTGAGTTCTTAACTCGGTCGTTAAAGAGTTTACACCATTTCTCGGTTTTATTCAACAAAGTCAATTTTTTACTGTTGCTGTAGCCGTTTATAACGACTCTGTAGATAAATACTCCACTGGAAAACTTCGATGCATAAAATTCAACAAGAAACAACTATTCCGGTATAGGTATTCATGTAAACCAGTATATTTAGTTAGCGTTATACCCGAACTCCCGGCTTAACAAAACCGTCTTCCAAGCCGGTCCATCGCTGCCAAATTCCTTACTCACCGATTACACTTCCAACATACATTTTTCCAGTAACGGTATCTTATATCAGGTAAACACCTTTTTTATAATACAATGCTGACTTCCAAGATAGAAAGTCCATTAAGTTGGCAGGTTATCTGATCGAGATATTTTTCATAACTTTTTGGTATAAGAAAATTGTAGTGAAGAGTCTAACACAACACTACTCCCCAATAAACCTATCAAACATCACACCCAAACGCGGTCCAGCCGCAAAAAGTATTTATTATTAATAAACTGGAGCTATCTATGTCTTGGCCGGAGCTTTATGACATAATTAAAATTCAGGCAGAATTCGCTGTTATGCGTTATGAGGAACCGGAACGCAGAAAGGATAAAATTCAAGAATTGATTTGCCAGGCATACGAACTTTACCTGAACTACCTCGCTAAAGGTAAGCCCATTGACAAAAATCAATTCAAGCAATTTATAACCAAGCGTTCACGTGAGGTTGACAAGCGCAGTATATGTAAAGCAAAATATGGTGGTACTTCAACTTTAGATGTGCTATGCTATATGAGACGAAGAAACGACTCACCAACACCTATAATTGCTTACGATGACTGGATGACTGCAAGTACACGTTCTAAGCAAATCGTAGATGATACTCTTGCATTCCATGTCGATTATCATGATTGGATCGCAAAATTAACTGCTTTGCAAAAAAGGATCTTCCAGTGTCTTGTAGACGGGTACAAGTGCTCCAAGATTGCTGAGATGTTAAAAACATCAGCAACGCGTGTTAAAGAAACCATCAACGAATTGCGCAGGTCGTTTATCAGGTTCTTCAACATACAGTATAAAAGCTTGAGCTATACAACTTGATCCATCCGGGTCAAGTTTTTTATCATATAAATAAGGAATGGTCCGATGGACAAAAAATTAATATCCCAAAAGATGGTAGTGAAAGTATTAAAGACCATTATTAAACTACTCTACAAAGCACTTGTAAAAAAGAATCAAGACAAAATTCAGAAGGGCGTTGTGAACGATTCGAATAAAGAACATTAAAAGGTTTTTGCGGCTATTTTTATCCGGAAGTTTAGGAAACATAAAAAGTAATTATTTCTGTGTTCTATAGAATTCCCTGACAACTACGAATATAACAATCAAGAGAATAACAATGGATAAAAAATATGGATACAATTATCAAGAAAATGGCAACTGTGGGCAATACGCGCTGCTAAATGCCTTGCTAGTGCTTGGAATACCAATTAGTGTGAAAGATGCACACAGGACTACAAAAGTAACCCGGCTTAAAGCACTATGGAAAGGGACTGAGCCGGAGAAAATTATATTGGGGATTAAGAAGTATGGATGTAAAGCTAAGCCTTATACTCTAACCAAAGAAAAAGAATTTAAGGCAAAGGTTGAAAGCTTACTCGAGCAAAGAATACCTATTATAGCTTGTGTTGATGATTATGAACACTATGTGGTTTTAGCAGGCATTCAGGAAAACAAGTATTTTTGGATTGACTCTGCACATGCAGATATTATTGGTTGCTCTGCATGGTCAGATATCGAAAGTTGGATGAACTGTAATGGTGAATACTACTTTATTGCTGTTATTGGGCCAAAGTTTTGTAAACCTGTACTTGAAATAAATCAACTGTTAAAACTTAGTCGGAAAAATTCTACACTTTTTAATAACTATGGATATATGCTAAGAGACCTTCTTGATATTATCAATGAACCAAAGACGCCCGGTAAGCGAATTTCAGCAGAAGAGTTCTTGGAAACTGTGGTTAAAACAGTTGTTGATAGTATTGTGCTTCTTTACTATTACGCTAATAGAAAAAAACTTGAAAGAAAATTACAGGATTACATTTCCATCGCACATCTGCATAGATTCACAGTATTAATCGATGAAGAGGGCGCAATACTTGCAAGATTAACAACTGTAATGACGATGACTGCGCTTGGAATTGAGTAGTGAAACAAGCATTTGTAGTTATTTCATGGCTGCGGAACATATTTTGGTGGATTTTTGTGTAGAATATTAATAATTTGATTTCACGAATATTGTAAAAGGTATTCACACTAAAATTCTGAAAATACATATTTGCGTAGCGTTTGCTGCGTTCTGTTTCGAAAACTGGTAATTTTCATTTGGCAAGAACGTGCAAAGAAGGCTGCGTCCAGAAATGGACGCACTTTCTTATATCTTTGCCATAGGTATACCAGTACCTCGAAACGGGATGTAACGAAAGTTGCGTCCTTTTTTTTAATAAACTGGAGGTGTTAAATGATTCTCGTAAAGAATTTTTCAATGGCAATCCTTTTTTTGTTTGCCATCGTGATTTTGTCAGGTTGTAATAAATCAATCGGATGGCTAGAGCAGTACGTTGAGAAAGAAATAACTCTTGAGGGTAGTGGTAATAATAGATTTAATGGTGGTTATGATTTAGGTAAGTGTGTTATAAGAATAACTAATATAAAAGTGCAAAATGATTCTGTACAAATTGAATACATTGGGGATTTGCAAAAATGGGTAAAGTATTCATCTTATCATGGAGATTTATATAATATTTATATAAAAGCACTAGACTTGGATGGGGTAAACATAGAAGCAAGTTCTCTTATTTTAGGTGATAGACCGGTCGAAGGAAATAAATTTAGGGGCAAATTCACTTTAGTTGCAACTCCAGAAAAGATATCGGAAATAAGAATTGGCCTTTTTGTAGACTACGATCCAAAAGTTGACAATAGTAATGCCGTCTACGTCTTCAAGAACCGTATATGAGTATTAGGTCGCCAAACTGATTTACGGATATATAATAACTGCTTATTCAGTGAGCAAGTAATGGCTAATTTCATAGATAAAATTCATTCGGACTGCATTCAGCTATATGATTGTACTCGATTCATTAATTACTAATCCAAAGGATAAACATGAGCCGAATTATTTTTGTTTGCACATTTTTTCTCTGTGCTTATATGATACAGGCGCAAAGTTACAAATACAGAGTTGAAGCGATAGAATTCCACGTTGGGTCAAAAAAAGAGAAATCCTTTCCAAAGGGATTAGTGCTCTATCAGGATGCACAAACTAATAATTTACGATTATCAAATGGGACGACTTTCAAAGTTAAAAATTACAAACCTAAAAGTCTCGGTAATGGCTTAGTTGGTTGGGAGGCCTCCACAAAAGATGATGATGGTACTAATTTGAGTATCTCATGTCTTGAATTAAATTACTCTAATAGCGGTAAATGGGCAATGGTCTTTTCAAATAAGCGCTATGAGATAATTTATATTCTTAGTGAGTTCCGGTGAAATTGTACAACTTTTATTATTATAGTATTCCATTATGAAATTTATAAATCTAATTCTGGTTTTACTGCTGTTTTCGGGTACAGTTTATACGCAAACTGGATACTATACTTTTCTGAATAAAACCCCCGCCCAACTACTAAGAGCAAAAGGACAGCCGATAGAGATAAGTAACACAGATGTCGGTAAAATGTATTTCTATCGGAACAAGAACTATCTAACATGTTACATTGCTCAGAATAATAGAATAATCGTTATTGGTATAACTTCAGGTTGGACAAGTAGAGGTAAGGCGCAATCCGTAGCTCAGTTTGAAGCAGGACTTTGTAGAAACGA
>JACPGF010000035.1:0-9545 GCA_016182615.1 Ignavibacteriales bacterium
AGGAATACCATCTTCGGCATCACTGATGCGGATACGGCACAATGAAGAACTGATATTTGGAACCGGGTTCCACTGATACAGTCCGGTGTTGTTTGCAGTTGCCGCGATGGTTGACCAGCTCGAACCGGCATCTGCAGAGAACTCAAGTTTAACATTGGTGATTGCCTCAGTGCCTTCTTTTCCGCCACGCTTGGAGACAGAACTCCAGCGTATGTCATACGTGGAGCCGGAAAGAATTCTCTCGCCGCCGTTCGGTGTGGTAACCGCGATAACCGGCTGCGCTTCTATGGTAAATGAAGAATCACTAACATCCGAAGGGGTCGCATCATTAGCATCACTGACACGGATTTTACAGTTTGTTGAAACTGAGTTTGGAACTGTCCAGGCGAACAATCCGTTGCTTTGTGTTTTATTAATAATTGTTGTCCAGTTAACACCGTTATTGGTTGTCATTTCCAGTTTAACGGTATCAATACCCGAGGAAGACCAAGTGATGTTTTGTACTGAACCAACCGTGAAAATCTCCAGTCCGTTCGGTCTTGTTACTCTAACACTCTGCGGCTGCAAAGTAGTAATGGTAAAGTTGTTATCGGAAATATCCGAAGGGATACCGCCGGTTGCATTACTGATGCGGACACGGCAAAGCGTTGAATTAATTGACGGTACCTCCCAGGAATATTGACCAAGACTATTAACTCTTGTGCGTATTGTATCCCATGAAGCGCCGTTATTAGATGACAGCTCGATTTTTACCTCTGCAACACCGGTTGAAGTCCAAGAAATAATCTGTGTGGTGCCTGAGGAATATGATTCACCGCCATTGGGGGATATTACGGAAATAGCTGGTTGTGGGACAATAGTAAATACTGCATTACTTTCATCAAACAACAAACTGTCCGAAGCATCAATAACCTTTATCTTGCAATTGGTTGAGGTAATATTTGCCGGAATCGGATTCCATGAATAAAAGCCATCACCTTCGGTATCTGAAACAATCCTGCTCCACGTTACGCCGTTATTTGTAGTGAAATCGATGTGAACAGAAGAAACACCTGTGTTTGACCACGTAATGTTCGTGGTTGAACCCGCAACTAAGTTCTCACCGCCATCGGGAGCCGTTACTAAGATAGATTTTGCTGTTTTATAAATAACAAAAACACTATCCGATACATCATTAAGCATTGAATCAGTTGCATCTTCCACTTTTACTTTGCAGAGCGCAGAGCTAATATCCGGTAATGACTGCCATTCGTACGTGCCGCTATTTGAAATATTGGCAACAATTGTACTCCATTGAATACCGCCGTTCGAGGTGAAGGAAAGTTTTACATTTGTTATACCTTTTGCATCTTCAGTACTTTCAAGACGGCTGAACCTGCCCGGATTTTGTTTACTTCCAATGTTCGTATTCCATCGTATCTGGTAAGAAGATTTTGCAAGCAGACGCTCACCGCCGTTCGGGGCAATAACTTTTAACTGTGGCTGCGTGGCAATCGTAAAATTTCCATCGCTTACATCCGAAGGAAATCCATCGCGGTAATCACTGATTCTAATTTTACATTGTGTCGCAGAGGTTAGGGGAACCGGATTCCAAGGATAAAGCCCGGTAGTCTCTGTTGAATCAACAATACTCTGCCAGCTTACACCGCCATTGATGGTATATTCAATTTTAACCTTCGCGATGTTTTCAGAAGTCCATTGAATATCATAACTGCCACCGGCAGGAAGCACCATACTCCACCCGTAGGTGCCAAGAGAGGCAGTGTGATTATTTTTTATAAGCGAGTACGAAGAACCACCATCCGTTGAGAACTCAAGGTTTACAGAGGTAAATCCTGCACTGTTCCATACTATCTGTTGGGTTGTGCCAGCTTCCCAAATTTCACCTCCGTTTGGAGTTATAAGAGTGAGAGACAATGTTTTTATGGTAAAATTATTGTCGGACTGATCCGATGGGATACCGCCAGTTGCATTGCTGACCCGTATCCTGCAAAGGCTTGAATTTATTGAGGGAACATTCCATGAGTATTCACCCAGACTTGGTACAACTGTGCGGATTGTATCCCACGATGAACCTCCATCGGAGGTAAACTCTATTTTAATTGCAGAAATGCTGGTTGTTGACCATCTGATAATTTGTGTTGTTCCTGCCGCGAATAATTCACCGCCATTGGGAGAAATAACAGAGATAGTTGGCTGCGGTAAAATGGTAAAAGTATTGTTACTCTCATCATACAGTAAACTGTCGGAAGCATCGATAACCCGTATTTTGCAGTTTGTTGAAGAAATTGTTCCGGGAATCGGGTTCCAGCTATATGCTCCATCGCTTTCAGTTCCGGTTACGATACGGTTCCATACTACACCATTATTGGTTGTATAGTCAATGCTGACAGCCGATACCCCGACACTAGACCACGTTATCCCGGTAGTTGAGCCTGCAACAATATTTTCCCCACCGTTCGGTAAAGTTACCTGAAGTGACTTTGCAACTTTATAGATAACAAAAGCACTGTCCGAAATATCAAAAATGACTGAATCAGATGCATCCTGCACCTTTATTTTGCACAATGCGGAATTAATATCCGGAACAGGGTTCCATGAGTAAGTTCCATTATTTGGAATCGAAGTTACTATTGTTGACCAATTGTTTCCACCATCAGCAGTGTAGAGTAGTTTAATGTTGGTAACACCGGCAGTGTTTTCTAATCCATCACCACGCATTGGTTTTGATGGACCACCGGCAGATGCACCCGGGGAAGTATTCCAGGAAACAATATATGTTGAATTTGCAAGAATTCTCTCGCCGCCGTTTGGTGAAACGACTTTTAAAACCGGTTGTGTAGCAATGGTAAATATTCCATCACTCTGGTCTGATGGCACACCGTCTTTATTATCGCTAATCCGTATGCGGCATTGTGCAGCAGAAATAATCGGCACCGGGTTCCACCGGTAAAAGCCATCGCTTTCTGTTGAATCGGTAATAGTGTACCAGTTAGAACCATTGTTGGTAGTGTATTCTATTTTAACCATTAGCAGGTTTTCCGTGGTCCACTGTATATCATAACTGCCACCGGCTGGAACTATTTCCCCGCCATTTGGTTTAGTAACCGTTATTTTCGGCAGTGCAGTTACAATAAAATTATTTTGGCTGGCATCAGTTGCAGCTGAACCCAAATCTGATAACCGCACTTTACATTTAGATGAAGCAACAGATAGTGGTATGCTCCAGCTGAAAGAACCCAATGAAGCCATATAACTGCTTTTTAAGGTGCTGTACGAGGAACCGCCATCAGTTGAGAACTCAATCTTAACATAATCTACACCGGTACTTGACCAGGTGATGTTTTGTGTTGTTCCTGCTTCCCATAATTCATTCCCGTTGGGAGTTATGAGATTGAGCGATGGTGTTTTGATGGTAAAATCATTATCGGAAACATCAAAGAGCGATGCATCCTGCGCATCACTTACGCGGATCCGGCATGTTGATTTATTAAGTTGTGGAATTGGCTTCCATAAATAACTGCCTGAGTTCGCGATATTGCTGACAATATCAATCCATGAAGAACCGGCATCTGTTGACAGTTCAATTCTTACGGTTGATGTGGTGACTAATTGCGGAGTGACCGATTTAATTGTTTGAGTGGTATTTGCTGAAGATGTTTCTTCATCAATTGCTGCTCTTTTTGCCGGTTTTTTAATAACTTTCGAGGGCGCTGCGATTGCTGATGTTGCACTCCACACAATTGTGTAGGATGAATCTGCGATAAGCTGTTCACCGCCATTCGGCGAAAGAACCAAAACGTTTGGTTTATCAGTAACCGTAAATACATCAGATTCGATGGAAGGGGAATTATCAACTGCATCCGAAACCCTTACCTTACACATTGATGATACGGGATTTGAAGCCGGAGTCCAAACATAAGGTTGGCTTGATGGATACGAAGCGCTGAGGATCGACCAATTCAAACCATTATTAGTCGAGTATTCAATCTTAACATTGGCAACATCGGTCACTGTCCAACGGATTGTATCTTTTACGCCATTAAATAATACTAAACCGCTAAACGGCCTGGCAATTTGTAATACTTGAGTTGACAGTACGGAAAAGTTTTTATCACTTATGTCAAATATGGAATCTTCTAGCACATCGCTTACCCGTATGCGGTATTGGTTAGTCGCGGTGTCAGGAACTGGATTCCACACGTAACTTTGGTTTTGTGCAGGTACGGAACTCGCAAGTGGATTCCATGATGATCCTGCATTCGTCGAAAACTGTATGTTTACGTTGGTAATATTTGCACTGGTCCAACGGATGGTTGTTGATGATTTCGCGGTTACCGATTCACCACCGTTTGGAGAAACTACACTAATTGCCTTTTTTGCGGTAATTTTAAAAAGAGCATCCGAAGGATCAGCAACTGTTGTATCGGACATATCAACTATCCTGATTGAACATGAATCCGAAGGAGCATCGGGGATAGGGGACCAGGAGAATGTCCCGGTATTATTCAGGTTGTCAGCGATTAATATCCAGCTTTGCGTAATGCTTTTCCGGTACTGCAATTTTAACTTAGAAGTGCCTGTATAAGCCCATGTGATCGTTTTGGCATCACCAATACGGAGTATTTCACCACCGTTTGGGGCAGTCAACTGTATTGTTGGTTTTGTACTGCCTCCTGGATCCACTGGAGAAGGATCGAGAACATTTTCATCTTTGTTGCAGGAAACCGACAACAGTACTGCCAAAAGTATTAAGTAAAGTCTGTTTTTCATCTATTTATAACCGCATTAAATAGTTATTATATACCAGCTAAAAGATAACAAAAAAAACAAAGATAGAGAAAGAAAACCTGTGATATTGCTCCCTTAATTGACCCGAATTGGCATTTTTATTATATTGGATTATAGTTAAACCCGATGGTTTATGACAGCATTTTTCATGCGTAATGCCATATCTGTTTTAATCCATTTTACACGATACTATTTGATTTTTAAGGAAAGCACGTTGAAAACAATCAATATTTCAGGTAATTCAAATTTACATTCATATTTCTCACTGAGATTTTTATTAGCTCTGTTTTTATTCATTCTGCATATTACTGTAACAGCCCAGCAGGTTTCATTGAAGAGAGTTATAGCAGTTACTTTCGATGATTTGCCAATGGTACGATCCCGCAGCAATGAAGATACGAGAGCAATAACAATAGCCATCATTAATGCGGTTAAAAAGCACCATATTCCCGCGGTTGGTTTTGTTAATACTGCCAAACTGGAAATGGATGGGAAACTGAGTTTGGAAAGGCAGCGAATACTAAATCTTTGGCTGGAAAACGAATTGGAGTTAGGGAACCACACATATTCGCATCCCGAGTTTCACTCAGTCTCTCCGGAAATTTATTTTGCTGATATTATTCGTGGCGAAACACCCCTTAAAGAGATGATCGAGAAAGCCGGGGGAAAACTTACCTATTTCCGTCATCCCTACCTGCACACCGGCAGGTCGATCGCGCTAAAAGACAGTCTGCAAGCATTCCTGATAAACCGTGGATATACTATTGCACTGGTAACTATTGATAACGCCGAATGGATTTTTGCAGCGGCGTATGATAAAGCGGATAAGGCAAAAGATTCACTGCTTTCAAAACAGGTTGCAAAGCAGTACATCGAGTACATGCTAAAGAAAATACAATACTTTGAGATTTGCTCCAATGAACTTTTTGGCCGTAATATCGCGCATATCCTGCTGCTCCACGCGAATCGTTTAAATGCGGATTATTTCGATAAACTGGCAGCCGCACTTGAACATACTGGGTATTCATATACCACATTGGCTTCGGTACTTGAAGACACAGCCTACAAAAGTGCAGACACTTTTACCGGAGGCGGGGGAATCTCCTGGCTGCACCGCTGGGCAAAAACCGCGGGTAAGGGGAAGGATTTTTTTAAAGGTGAACCAGAATGCCCGGCAAATATTATGCAAATAGCAGAAGTGGACGGGGAGTGATCGTGGTGGAAAATTGGCATAATGCAATGCTTTTACTCAATCCGAAGGAGAATTGCTAGACAAGTAAAAAATAATTTGGAAGTAATATTGAGATTCTCTATTTTTGATACGTTTGAAATATTTCAAACGTAAAAAACGCCGTAAATCTTTTTAATAACCGGAGTTGCTATGACAAAAGTAGTTATCACACATGCAAAACGTACGCCTATCGGGGCATTCAACGGTCAATTATCCCCACTCACAGCACCACAATTAGGCCAACAGGTTATACAAGCACTACTATCAGAATCTCAAATTGATAAAAATTTAATCGATGAAGTCATCATGGGTAATGTCCTTTCAGCAGGGCTGGGACAGGCTCCTGCCCGGCAGGCGGCACTTTTTGCAGGCCTTCCGGAAAAAACTGAAGCCCTGACAATTAATAAAATGTGCGGCAGCGGCCTTAAGGCTGTCATGCTCGCACATCAGGCAATTGTTGCCGGAGATGCTGATGTAATTATCGCAGGCGGTATGGAAAGCATGTCAAATGCGCCATACATTCTCAGTCAGGCAAGGAATGGGTATAGACTCGGAAATGCAACCATGTACGATTCAATTCTTATTGACGGTCTGACCGATGTGTACAATCAGGTGCACATGGGCAATTGCGCAGAGTCGTGCGCGAAAGATTTCCAGATGAGCCGCGAAGAACTTGATGCTTACGCGATTGAATCATACAAAAAAGCACAGGATGCTCAGAAAGCAGGAAAGTTTGAAGCGGAAATTGTCCCGGTAATAATTAAAACCCGCTCAGGTGAAACTGCTGTTAGCAAGGATGAAGAACCGGACAAGGTTAATTTTGATAAAATTCCATCCCTGCGCCCTGCCTTTGATAAGAACGGCGTTGTGACCGCTGCCAATGCTTCCAAACTGAATGACGGGGCATCTGCACTTCTTATTATGAGTGAAGGAAAAGCAAAGGAACTGGGTTATACGCCGCTGGCGGAAATTGTTGCACAGAGTTCAGCAGCAAAGGCGCCGGTTCATTTTACTACCGCTCCTGCTGATGCAATTGCAAAAGTATTAAAGAAGGCGAACCTTACAAAAGAGGACATCGGCTTGTTTGAAATAAATGAGGCTTTCGCGGTGGTTTCAATAGCAGTTAATAAATTATTGGAACTTGATTCTGCAAAGATAAATGTTAACGGCGGAGCAATTGCATTAGGGCATCCGATTGGTGCAAGCGGTGCCAGAATTCTTACCTCGTTATTATATGAAATGCAAAGAACTGATGTGCAATACGGCCTTGCAGCGCTTTGTATTGGCGGGGGAGAAGCCTCTGCTGTTATTGTTAAAAAATACCAATAGAAAAACAGGATGATAAACGAAGAACGGCTCAGAAAAGAGCTGATACAGCGTTTCGGCGATGCATATAAATCATTCGGCTTAAACAAGCTAATGGGGCATGTGGTGGCTTTACTGCTATATGCGCCTGAACCACTTTCTCTGACAGAAATTGCAGCTCTCCTTGGGAGAAGCAAAGGGCCGGTCAGCCAGATTTTACGCAGGCTCCGGGATCATAAACTGGTACGCAAAGTATGGTCACCCGAGGATAACCGGAAAGATTATTACGAAGTTGAACCGGAAATTTTTGAAAATGCATTCCGGAATAATTTCGATCTTATTAAGAACAACACAAGAATCGCGACACAACTAAAAGCTAAAGTCGCGGCGGCTAAAGATAAAAAAATGGAAACGCTGCACTTGCGCATGAAAGAGATGGAGGCTTTTTACCAGTTAATGGAAAAGCATCACCGGAACTTTCTAGCCGAGTGGATTGCCGAAAAAAACAATCTCGTTAAATAAGTTTTGTTTGCCGGACATGTCCGGTCAACACTTTTAGCAAACATCGTTTTAAAAATTTCAAACGTTAAATACGGTAATAAATATGAATACATTTGCAGGAAAAGTGGTTATTGTAACAGGCGGAGCCCAAGGTATCGGGAAAGCTGCTGTCAGCAAATTCGCAGAAAAAGGTGCCACGGTTGTTATTTGGGATGTGAGTGAAGAGAAGGGTCTGGCTTTTGCTTCTGAATTAACAGCCTTAGGCAGCAAAGCTTTGTTTATTAAGGTTAATGTTGTCAGCCTTGAATCCGTTACCGACGCCGCTAAAAAAACGGTGGAAACATTCGGAAGAATTGATGTACTGGTAAACAATGCGGGCATAACCCGCGATGCTTCTTTCATGAAGATGACTTCCGAACAATGGCAACAGGTTATTGATGTTAACCTAACCGGTGTTTTTAACTGCATGAAAGCAGTTGCCCCGGTAATGGTTGAACAGAAGAAAGGGAAAGTGATAAACACCTCGTCTGTTGTTGGGCTCTACGGCAATTTTGGGCAGACCAATTATGTAGCAACTAAAGCCGGTGTAATTGGGATGACCAAAGTATGGGCTCGCGAATTAGGCAGAAAAGGCGTAAATGTTAACGCTGTTGCTCCTGGATTTATTGCCACGGAAATGATTGATACCGTGCCTGAAGCGATCATAAACTCCCTGAAAGAACGCACTCCATTGGGAAGATTAGGGAAACCTGAAGATATTGCAAACGCCTATTGCTTTTTAGCAAGTGATGACGCGGATTACATTAATGGTACCGTTCTCAGTGTCGATGGCGGACTGGTACAATAACAGAAAAACCATAATGAGAACATCAAAAATTAGCGGAAGCGGATTTTACGCACCGGAAAAAATCGTTCCTAACTCGTATTTTGACGAATTACTCGGCGAAGATGTTGATACTTGGCTGCGTGAAAATTTAACTATTACAGAACGCAGGTGGTGCACACCTGAGCAGTCAACTGCTGATTTATGTGTCGAGGCTGCAAAAGTTGCGCTCGAAGATGCCGGTTTATCAGCCACTCAGTTGCAGCTTTTAATAATTGCGACAGACACCCCTGAATACATATCACCCTCAACCGCATCGGTGGTACAGCACAGGTTAGGCGCGGTACATGCCGGTACATTCGATATGAATACTGCTTGTGCAGGTTTTGTCACCGCTCTGGATACTGCACATAAGTTTATCGCTTCTGATGATCAATACGAATACGCTTTGGTTATCGGGGCTTACGCCATGAGCAAATATCTGAACATGGCTGATAAAAAAACTGTGACACTATTTGCTGACGGTGCTGGTGCTGTTATCCTGAAGGCATCTGATGCGAAGGGGTATCTTACCGGTTCACTTCACACGGAAGGTCAATATGCGGACTGGATGGGTATTTATTCAGGTGCCTCCAAAACACCGTTTACCCAGCAGGTACTGGATGAAAAAACGCACCTGTTGCAGTTTGTTAAAAAGTTTCCGAAGGAAATTAATCCGGCAAAGTGGAGTGAAATGATACACAATTCATGCATAAGAGTTGGGATAACCCCGTTAGAAATCGATCACTTTTTCTTTACACAGATAAATATCAATTCCATTTTTGAAACGATGGATGTACTTGGTGTGCCGAGAGAAAAGGCGCCAACCATTATGAGTAAATACGGGTACACAGG
>JACPGF010000035.1:9561-34822 GCA_016182615.1 Ignavibacteriales bacterium
AGGAAGCAGGGAAAGATAAAAGAAGGTGAAATCGTTTGCTTTATGGGATCCGGCGGCGGTTTAGCATTTGCAAATACATTGTATAGAATGTAAAGTGGGACACTATGAAGCAGGATAACATTATTTCAACAACAGCAGTAAAAGCAACACCCTACGCCTGGTACGCGCTGGCTTTACTCACATTAATTTACGTCTTCAATTTTGTTGACCGGGTTCTTATTTACTTGCTATTTGCACCGATAAAAAAAGAATTACTTTTTACCGATTTACAACTTGCCCTGCTCGGTTCAACCTCGTTCGTTATTTTTTACACGCTGCTGGGAATACCATTCGGCAGAATGGCGGATAAAATTTCCAGAAAAAAACTGATTGCAATCGGACTGACGACCTGGAGTATATTTTCGGGTTTAACCGGCTTTGCCAATACTTTCTGGACTATTTTCCTTTGTAGAATGATGGTTGGTATCGGTGAAGCGAGCCTTGGTCCAGCAGCATTATCCCTCCTGAGCGACTATTTTCCATCACGCATGCGTGCAACTGTTCAGGCAGTCTTTTCTTCGGCTATTGCAATTGGGACCGGGGTTGCGTTTTTCTTTGGCGGTTGGATTAACGATCTTTTTGGCTGGAGATATGCTTTCTTCTTTCTTGGCTTTCCGGGACTGATTTTTGTCCTGATAATTTTATTCCTTAAAGAACCGCATCGCGGAGCACATGATAAACCCGCTGACAAAGTAAAAACAGATTGGAAATTATTATTACGGAATGTCCCACTGCGTTTCGTTTTATTTGGCTACGCATTTTTTGCCGTTGCCGCAAACAGTGTTTCGATTTGGCTGCCGACATTTTTGGTGCGGGTACAAAAATTACCATTATCAGAAGTGGGTTTCTGGGTTGGAATTGCAACGGTTGCCGGTGGATTGCCCGGCACTGTCGCGGGTGGTTGGCTGGCCGATAAACTGAGAGCCCGCCGTAAAGGTGGAAGGATGTTATTAAGCTCTTTCCTCGCGTTTTTGGGAATTCCCTTTTGGTTTATTTTTATACAAAGTAACAATGTCGGCTTACAAATGTTAATGATATAGCGGGACCGAATTTGCGCGGCCTGGCGGTAGGAGTATATTTCTTTATCGTCAATGTTATAGGCTATGGTATTGCCCCGCCGCTATACGGAAAAATTAATGATATGCTGCAGATTGCCGTTAACCCGGCCGCTATGAAAACGACACTTCTTTTAAGTCCGCTCGCGCTGCTTATCGCGGGTACAATTTTATACTTAGGGAGCAGGAAACTTGATGTTGAATAATAGAAATACCGATTGGCTAGCGAAGTGGGCATATTACACGCCTGAAAAACTATTTTTACGCGAGTATCAAAGACAGCTTTCATGGAGTTTTTTAGAGTTTGAACAGAGGGCGCAGTCCTTGGCATATCACCTCACTACCGAATTACATCTACAACGCGGTGAAAGAATTGCTGTTTATTCAAAAAACAGGGCTGAATATTTTTTACTTTTTGCCGCGTGTATTAAAACCGGAATAGTTCTGGTTCCCCTTAATTTTAGGCTTACCCCGCGCGAACTGGATATCCTTATTGCCGATGCCGAACCTGCCATGTTTGTTTTCGAAAGTGAATACACCGAACAAGTAAGCAACCTGCAGACCGTGAAAAAATGTAAACACTTTATTGGTATTTCTGATGTTACTCCATTTTTAATTGGTGGAATTCAACAAAACGGATTTAGATCTTTGCATATCCCGGTAAATGATGATATAGTAATGATACTTTACACGGCGGGTACAACCGGGTTATCAAAAGGTGTGATGATTTCGCATAAAATGTTATTCTGGAACGCGGTTAATACAGGCTTACGTTTAGACCTCACATCAGCAGACCACACGCAAAGTTATGCACCGTTATTTCACACCGGCGGTTGGAATGTATTATTCACTCCGTTTCTCCTGCACGGCGGTTCGCATACCATACTGCAAAGTTTTGATGCTGCTTTAATATTGGAATTAATGCAGACTGAGCGCTCCACGATTTTATTTGGTGTACCTACCATGCTGCAAATGCTTTCTGATCTTCCGGAATTTGCTGCAGCTGATCTTTCTTCAGTAAGGTATGCAATCGTGGGTGGTGCAGCAATGCCTATTCCACTAATAAATGTGTGGAATGAAAAAGGCATACCCATCAGGCAGGGCTATGGTTTAACTGAAGTCGGACCGAATTGTTTCTCACTGCATCAGGATAAGGCAATAGCAAAGCGGGGCAGTATAGGGTTCCCGAATTTCTATATCGACACACGGATCGTGGACGAGCATGGTAAGGATTGTGCCGTGAACGAAACCGGTGAGTTGTGGATAAAATCACCTGTTGTTACGCAGGGATATTGGAAAAAACCAAAGGAAACCGGAGAAAGTATCACAGATGGATATTTCCATACCGGTGATCTGGTAAAAAAGGATGAAGACGGTTATTACTTTGTGGTTGACAGGAAGAAAAACATGTATATCTCCGGCGGTGAAAATGTCTATCCCGCTGAAATAGAAAAATATTTATACACGAACAGTAAGATAAAAGAGACAGCGGTTATCGGGGTTCCCGATGAGCGTTGGGGCGAAGTTGGGAAAGCATACATTACCCTGAAAGAAGGGGAAATCGCAACTGCAGAAGAGATGAAAAATTTCTGCATGGGCTCGTTAGCAAAGTACAAAATACCAAAATATTTCGAGTTTACCGGACTGATCCCTAAAACGGATGCAGGTAAGATTAATAAAATAGTGTTACTCGAATCACATAAACAATCACTTAATTCATAATCATTATATTAGGAGCACATATGAAAAACCTGTTATTAGTTGCCATCTTTTTTGGCACATTATTCTTTACATCATGTAAGAACGATGAGAGTACAACTGATCCGACACCTATTACCACTGAAGAGCCATTGGTAGGAACATGGATATCAGATAATGTAGATGTGGCATTAGGGTTAAAGGTAGCCCTGAAAACAAAAAAAATTGTTGCTGTTTTTAATACGAATAAAACATATAAAGTTACAGCGTACGATAGTACTGGTGCTGCAGTAAATTATGAAGGTAACTTTACCACAACCGATAGTAAAAACGGTACTATCAGGAATATCGTGTTAAATCAGACCGCCCCAACATCTGTTACTTCTACCGGTATCTATCAGGTTGGAACAGACAAAAACCTGACCTACGAAGTAATCCAAACAACACCAGCAATAACCGGTTTTACAGCCCCTGTTGCTGATAGTGGTTTTGGAAGTACAAAATATAATGGGAATAAGTTTGGAACCTATTATGTACAAAAATTTGTCCCTTCTGTTCCGGCTTCTGAAGTTATTGTTGGCAGTTGGCTTTCTGATGGCTTCAATGTTGCTCCCGGATTGAAAGCAGTATTAAAGACTAAAAAGATTGTTGCAGTATTTAACTCGAATAATACCTATAAAGTTACAGCTACAGATAGCTCAAATGCCGTGGTGGAGTACGAATGCACCTTTACAACAACTGCTGTAGTCAACTCCTCTATAAGAAATATCGTTCTTAACCAAACAAAACCGACTTCGGTTACCTCAACTGGTATTTACCAGTTTACGGCAAGCGGTGTTTTGTATTACGAAGTATTGCAAACAACTCCTGCTCTTACAGGATTTGGGGCACCAACAGCCGAATTAGGTTTTGGCAGCACCACATACAATACTGTAAAACTTGGTGCAACATGGGTTCAGAAATATGTTAAACAATAATTGACAATTATCGGACGGGAGGAAAGGCATCAATCTTTCTTCCCGTTTGATCTTTTTCAGGTAATATGGAATACAGCATGAAAAAAAGTTTTTATATCCTTTTACTTCTTCTTCCATTTTCAGGGGCATTTGCTCAGGAATTGGAAAGAATTAAAGAACCTACTCCCAAAGAGTTACAATTTATCGGTTATTCATTTACAAGAATGACCGCTTCCAATGTTTCACCAACAAATGATATTTTACAGGGACAGGTTATTGGACGATTATTTGGTCAGAATTCGACGAATACTATTCCGCAAACTGCAATTTATGGCGAACAGCGGTTTGTTCCCATGTTCATCTACAAACCATCTATTTTGGATGGTTATGCAACTTTTCGTGGATTATTCAAAATTGATTACTCATGGGGTGATCAGGCTTATGGAGTGGGTAATAACCGGGGAGGGGCAATTAACGGCGGGCAGATTAACCTTCAGACATTAATGGCAAATGTTGATTTAC
This sequence comes from Ignavibacteriales bacterium, assembly GCA_016182615.1. Taxonomy (GTDB): domain Bacteria; phylum Bacteroidota; class Ignavibacteria; order Ignavibacteriales; family Ignavibacteriaceae; genus JACPGF01. The sequence goes on from JACPGF010000035.1 coordinate 13,832, forward strand.
GACCGGATGGAGACAATTGGAATATCGTGATTGGAATGCAGCGGCTTTTTGATAATGTAAGGGATCCAAACGTAAACAGCTTAACCGTTGCCCAAACCAGTGGGTATAAACTTTCATACTGGGGTACTCAGGCAGTAGGGGTTAGTGTATTTGGAAACGTATCCCCAACTGTGAAAGGTCGTATTGGATATTTTCAGCTTTGGGAAAATGAAATCCGTGGCGATGATGATGTCGCTTTATGGATGGCTGACATTGAGAGTAAACCACTTCCATTATTGGAAACTGGTCTTGATCTTTGGTATTTATATGACAGAGGAAAAGGCGCTGGTGGTATTTCGGTGTTAGGGCAAGGTCTGAACAGTGCCTTGGCAGATTATAATGGTGCGGCAAGAATTTTCTTACCAAACGGGTTAAGTAATTATGAGGCTGATTTATTCTGGTTTGGTGGTCACTCAAGTTTTAACAGAGATTTTTTAACGGGAAGATGGTGGGCTGATGCATATATTATGACAAATTTTGGAGCCATTGATACTGGTTTGACAAATAAAAAGAAAATTGCAGATGTATTTGGGATTGGTGCAAATGCTTCTCTTCATTACAAGTATGGTATGACGCAAAATGATAAAATCTCACTCGAAATGCAATATAGCAGCGGTGATGAGAATGGCATTAGTGACGGTACTTTAAATGCGGTTGTCACGGGAAATGCCTATGGCAGCCCTGTTGGTATCTATAGTAGTCATAAGGCACTGTTACTTTTTCCCGATCCTCAGGTTATAAATCGGTATTACTCTGCTGTTCATGATATTTCAAACATGGGCTTGGGAGTTACGGCTGCATTCCTGAATGTTTATAAAGATTTTATCCCAAATAAACTGAATGCTAAAATTGGTCTGGCAACTGCTATTTCAAATATCACTCCCGCAAAAGGCAGCTCTTATATCGGAACAGAACTCAATGCAGAAGTAAAATACAACCTAAAGGTGTTTTTAACATTGGGTGTTAGTGCTGCTTATGTTACTCTAGGTGATTTCTATAATTCCCCAAATACAACCTATTATAAAGCACGCCCAAAAGACCCATGGGTATTTTTTACAACCCTTAGCTGGCTGATGTTTTAGGAGGTTATGATGAAAAAATATTTTGCTTTTGTACTCTTGTCACTTTTTACTCTTTCAGGTTGTTCGGGTTACCTCTATACAGACAAACCCGCTCTCGAGTTTGAAAATATCGATTATGGTTATCCGGTTAAAAAAAGTCTCTCCAATCCCACATTAGCCTATATTGATGCCGGGTCAGGTGAACAGACTTTGATACTGGTGCATGGATTGGCAAGCAATGCCGGTTTCTGGCGTTATGTTATTCCTGAACTGGCTAAAAAATACCGGGTAATTGCAGTTGATTTACCGGGATACGGGAAATCCTCAAAGGAGCCTTACGATTTTAAACTCTCATTTTATGCAGAGCAGATTAAACGTTTGGCTGATGATCTGAAGCTGAAGAAATTTACCTATGTCGGGCATAGCATGGGCGGACAGATTGGACTGATTTTTTCCATGAAATATCCCGACAGGCTGAACAAACTGGTACTGGCTGCGCCCGCGGGCTTTGAAGAATTTGAACGCGGTGAAGGTGATTGGCTGCGCAGTGTTCTAACGATTAATGCAGTTAAGAAAACAACCGAAGAAGGTATCAGAAGAAATCTCTCCGGTAACTTTTACTCATGGGATGATAAATGGGAATGGATGGTGGAGGAGCGTGTGCGTATGGCAAAGGCGACTGATTTTGAAGATTTTTGCTACACCGTTACCCGCTGTGTTGGTGCTATGCTGGATGAGCCGACATTTAATAAGCTGAAGAAAGTTAAAACCCCAACGCTTGTTGTTTTTGGAAAATACGATGGACTGATTCCGAATCCATATCTCAATCCGGGTTTCAGTGCCGATATTTTCAAATCGGGTGCCGCCCAAATGCCCGATTGCCGTTTGGTTGAAATTGATAATTGCGGGCACATGCTGCAAATTGAAAAACCTGAAGAATTTCTAAACGCAGTAAATGGATTCTTGCAGTAAATATGCAATTCCCTGAATTGGACTACGGCATCCCCATTAAATATGCCGCCATTACAAATAATAATACGATTGCCTATCATGAAGCGGGCGAGGGTGAGATCGTATTATTATTTGTACATGGGTTAGCCAGTTATCTTAAAGCATGGATAAAGCTGATTCCATTATTATCAGCTCATTACCGCTGTATTGCTATCGATCTTCCCGGCTACGGCAAATCTACCGGTGGTGTACATGAAGGAAGCCAGAAATACTACGCATCAGTCCTTAATGATTTCTGTAGAGCCCTGAACTTGCAGCATGTTACCTGTGTCGGCCATTCGATGGGTGGACAAATTGCCTTGGAAACTGCATTGTACTTTCCTGAATTATTTAAAAGTTTGATACTATTGGCTCCTGCGGGGCTTGAAACTTTCACTTCGGAAGTAACCGGAATAATCAGGCAGTCTAACCCGGCAGATGGTTATTTTAATGCAGATGATGCACAAATACAAGTTTCGTACGAGATGAACTTCTATACACCGCCGCAAGATTTAAACCTGATGATCGAAGACCGGAAACAAATGCGGAACTGGTCAAATTTCCGGGCATATAGTACCGTTGTTAATAACTCCTTATTTGGTTTGCTGGAGTCTAATGTGCTTGAGCATTTTAACGAATTTACTATTCCCGCGCTTATTGTTTTTGGCGAAAACGATAGATTTATACCACACCCTTACCTGCATAAAGAATTGAGCATTCATCAAGTGGTTCAATATGCTCTAACAAAAAATTCTTTATTCTCCGCGTATTTTATCAACCAATGCGGTCATTTTATCCCTTGGGAAAAGCCTGAAGAAACAGCTTTAGTAATCCAAGAATTCATTAAACAATCATAGAAGAATCTTGCTGTACTCATCTCCTGTGAGTATTTCCCATCAGTTTAAAATTGCTTTTTTTGTAACTTCTCAATAAGTTGAGGAGTAACTTCAAATTTTAGACTATTACGAATTTTACTGGTCGAAAATTTTGCTTATAAATCTATTTCGTTCCTACGGAACTTTATACTTGGTTGGTGCCATTTTGCTAGAGATATTTCGTCCCGCTGGGACTTAAAACACGTAGAATAACATTTTGATAAAAAAACGATTTGTGCGAAATCAACTTTATATTCTTCCCTGAATCCGACAACTGTAACCGGTACCGTTTTGCGACTCTCCTAAGTCCCAGCTGGACGAAATACCTCTAGCAAAACTACAACCAGGCATGTTAAAGTTCCGTAGGAACAGAATAGATTTACAATTGTCCATTACACTATTTGTAGAAGATAGAAATAAAAGCCCACTATTTATTGAGAAGCTAACTTTTTTTATCCAAGCCGATAGAAGTAATCGTTTAAGTGAAAATGGAGACAAAAATTTCAGCTAAACTAATTTTTGTTTTTTACGATATTAAAATAGGATATACTTTGGATGACTCTCAATTGACCGAAAGCATTTGAGAATTCCATGAAACTGCTCTTTGTAAGTGACCGGGTTTATTAGGATAAAAATTCAATAACTCAATGATTTTTTAATCTATTTTTATGGAGTTTGTATGGATTTCCTTAAAGCTCTCGATAACTGGAAACTTATCAACAAAGTAGTACTAATTGCCTTTGTAGCCTTGTTCCCGGTTTTGCTTTTAATGTTCGTGTATGTCTTGCCGCGTGTCAGTGATTTTTCCTTCCATCTCAAGGAAGAATCTGTCCGCTTTCCCGTTGATGCCGCCTACTCACTCGTCGTATACTACAATAACAAAGTAAAATCGGGTGAACTGACTTTAGAAGCTGCACAAAAAGCAGTATTGGCCGAAATTGAGCATATCCGTTTCGACAAGTGTAATTATGTCTGGATACATAGCCTCGATAATAAAATGATCATGCATCCAATTAAAAAAGAGCTGAATGGTACTGATGTTTCAAATTCGAAAGATCCTGACGGTAAAAGGCTTTTCATCGACATGAATAACATCGTGAAGGAAAAAGGTGAAGGTGTTTATAATTACTTGTGGTCCAAGCCGGGAAGTGAAAAACCCGTTCCCAAAATTTCCTCGATAAAACTGTTTGCAGAATGGGGGTGGGTTATTGGTGCTGGCGCGTATGTTGATGATATAGAAGAAGCAGTGAGCGGGCTGAGGAATCCTATTATCTTTTACTTAATTCTCATCGTTCTTATTTCTGTCATTCTCAGTTATCTCATAGCAAAAAGAATTGCTTCGACAATGCGATTACTTACTAATGATGCCGACAATATCGCGCTTGGCGATGCAACCTTACGAACCTACAAAGCAAGAAAAGATGAACTTGGAGCCTTGCAGGAATCATTCACTAAAATGTCAGAATCGATAAGGCAGCAGTCTTCCGTGGCTGAAAGTATCGCTCATGGTGATGTGCAAGTAAAAGTCATACAGCGCTCTGATAAGGATACCTTGTCAATAAGCATGCAGAAGATGATCAACACTATCAGTGACCTTGTTCAGGAAACGAAAAAGCTTACTGAGTACGCCGTGAATGGTGATTTGTCGAAAAGGGGTGATGAAACCCGCTTTTCGGGTGCTTACAAGGATATCGTAACAGGTGTAAATCAAACGCTTGAAGCGATGATTTCACCGGTGCAAATAGGTTCTAAGACATTGGGATTTCTTGCACAGGGCGATCTGACAGCAAGGGTTCTTGAAGATTTCAAAGGAGATCATAAATTAATCAAGGAAAGCATCAATGCTGTTGCCAGATCTCTCTCGGAGACAATTAAGGAAGTTCAGGGTGCCGTTCAAGCAACTGCAAGTGCTTCTTCGGAAATTTCTTCCAGTGCTGAAGAAATGGCGGCTGGTGCCCAGGAGCAAAGTTCTCAAACCAGTGATGTTGCCTCGGCTGTAGAGGAAATGTCTAAGACGATATACGAAAACGCGCAGAGCGCAACCAAGGCATTGCAGACTGCAAAAACTGCAAAAGATAAAGCCACAGAAGGCGGCCAGGTTGTTGATGAAACAATTGCCGGTATGAACCAAATCTCAGAAGTCGTAAACCGTTCAGCCGAGCAGGTATTCCGTTTGGGGCAAAATAGTACAAAGATTGGTGAAATTGTTCAGGTGATAGATGATATTGCCGACCAGACCAATTTGCTTGCTTTAAATGCAGCAATAGAGGCTGCCCGTGCCGGTGAACAGGGACGGGGTTTTGCAGTGGTTGCGGATGAAGTGAGGAAACTTGCTGAAAGAACAACCAAAGCAACAAAAGAGATTGCCGCGATGATTAACCAGATTAACCGAGATACTCTCGAAGCGGTTGAGTCCATGAAACAAGGTACCAAAGAAGTGGAAAACGGCAAACGCCTTTCTAATCAAGCAGGTAATTCATTGCGCGAAATACTGGCTTCAACGGATCAGGTAATGTCTATCGTTGAGCAGGTTGCCGCTGCAAGCGAGGAACAGTCTTCTGCAACAGAACAGATAAGTAAAAATATTGAAGGCATAAACTCGGTAACAGCCGAGACTTCCCGCGGCGTGCAGCAAATAGCAGTAGCCGCCGAGGATTTGAACCGGTTAACGAACAATCTTCAGCAGCTCATCGTGCAGTTTAAGGTTGAAGAGAGCTCCGGTTTCTCCCAATCATTTACCGGCACCGCGCTGCAAAAACGTAAACCGGTAAATACTGGTGTTCATCATAAATCCCGGTAGTCTAATTTGTTAAAACCCCACTCCCGGTAACGGTAGCGGGGTTTTATGTTTTTGTAAAGCTGCAAGTGTAAAACTAAATGCAAAGAAAAAGTTATTTAATCCGGAATGCCAAAGTAAAAATTTTCTTCGGATAGATAGTAATACTAATTTCATTTCCTGCATTAAGAGGTATATCCCCGGTTTTAATTTCTTCCAGCGTGCATTTCCAAGCTTCAGTTACATTAACAGGCAGCTTTATTGCTGTAGATTGGATATTGCCCGTCGGATTATGCAGCCTTATTACATAATGCGATCTATCCTCGGATTGCTTAAGAGTGCTGTAAACAATATTCGTATTGGAAATTTCAACTAATGATTTTTTACTTTGCAAGGTGCCGTTTGCTTTGCCCGATTGTACTGCCGTTACGGGATAGCTAAACAGTAAAGAACTCATAAAAATATTGCTTTTCTCCCAATCTTCTGCATGTGGTTGTAAAGCTAAATTATAATAATATGTGCCGAGGCATTGTGCACCCGGCTGATGTGAATAGTCTTCAACAGCACTTGGCTGAATAACATAAGTAAAGGCACGGAGCAAAGTAAGAGCAATGGTATTATCTATATCATTTATTATTTCATATTCTTTAAGCCCATTATTAAACAGTGCCAGCCCGGCAGAAGCGCACTTTTTATTTTTACCGGAAATATCAATAAAATGGTGCGCTGGATAGTCGTACATGGGCTGCTCAACCCAATCCTTCGTATCAGGACGTACGTTGCTCCTTTGTACCACATCAAATTGTCCTTCGGCAAAATGGTGGTCAGATGTAATCCCGGTAGGGAACATGATGCGGAGCCGGTGGTTTTCTGCATTGTTCACAACTTCGAGTGACAATTTAACAGCCGGGGAATCTTTTTCAAGCCGGAGTGATAAGACTGCTTTCACTGAGTTGCCTGCATGTTTCAGATGAAGTTTTTTGCGCTTCGGTAATTTTAATTTGTGTACAATACGAACCTCAGCAGATAAATCGGAAGAGTATTCCAAAGAAATCTCCGGTTTTGCATGCAAAGTGTTTATTACCGGTTCAACGGATTTATGCACCCATGCATGCCCGGCTTCGCCCTCATCTGTTAGATATGCAAGCTGTTTAAAGTTCACATCACATTTTTTATCATAAAGGTCAAAGGTGCCATTTTCATTCACAGATATCTTTACCAGATCGTTTTCGAGGTGAATCCCTTTTCTTTTTAAGCTCCCTATTTTTTTAGTTTTATTCTTTTCCGGTTTAACTGGTGTAACTAAAAAAGTTTCATATCCCATCGCCGGTATTTCCGGCAGGGTTAATTCAACTTCGTAACGCTGCATTTCATAATACATTGGCCTGTCAATAAGCTGCTCTAAAACCGGTTCTGTTTTAAAAGAATTAATGATTCGTAGCGGCAACACAACATTTTCTCCGGAGGTGATTTGCATGTATCCTTTATCGTATGCAACCGGAATTTCAATAATAAACCTTTCATATCCCTGCCGTTTATAGGGAAGGGGATTAAAGACAGTCAGAAAAACACCTTCGGTTCCCGCATCACTGCTAATTTCGGACATGTCGATATTTTTTATAAAATACTTCAGGGCGCGCTCGTAACTGCCTTTTGCTATTTCAATGGTTTGCTTGTAGCGCCACATCATATCCTCGTGAATTTCGTCAAGGCTGCACCCGCCGATTGAATCATGCGCAGAATTTTGTAACAAGTACTTCCATGCAATATCTATATAATTCTGCGGTATATTTGCTCCATGTAATGCAGCCAATTGTACCCACGGTTCAGCATAGTATTGCAGCCATTTTTCTGCTTCAAAATTTTTCTGTTTCAGGTACATCCTTGCCGATGTAACATATCCATACAGATTGCCGCTGCGCGAGTCGAATTGCGCGCTTCTCCGTTCACCATACACAAGCGGAAGCTTTGATTCATCAACCGATGCTTTCAGGCATCGGGCATATTCCTCAAGCGTACTGTGTTTCAGCTCCAAATCAGGGAAACGCTGGCGGATTTCAGAAAGTATCCACGTTGTTTTCTCATTCGGGCCGCTTGAATCATGACCCTCCATCCAAATAACATGTGCTGTGGTAAAGTCATCTACTTGTTTTTCGATGATGTTCTCGACCGCGGGAGCTACATTTTCGGGAAAAAACTCATCAGCCGGCGAAGTGGTAAAATAGTCTTCATCTGCCAAATCTCCTGAGGCAAAATGGAAAGGCACACCACCCCGGCTCCATTTTTCTACAACATCATAGGGTGTTTCGTTGTGAATTACCGGACGGTAAACATAGAAGTAAAAATTATAACGCGGCATGGTTGAAAACCTGGAAGCCAGGCTCTTTTCACCATCGGCACCAACCCACATAAACTCAGCATTATGCGAATCAAGCGAATTAACCCCCCGGTAAAACATGATAAGTTCAACTCCAAACTCACGGTAAATTTGGGGCAGTTGCGAAATCTGTCCCCACGAGAAAGGTGAATATCCGATTTTTGAAGCATTGCCGTATTGGCCGCAAATTTTGTGCCCCAGTAAAAGATTCCGCACAAGGTTTTCTCCGCCGACAAGAAACTCATCAGGAAGAATATACCATGGGCCGATAAATAATTTTTTCTGTTTAACAAGTTTTGTTACGAGCTTTTTTTGTTCGGGCCGCACCTCAAAATAGTCTTCAAGGACAACGGATTGGCTGTCAAGATGAAATGCTTTATACTCATGGTTGGTTGAAAGTATCCGCAATACTTCGTCAATCATGTCAACAAGCATCTGCCGGTTTCGTTGATACGGGAAACGCCATTCTCTATCCCAATGCGTGTTGGAGATGACGTGAAATACTTTGTCTTTGTATGGTTTCATCTTTTACTCCAGAAACAATTTATGGTTAAGAATTACTTCGGGAATTCCGCCAACTGCAATAAAATCGGCAGCTTCGAGATTATGATTAGCAGTCTGTGCAAACGGAACGGCTACAGCTGTGCCTATGCCGGCAGCTTTTATCGCGATATTTCCGCTTTCACTGTCTTCGAATCCAATGATACCTGAAAACTGTTCTTTCGGAATACCCATTTGATGCAACGCGATACTGTACAAGTCACGGTGAGGTTTCAGGCGGATTTCATGAGAATCACTCGCGGTTACTATTGCATCATAATAATGTTCGGGTGATGAAAACGTCTGTAGTGTGTCACTGATGATGTTGTCACTGACTTGCCAAAGTTTCACATCTTCGCGTAAATTATTAAACACTTCTTTCAATACAATTTCTGCCTCGTAGCGTATCGAGGAAGTTACAACCGCAACTTTAACGGGGTGTAAAGTGAACCGTTTTGAAAACCGGTTTAGGAGTGCCGCTGATTTCCGCCTATCCGGAACACTGCACTTACCCCCGGATTTTTTTTGCATTTTTTGTATAAGCCCGTTTGTCAGGTTTCCGGCTTCATTTTTTAACAAACCTTTTGTAAGTGCTAAAAATTCTCCAATACCCTCCATCGGTTCGATAAACCTTTTATGTAATTCCGGTGGGAGCAGGTGAGTGAGAGACGCACCTTTACCATTGTCGATTTGCTGCAAAATATAATGATACCGTTGATAATAAATATCAATAGCAAGCCTTACTACAGTATTAAAGCCGGGCATCTGTATCGTATCCGTGATGGGGAATAACTGTTTGAGCGTTCTGATTTCAGACGTGCTAATCTTCTTCTGCTTTTTTACGGACTGTAATTTCTGATACAGTGCATTTCCCCCGATTTGCCGGAGATTCGTCAATACCTCATTTTTACGGGTTTCATCTTTACCGTAAATGGCATTCCAAATAACCGCATCAAGAAAATGTTCATACAGTTTCACCGAAGAAATATCTTTCATATTTCTTTTAATAAGATATTCCACGTGGCGGGTTGTGCTGTTCCCAATAATATGCGGATAATCCGTAATTGGATTGAGACCCGGCCACGATGCATTTTTTTCATTCCCGGTAATTAAACGCACCATGTATTCAAGTGCATGGATGCAGAGTACTTCCGTAGAGGTTGTAGTGCCATCCATATCCATAACGATGCCATGCAAAGTAGGCAGGGGATAGTGCGGTTTGGGTGGTATGGGATATAATTCAAAAGGTGGATAGATAAAATCAGGATTCTGCACGTAATAGAACTCAGTTCCTGATTGCTTTAGTTTTTGTATTGCTTTTTTTTGTGTTAGTATTATTGACATTATTTGTTCTGGGTAATAAAAGTAAGTCCTGTTTCTAAAAGTTGTGCAACTTCTGCATCACTGTGTGCCTCGGTATATACCCGAAACATTGGTTCTGTTTCGGAGCAGCGGATAAGCAGCCAACGGTATTCCTCCAAGTAAAACTTCATCCCGTTTACAACTCCGCGGCTGCTCATGAAGGATTCAATCCGTTCAACGGTAAAACCGCCAATTATCATAGGGGCATTTGCAAAAAGTGCAGGCAGTATTTGCAAACGGTCAGTTTCATGGTAATCAAAATCAATGCGGTTGTAAAAAATATTTCCAAACTTTTTAGTGAGTTCTTTTTTTAGAGTACTGACATTTTTATAACCAGTTTTCGCGAGCATTTCCATGAACATGAGTCCCGAGAAAATTCCGTCTCTTTCAGGAATATGCCCCTTGAAACCAAAACCACCGGATTCTTCTGCCCCGAATGCTGCATTTGTTTCAATCATTTTTTCGGAAATGTATTTGAAGCCAACCTGTACGTTATGTACACTTCTATGTGCATTGTGTAATAATTCAATTTTTGATGTAACCGATGAAGATTTAATTATATCACCTGCAACACCGCGATGAGCTGAATAATAATCGGCAAGAGCAAGTATGGTTTCGTGTGCAGAAAACCAAGCCCCCGTTTCAGTAAGAACTCCTAATCGGTCGGCATCACCATCGGTTGCAAGCCCAACATCAAATTGCCCGCCGGACTGTAACGATTGTCTGAGAGCCTCAAGATTAGCCGTAATCGGCTCTGCTTTGCGTCCGGAAAAGTTCTCATCAGCTATATGATAGATGGATGTACTTGGAATGCCATGCCCTTTGAGAATATTTGTAATAACCTGCTGACCGGCACCGCCCATACTGTCGATGCAGGCACGGATACCAGCAGCTTTAATTGCCGGGAAATCAATCATGGAATCAATCTGGGCAAGATAAGCGGGCATCAAGTCTGTCAGTTCAATCAGTTTTTCAGAGCGGCGTGCTTCCGTGGTATCAATTAAATCTTCAACAAGTTTCGTTTCCTCTGTTGCAAATGGGGCTCCCTGATAATTTTTAAACTTGATGCCGTTATACTCGGGCGGGTTGTGGCTAGCCGTTATTATAACACCTGCAAACAAGTTATGCTTTAGAACATAATAGCTCAAAACAGGTGTTGGAGTAATTTTATCCGATAGTATAACACGAATATTATTGCCGCTGAGTACTCGTGCAAAAATGGCTGCAAAATATCTGGAATGCCTTCTGCCATCAAAGCTAATGGCAATTGTTTTTTGAGTAACACTGATGCTTTGTTCTGTGTAAACGGCAAAGGCTTGGGCTACTCGTTCGATGTTCTCTGCATTGAGTTCCTTGTCAAGCAATCCCCGCCAGCCATCGGTGCCGAATTGAATTTTAATATTTGTACTCATTTTTGCAAATCAATCCTCATTGCTATTTTCAAAAATTGCATTTTTCATCTCGTCCAGAAACCATGATGTGATGACTCTTGGCCGGGTAATGGCCGTACCCACAACAACGGCATGTGCACCGTACTCAAGCGCGTGGCGTGCAAATTTTGGCATATTAAATTTGCCCTCGGCAATAACGGGAATCTGAACTGCTCTGCTTAACCGTGTAATAAGCTTATAGTCCGGTTCATCCTTTGGGTTATACATGGTTTCCGGTGTGTAGCCGCTCAGTGTGGTTGATACACAATCCGCACCAAAATCAGCACACGCGATTCCTTCCCCGGTAGTTGCAATATCTGCCATGACCGTGCAGTTGTAGCGTTTTTTCACTTCACTGATAAACTCAGGGCCTGTTAGATTTTCTCTCCTCCGGAACGTATCAGCAATAGGTATAATTTGATACCCAGTTTCAAGCATCGAGTCAACATCGTCGTAGCTGCCGGTAATGCGGACCAAGCCATCGGGGAACTCTGATTTAATGAGTCCGATAACCGGCAGTTGTGTGTTCTTCACCAGTATTTCAGTATTTGCTTTTCCTTGTGTGCGCAGCCCCTTTGCACCTCCCATGATGGCTGCCTGAGCGAATAGTAATATATATTCAGGCTTGTTAAACGGGTCATCTCCTTCGGATTGACAGGAAACGATAAGCTGTTTCTTAAGTGATTCGAAAATTTCTTGCATGTTAACTCTTTCTCGCTGCAATAACAACAATTTGGTTCGTCGAGGGTAAATTTTGCAGTTCAAGTTCTGCCAATGATATGATTTGGCTTTCGGTTATTAAGCCTGCCAGGTCAATAATTTTTTGTTCTGCAAGTACAAAAAATGATGGCACGAGTGCTCCGGCATCTCCAAAGGCGGTTAATTCCTGTATGAGGGAAGTAACGGTTTCTTTCAGTCCGCTCACGGTTGTTTTTTTTACAACACAATCATGCAATTGCAGCCTTATGATGCCATCACGGTCAAGCACCCTGCTTCGTACGGATTTTTCCTTCCATAACCCGAATAGTATTTTCTTTATGCCAATATGCTCATAAACCAGAAAAAATTCTGTTGACGCGGCTAATGTTATTTCAGGAACAGTTGTTTTAAGTGACATTGCTGCTCTCTCTGCGATATCATTTTCCGTTAACACACTTTTTTTGTCAGTGCCGGTTGTCATCTCGCCTGAGCCGTATGCTGTTACATTCACTTTTTTATTTCTGGAGTCAATCTCAACCGTTACTTCAATAGAATCCGGCTTTGCACCCATCCGCATAACTGAATCAATTGCCTGCCTTCTCAGGTCAATCAGTTCACTCTCTGTTGGATTGATAATGTTCTTTTCAATACTGTCTTTAATAATTCCAAGTGCTGCACCAATTGCCGAAACAATCTCCGTATTCTTCGCGATGGAATGCGGGTAGTGCATGTGCTGAGCAAAATAGGGAACTATTGCCGAGGCACCACCGCCGCCTCCTAAAAGCTGCACTGTATCTTCCTCAAGTTTATACTCCCTGATAAGCCGCTTGATAACCGGCTCAATTTTTTGAGAGGCTAGTTTCAGTATCTCTTCTGCGAGTAATTCAGGGGTTGTTCCTAAAATTTTTGCTGCTTCAAGAAATACCCGTTTTACACGGTTCATATCAGCGCTGCCATGCCCGGTTTCTTTTACTAAACCCAGAAAGTATGATGCTTCGGTAGGGGTTATTGTCATGAGCGGTGCATCAGTATCCAACCGCAGCCGCATGTAGTCATTTGGGTCACCCGGCAACGGACTGAATCTTTCTATAGTAAAGGTATTAAATGCGGTATTAGAGTAACCAGCGTATTGGAGTTTTGCAATGTGCGCTGACCGGGGACCAACATCAATGATTTTATTATTGGAAATTCTTGGGACGGAGCCGCCGGCTATACCGAGTGTCCTTACATCGAGTGTCCTAACAAACAACCTGTTTTTGCCAATCTGCGCCGAACGGATTTGTGGCTTGCCATTTTTTATGACGGAAATGTCGGTAGAAGTTCCACCAACTTCAAGAAAAATACCATCTGAAATTTTCATGTAACGCAATGCAGCCGCAACACCTGCAGCCGGACCGGATAGCATAGTAAGTATGGGGCGTTTCCTCATCTCTTCAATATCCATGATACCACCGTCTGAGCGCATTACCATTAGCGGTGCGTTTATGCCGCTTCCGCGTATTGCTTTCTCGGTCATGTTTGCCGTGTTAAGCATTTTTGGCATCATGCTTGCATTAATTGCCGCGGTCCGTGTCCGTACCCGCAATCCATACAGCCGTGAAATTCTCCCTGCAGCAGTTGCCAGCATGCCGTTAGATTCAGCAACCGAACAAACGAAATCTTCATTTACCGGGTCATCTACACCAAATACTTCAGTAGCAACAATAGTCTCCGAACCGTCATTCTTCAGTTTCGCGATTGCTCCGGGCACTTCATTTTTCCATTCGGTATTGCCGGTATTAATAAAGATAAAATGCGTCTTCAAGTATTTACCGGGCGAGAGTTCAATATTACCAAGATTGGCTGATTTTTTCGCGAAACGTGCTTCAAATCCCTGTCCAAGGCAGATGATGCCAACCACTGCAACATCACCTTCCAGCAAAGCGTTTGTTGCCTGCGTTGTAGAATGGGCTATCAGTATTATTTCTTCGGGAAGTATTTTTGCATGGAGAATTAATTCATGCATGGAATTTATAACGCCTAGTGCAACACCTTCATCAGCACTATGTGTCGTGGGAACACATGCTTTGCCGATAATTTCAACAGTTGCTGTATCTATTGCAACAGCATGGGTAAAAGTTCCCCCGACATCAATTCCAATTTTAATCTTTCTTTGCATCGCTGTTTTCCTACATGAAACGTAAAGCTGAGAGAATTAATCCGACGACCGCGATTGCCCACGTGTAAGGCAGAGTGTTCCAAAGAATCTTTTGTACATCAATCCGTACCTCGTTAGCCAGCCACACATTTTGTGTATTAGTCGGGTCGCTAATGCCCTGTATCTGCCCAACAGAAATAAGTAATCCCATTATCGCTCCGGGATTAAGCCCGCCAACAAGAAAAATTGCAGCAAGCCCGTATCCCATGCCCCACACGTTTAGCGGCCCGCGGTAAAGTGCCAGGGGGGCAGCTAAACTGAAGAAGATAACATACCCCAAAGCCGTTGTTGGCAAAATAGCAAGCATGACCGGTTTTAGTAACGTTAGCACCGGCCATCCGTTCGGATATTGTACCGGGGACAATCCTGACGGCCCCATCATCCCGTTTAATAGCATACCAATGCCAATCATTAATATAACCGCGGGCATTACAACTCCGCCGCCTTCAAGTATTGATTTTAAAAAAATTGAATAACTGTTTTTTTGCCATGTGGATAGGGAGCCAAATAGTAATCCCAGAATGAACGCTGCAATAAAGTTAACATTAAAAACAAGAATGAGCAGCAGGGGAATAACCGGCGTCATTAAAGCGCCCCACCAAAGCCCTGCTCTACTGGTAAATGCCCTGAATACCGACACCACAACCAGAAAAAGGATAAAGATTCCTGTAAGATATTGGAAAACGATTCCGGCTAATGGGAGTACTGCAAAAGCAGCCTGCATTGTTTCTGAACCCCGCTGTAGATATATAACCACGGCAAGTGAGCAAAAAATGGTAATCCCGGCTATTAGTTTAACTACCGAGCGTCTTTCAAGTTCAATTCCGTCCCTGAAAATTTGTATTATAATATATACGCATGCTGTTATAAATGTTACCGCGAATAAAATCAGCGCAAATCCCCGGACTTCCTCAACATTAAGCCGTAAGACGGAAGTATAAACCGCCCAGTTGCCTACATTCATTATTCCACCCATGCTAAGGCCAATAAGAAAAATGCCGGTGATACTTACCGGACCTAAACCCACAGAGGCGAGGATTGGCAATGCAACAGTCGAAACCATGATAATTGCACCCAAACCGCCAAGCGTTGTAAACAGCACGGTTATCAGAATTAACATGCTTATTGCAATCATCAATGGCTTGTCGCCTGAAAGTTCTGCTCCGATCTTTATGAACCTTTCGGCAATACCAGTTTTTTGCAGAAGGATACTGAGCATGCTTCCAAAAAATGCAATCGTGTAGGCTTCAGCTAACCTGGTTGAGCCCTGGCCGACGACAAATTGGAATATATCTCGTATTGGTACACCTGAAACAAGCGGGATGCAAAAAGCCATTACCGGAAGCGCCAATATCGCAGGGAGCTTCCGGAGAAACATCATGACTGCAAGTGAAATAAATATCAGAGCGATGAGGAGGAGTTGAATAGATTCCATAAAAAACAATATTTTGATGAAAAAAAATAAGACTTTTTTATATACATAGAGAAATTATTTCTGAACATTTATGATAAATCTGAAAGACTATAATACTTTTGGGGTTGAGGCTTTGGCAGAGAAGGTGCTCATTATGAATAAACAGGAAGACATATTCCAGTTTGTTGAAAAACACAACGGCAACAAAGAATTCTTTCTAATTGTTGGCGGTGGCAGCAATATTCTTTTTACAAGCAACGTCAGGGGTACGGTATTGCTTAACAGGCTCATGGGAATTGAAATCATTGAGTCCGATGCACAGTGGGTAACAGTAAAATACGAGTCCGGTGTTCTCTGGGATGATTTGGTTCTGTTTGCTGTACAAAATGGATTCTGGGGTATTGAAAACTTATCCATTATTCCCGGCACTTGCGGTGCTGCCCCGGTACAAAACATCGGGGCTTATGGACAAGAAATAAAAGATGTGATTACAGGGGTTGAATATATTGATATGCAGGAAGGGAATAGCCGTTATTTGAATAATTTGGAATGTTCGTTTGGATACCGGGACAGCATATTCAAACGTGCTCTTTTTAACAGGGCATTTATTACTTCTATTACTCTACGGCTGGCGAAACAAGCGGAACCTTGCCTGAAATATCCTTCGCTCCGTGAAATAACGGTACCCGGTAAAACATACTCCGTTAGTGATATACGTAATTTTGTCATTCAAATAAGAGAAAGCAAACTACCTGATTTTAAAAAACTTGGCAATGCCGGAAGCTTTTTTAAAAACCCTGAATTACAAGAAGCCCATTTTTATGAACTGAAACAGCACAACGAAAAAATACCGGGGTATAAACTTGAAGATGGTTTAATACGTGTGCCTGCCGCATGGTTTATCGAAGAGAGCGGGTTTAAAAACACGATTTTTGGTAATGTTGGGACATATAAAAAACATCCATTGATTATCGTAAACCGGGGTGGGGCAAGCGGTTTGGAAATACTTGAGTTTTCACAAAAAATACAGAAAGCAGTATTTGAAGCTTTCGGTATCATTCTTTCTCCCGAAGTAAATATTATTTAGGTTTGAAAAATGTTAAACTCTTTATAGATTTGTTTATTAAACATTCCCAAGAGGTGCATGGTGAATACAGAAAATGAAAAGTTGTCGGCTTATGAGAAAGCTGCAAAGGAAGGCATCGACCCAAGATGCATTCCGCAGTATCTCACCGAGCCGGTTCCCGAAGGTGATTCGATAGTTTATCCGTATTATTCAGATGAGGAACATGAGACATGGAGGATACTTTTTAACCGGCAAATGTCACTCCTCTCCGGGAACGTGTGTGAAGAATATATGCACGGGGCATCCCTGATGCATTTTTCCGATAAGAAAATACCGGCATTGAGAGATGTTAGCCGTTCTTTGCAAAAAGCAACCGACTGGAAAATTGCCCGTGTTCCGGGGCTCATACACGAGAAGGACTTTTTTGAATTGTTAAAACGGAGGATTTTCCCTTCAACAGACTATATACGCCAACGTCATGAACTTGATTATACTCCGGCTCCTGATATGTTTCATGATGTATTTGGACACACGCCGCTGCTAACGAATCCTAATTTTGCAGAATTCTATCAGGAATTTGGCATTGCCTCGCTGAGGGCTAAGCCTGAGCAGCATATTTTACTTGAGCGGTTTCATTGGTTTACTGTTGAATTCGGGTTGATTAACACGCAAAAGGGCAGGCAGATATATGGCGCGGGAATAATTTCTTCGTTAAATGAAGTGACTCATTCGCTTTCTGATAAAGTGACAGTCCATAAATTTGAAATAGAGAAAATTATTAATCAGGAATACGAAGTGTGGCATTTACAGCCGGTATTGTTCGCAATAGACTCATTCGAGCAACTGGAAAATGGATTCGCTGAATGGGCTAAAAGTGAGGGGTTATTGGAATAAAATAGCGGTTACTTGAAACTTATTGCTTAACTACCGTGTTGAGTATTATGGAATTACATTTATTTAAATATTAAAGGAGTTAGAATGTTAAAAATTGGAGATGTAGCACCGGATTTTACCTTAAGAAGTCATGATGATCAGGTTATTACCCTTAGTGCGTTTAAAGGAAAAAACGTTGTTGTATTATTTTTCCCTTTTGCAAATACAGGTGTTTGTACAAAAGAGCTTTGCAGTTTCCGGGACGGTATGACCGTTTACAATGAATTGGATGCTCAGGTTCTGGCAATTAGCGTTGACAGTCCGTTTTCTCTTAAACTCTGGGCAGAAAAGAATAATTTTACTTTTCCGCTTTTAAGTGATTTTAATAAAGAAGTTATTGAAGCATACGATACAAAGTTTGAAGTTTTCGTTCCCGGAAAATTCGACTATAAGGGTGTTGCTAAACGCTCGGCATTTGTTGTTGATAAAAACGGTATCATTCAGTATGTAGAAGTTTTACCGAGTGCCGGTGACGAGCCAAATTATGATGCAATTAAAGCCACACTTGAGAGCTTAAAATAGTGAGCGTTCAGGATTTACGCCCTTTAGAAATTGCAGCGCTTATTGATCAGGACAAATCATATACAATTATTGATGTTAGGGAACAATGGGAGTATGAAATTGTTCATCTCCCAAATTCCCGTTTACTTCCAATGAGCAATTTCATTCAATTGCTTCCTACCCTAGAGAGTATTAAGCCGTACATCGTCTATTGCCATCATGGAGTTAGAAGTATGCAGGTTTGTATGTATCTTAGCCGGATGGGTTTTGAAAATTTAGTCAATATGGCTGGTGGAATAGACAATTATGCTCTGGATGTTGATAAAGCACTACCTCGATATTAAAAACAAGGAAAATTATGATTCAGGAAGGTAAAAAAGCTCCGGCTCTTAAATTACAAAATCAGGACGGTAAAACAGTTCAATTGAAAGATTTTACCGGCAAAAAAATTGTTTTATACTTTTACCCTAAAGACATGACGAGCGGCTGCACGCAGGAAGCATGCGATTTTAGGGATTCCTTACCCGCGTTACAGGCAATCAATGCAGTGGTTCTCGGTGTAAGTCCGGATACTGTAGCTCTCCATAAAAAGTTTACGGAAAAGTACAGCCTTAATTTTGACCTGTTAAGTGATCCGGGAAAAGAAATTCTTGAAAAATATGGTGTTTGGAAAGAAAAAAGCATGTACGGCAGAAAATACATGGGAGTTGAGCGCACAACCGTTGTTATTGATGAAGCAGGAAAAATTATTAAAATATTTGCCAAAGTAAAAGTTGCTGGTCATGTTAAAGAAGTAAACTCTGTTTTGGCAGGATAATATGGTATATGTAACCCGCCGGGAAACTTTTAGTTCGGCACACAAACTCTACAACGAAAATTGGAATAGCGAAAAAAATGATGCGGTTTTTGATAAATGCGCCAATCCAAACGGGCATGGACATAATTATACACTTGAAGTGACTGTTGCCGGTGAAATTGATCCGGAAACCGGATACCTTGTTGATTTAAAAAAGCTCAAAGCTATTATCAGGGAATCTGTTATACAAAAAGTTGATCATAAGCATCTGAATTATGATGTGGATTTCTTGAAGGGCACGCCGCACCGCGTGCGAAAAGCCCTGGAGTATTTAACCAAAGGGTATCATGAAAAAATAGAAACCCTCATGAACGCAGCGGTTTTTGAATCTGAGATGTCTTACTTCAGGGTATAAAAAAAATATCGAAGAAGTTCTAAACGGAGCTATATTTGACGTAAAGTATGATGAAATGGTTGTGGTTAAAAACATAGATTTTTATAGTTTATGTGAGCATCACATGCTGCCATTTTATGGTAAGGCACATGTTGCTTACATTCCTAATGGTAAAGTAGTTGGTTTAAGCAAAATCCCGAGAATTGTTGAAGTATTCGCCCGCAGGCTTCAGGTGCAGGAAAGGATGACTCAGGAAATTGCAGATACAATTGATACGTATCTTAAACCACGGGGTGTTGCCGTGGTTACCGAAGCACAGCATATGTGCATGATGATGCGCGGCGTTGAAAAACAAAATTCTTCAGCTATTGCAAGTGCAGTTCTGGGTGAATTTCATAGTGATATTAGTACCCGGAACGAATTTTTCCATTTAATAAACTTACGTTAACAAATAGAGCGATGAAACTATATTTTTGGATTACCGGTGCAGGCAATGGTATCGGCAGGGAACTTACCCGCGAATTGATTAGCAACGGTTACTCGGTATTTGCCACTTCACGAACGGCAGAAAAATTATATACTTTACAGGATGAACTTGCTGATTTCGCATCTCAACTGGTAACAGGAGTTTGTGATGTTGCAAAACCGGAATCGGTTGATACAGCACTCGTGGAGTTTTATAAAACCGGTGATAGGCAAATTACAAGCCTGATTAATAATGCTGGCATTACTTCATTCAGGAGTGCAACTGATGATTCTTGGAATGAAATTCAGGCAATCATACAGACCAACCTCTTAGGTGCAGTTTATTGTATCAATAAAATCCTGCCCGCGATGATTGCTGGTGGTGAGGGGAGTATCATCAATATTCTTTCTGTTGTTTGTAAAAAAGTGTTTACCAAGAGCAGTATCTACTCGGCCTCCAAAGCCGGGCTTGAAGCGTACGCCAATGTTTTACGTGAAGAGGTTAGGAAGAAAAACATCCATGTGCTCAATGTCTATCCCGGGGCAACCATTACCGGAATCTGGCCTGATAGTGTGGTCGAGGCTCACGGTAGTAAAATGATGACGGCTGCTGATGTAGCTAAAGCTATCATGCAAGTTTTAATCAACCGGCAGACTGCTTATTGCGAGGAATTGATTTTACGGCCTGTTACAGGCGACTTATAATATTTTTTCAAAAATATATGCACTGATTGATTAGTTAACTCTGCATTATCCGGCATTATAATCCTATACATCTGTCCAACTAAGGTACAAGTTCAAAATCGGTGGCATTTATTTATAATGAAACCCGATAAATATGCTCTAACCTCAGACTTTTAGTCTGAGGTTTTTTGTACCGACTCGCTTTGGCTTTAGCCATGACTTTTTATTGCATCCCTCAATAAGTGAAAGTTTTAAAGGACATAGAAAGCTCCTCATGATTCTGTGTCGTCGTATATAGATTTTCATTTGTTATCAATCCGGTATTAATTTACATGTTGAAGTCTTGTAATCAACGGCCCAATAAAAGATTGTTTTGAAATGCTAATAATAAA
>JACPGF010000378.1 GCA_016182615.1 Ignavibacteriales bacterium
TCATTATTATTATAAGAAAATAAAACACCATAAAAATTCTGGTCACTGATACTGAAGATATGAGTTAATTTAAAAGAGTTGTGATTATTTGCATATAAATGGTTCAATGTTTTTGTGAATTGATGACCATATGATTTTATAAAATCATCTTCGACACGTTGTAAGATTGTTGACTGTTCACCATGTCGATGAAAATCCTGAAGATATAGATTTACATCATCTATCAAATTTTGTTCAATATCTGTCAATTCAAACAAACTATCAAAAACTGGAAGATGAAGAATATCAGCTTTCAAAATCGAAGTGTTAAGATTGATTAGTAGTTGACTGCTCGTTGCAAAGCAAAAACACCTATATATTTTCGAATACTTTTTAAAAAACTCATGAATCAAAATCAATGGTGCTGTTTCTTTTCTCTGAGAATATATGCCAAGTAATTTATGCTTAAACGAAAAGTTCTTTTCTTTATTAAAAAAAACAGGTATCTCAGTATGGCCGATATTTTCTTTTATTATTAAATTCGGGCATTCAAAGGTTTCCTTTTGAGGAATTTTTGCAAAATTCGTATCTTTTGGGAGAAACTCCAATTGGGAGAAGTCAATATCATCGTCCCCAAATGCATCAGTTGGTAGATATTGATATTCATACAGGTAACTTTTTAAAAGCTTACCTCCATAGCCAATTTGGAAGCCTTCGTTACAGTTGCAATTATTTTCAATCAAAAAATCGCCAAGCTGTTTATACTCCCTACATCTATCAATTAACTGCTTTAGTCTTCCACCACCCATTAAATTAATTTTGTAAATGTAAGGATTTTGATATGCTTCTTTTCGAAGTATAAAATGCAAGTCATATTCATCTATCTCGAAAAATATTCTTTCTTTATTTGTTTTTGTTCTTCTGAAAATAGCATGTAAAACGTTTTTCGAAAAATCAGGAGCCTCTTTTGTTATAAAAATAGCAGCAGCAGCTACATCAGTTTTACAATCCCACATTGCTTTATTTCTCGCCAAGGGGGAAAAATCAAATATCTGATTTACATTAAAATTCTCAAAAAGGGCTTTTTTGTATTCAGCAGAAGTAGAGTTATATAATAAGGAAGATGCTTTTATTATTAGACATAATCGAGCATTTTTCTTCATTATTGAAAGGGAATCAGATAGAAATTTTAAAGCAATTTGATTTTGAGGTATTTTAACAGTTATTTTTGGGGTTATATACCATTTATCATCTTTGGTTCCACCTCGTTTAAATGGTGGGTTTCCAATAATTACATCGAATAATTCATTATTTGTTTTTATCCACTCGAAAAAATCATTATTGAAAATGTTTTTCTGAGTCAAGTCGTCAAATTTAAGATCGTTCCAAATCTGCTTGGGAGTCAGTTCATCGCACAATGCAATACATAAGCTAAATGAGGTAAGAAAAGTTGCACTTTTATTTTTATCAACTCCAAAAATTGACCCATGCAACAATTGCTTGAGTTCATCCAAACGAGGTTTGTTGAAATTATGCTTCGCTCGCCACCATCGTACTAATCTTTTAAAAGCGAGGACTAAAAAAATACCCGATCCACAAGCAGGATCAATAAGCTTATCTCATTTATAAGAAGTTTGGTTAAATGAAATGGTGTATATGTTGCTCCATCTTTCGTTTTTTGAACTTCCTTAATCAAGAATTCTTCGTAAAGTCTGCTTATCAATTCAATTGGAATATATTCGAAAGAGTAAAGCTTCCAAAATCCAAGTAAATACTGATTGTTTCCATCTGTTTTACCATCTAATGCATCAGCTAAATACTCGAAATTGCACTTTTTTAACTGCAACTCTTCGGCCTTGTCCCATGAGAAAATGCCTCCATTAAAGTGATTATCATTCAAATCCTTAAAAAAATCCAAAGCTAGTCCCTGTCGCAAAATGTCACAAAAACAGGTTGAGGCTGAATATTTATTAAAATAATCATTAGGAAACACTCTATTCCCAAAAGGATCTACACGTTCTTCAAGATATTTAATTAGTATGCTCTGTATTATTAATTTTTGAGCAACATGTTCATCAACTTCAGATTTTGCAACGAATTCATGTATGATTTTTTTTAAATGTTCGATAAATAAATCATATGAAGATTTTTTAAACGAAACAATTACTGATTCATCATCCCAATATGTTCCAGTTTTAATTTTTGTGAAAAAATGTTCATTATACATTTGATGAACTTTGCCTACAAAACTGAGATTATCAATTAAGTATGCAGGAACAAAGTTCCCTTCTGCTGTTTTTTCGATAGGGCAGGAAGTATCAAGGATTTTTATATGAGTAGAAGTAAATATACAAACAATTGGGATATCCCCTGAAGTCCATATTTTTCGATGAATATCGGTTAGTTCATTAATATTAGAAATGGGTTTTATGGTATAGTCATAAATATAGACTTGTGGGACTAATCTTCCACCGATAGTTTCCCGAAAAAAAATAGCTGTTACGCCGAACATTTCCCCTTTCTCTAAATGGAACCATAATTCATAATTATCAGAATACATTTCCTTTTCAGAAACAAAGAATAGCCCAATTCCTAACTCGTTATAAAGACCGAGCCGTTTGAATCCTATTGAAAGTTTTTCCGAAATATTTTTCATTTTTTTTATAGATATTTATTCTAAATTAGTGCAAAAAAATAAATTATTCAATTCTCATGTGAATTATTTGTCTATGTCGAAGTAGAATTGGTTACATAGAACACAATATAATGTAGATGCTACAAAACATTCTCAAACAAAAAATCAACACTAACCTTTAAACTAACATTTCGATGAATGTGCTTATTTCGTTTCAGGTTTCACTTTGCCATTTTGGGTAATGGTAATCTGTTTCCAATGCCACCATTTCAACAGTTCCGGGTCATGCTGTTTTTTTGTGGCGTAATACACGGCGCAACGAAACACGTACAGCAGGCACCTATCCTGCTGCACACCCACAAGCTTATTCGATGCAACATACATCTCTTCCGGATTTCTGCCTTTAAGGTCGGCAACCCTATTAATACCGATTGCAAGCAGGTCAGCCGCGATACTTTTGCCGACTCCGGGTATTTGCTGTAATTCTTTTAACGCTTGCGCTGACATAAAAATTTTCCTCGATTATTCTTTAATCAATAAAGCGACATTTTCTATATGAAAGGTATGAGGAAACATATCAACCGGCCTGACTTTAATCAACCGGTAACCTCCTGCCACCAGTAATTGCACGTCGCGTACCTGTGTGGCGGGATTACAACTTACATAGACAATTTTACCCGGTTTCAATGCAAGAATATCATTCACCGTGTTTTGATGCATTCCACTGCGCGGCGGGTCTGCGATTAAAACATCCGGGAGGGGCAGATTGTTTCCGCTTACCATTGGCAGCATTGAACTGTACAAATCGGCAACGAAGAACCGTGTGTTCTCAGCATTGTTTACTTGTTTGTTAACTTCTGCATCTTTTATTGCCTGTTCAACCACTTCAAAACCATACACTTCTTTAACGAACTTGTGCATAAAAATTGAGATGGTGCCTGCACCGCAATATAAATCATAAACAATTTCGCTGCCGGTTAGTCCCGCATAATCAACCGCTAACTGATACAGGTTGGCAGCCTGTGTTGTGTTGGTTTGGAAGAAAGCATTGGCACTAATCCTGAACAGGTTGCCGCCAATCGTATCCTCGATAAAACCGGGCCCAAAGTCAGCAAACTCGTATTCGCCAACGGCAATCATTGCTTTGCGGGTGTTGATGTTATTTACTACCGTGGTTACTTCAGGGATTTCTGCTAAAAGTGCCTCAGTGTAGGCCTTCATCATTGCTTCATCGCGCGCAGAGGTTACCAGATTAACCATCAACTGTGGCAAGTTGCTTGCCTGTTTAATAACAAGGTTGCGCAGGTATCCTTCATGGGTGCGGTGTGTGTAAATAGATACACCGCGCGAAAAGAAGTATTCAGCGGTAAAGCATAATATTTTGTTACTTATTTCGGACTGCAGAAAGCACTCATCGATATTAACCACCCGTTCAAATCCCTGAGGAACATGCAGGCCAAGGGCGGGTTTCCGCTCCGGCGGGTTTTCCTTGTCGAACGATGCAAGCGGCACCCAGCCGCTGTCGGAAAACGAGTATTCCATCTTATTGCGGTAGTAAAACTCTTTTGTTGATGCAATGATAGGCTCAACAGGAATTGTGGTAAAGCCGCCCATGTGATGAAAAATTTCTTCGACTTGCATCTGCTTTAATTTTACCTGCTCCGCGTATTGCAAATCCTGCTGCTTGCAGCCGCCGCATGATTTGTAATATTTGCAGCGCTCCTTTACGCGGAATTGGGATGGAGTTACAATTTCCTGCAAGTCTGCTTCGATAAAGTTTTTCTTAATTTTTTTAGCCTGTGCCTTTATGGTATCACCGGGATACGCGTGCGAAACAAGGACGACAAGATCCTTAAACTCCTCGTACTCGGGTTGCAGCACCGTATCAATTTTGCCAAGGCCTTTGCCTTCAAATATCAGTTTCTCTATATGCAGTATCAGCACTGCGCCTTTTTTAATCATAATGGTTTCTGTAATTCATACATAAAATATCCGGTATATTTATCGCCGCCCATTTTAATAAATATTTCAGCCTCGTGTTTCAACCGGATTAGGTCGTGCCTGAGGGTCTGCAATTCATCCTCGGTCATTTTACTCGCCCCGTTTTGCATTACCTCCTTGTACCGTTCGTACATCGCGTAAAGAGTTTTAGAAAGGTCAGTTGTTTCGAGTAAGGTAAATCCGGCTTCGGTATAACAGCCTTCTGTTTGCTCAAGCTCAATGGGGCTGATTCCCGCGGTATCCCACACGCTACGGATTGAAACAGGCACATCACCCTTGATATAAGCCAACTCGCCAAGGCAATACACACCGCCCGGTTTCAGGATGCGTTTCACTTCGTGCAGAATTTTAACCCGTTGCAGAGTTGATGCCGCCCCTTGTGTATAGACAAAATCGAAAGTATTGTCTGCAAAATCGGTGTTGCTAAAGTCCATAAAACGGATACGGATTTTCTTGTCTTTCGGGGCAGAAAGCCGCTCTGTCAGCAGTAAATCCTCGTTATCGATTATAACATCAATTGATGCCACGAAAGGGTTCAGGAATTTTTTAAGCAGGTGCGGGGCAGCAGTACCCATAACCAGCATTTTGGTTTCTTTAATTTTATGGTGCCGGAGAAATGCATTACTCTGCTCGTTCATTCCCGGTAATAAAATAATTGCTTCTTGTTGCAAGGTATTCTCATTCTTTAATTTTAACACTGCAAAGATAAACAGAAAAAAGGAGTAAATAGTTATAAGTGATGAACTATGAGTGTTGAATAAGTCGATAATTAATTCAATCTCACATGTTAAAAGTTTCTCACATTAAAATGTTTATAAGGAGTTAGTGTTAGTTTTTGTAAAATTGGATGTGTCGGTTATAGAACGAAAGATTCTAAATCATTGACCCCATAAAGGCAATAAATTGCAATTGTTAACTGTTCAGCCAACACTGTCTTTGGACTGCCGGAGGCAGGAGCCTTTGGATGAAAAATTGGAATCAAAATATTGAAGTCCTGAACGGGTGCCACGCGTCGGCTTGTCTTTCCCTCATGGGTTCTAGGATTTCCCCACCGGGGTGGATACCAAGCGATTGAAAACTCCCAAATGATGGTACTTTTAAGCGAAATTTTATATAAAAGCAAGATGCTGCTCAATCCAATTCACCGATTTGTATCAGGGAATTATTAAAACTTAATCCAAAAATCAGGTGAACCGGTTTCATTTTACTAACGGGATAATTATAACCACAAAGTGCTGTTAATAACTGAAAAGGGTTGTATATTAATAAGTTTGGATGAATATACCGGAATATCTACCAGCAGATTACTGAATTACTATTCATAACTCATCATTAATAATTTAGAATTAATCCATTATTACCAAGTTTTTTTTGACTTTTGCCGCTAAAAATTTTACTTTAGCTATCTTATTTTATTATGATTGCTGAAAATATCAGGATTCTGCAGGACAGAATCGCCCGGGCCACGGAACGTGCCGGTAGGAATAGAGATGAGGTAACCCTCATAGCCGTTTCAAAAACGGTGGGTGTGCCCGAAGTCCGGCTTGCTATGCAGGCGGGGCTGCGTACTTTTGGTGAAAACTTCGCGCAGGAACTTCGTGATAAAGCAGCTGAAATAACAGAAGATGTCGCATGGCACTTTATCGGGCACTTGCAAACGAATAAAGTAAAATATGTTGCCGATGCTGCCACGTTCATTCATTCGGTTGACTCATTAAAGTTAGCCGCCGAAATAGATAAAGAAGCGGGAAAGAGGCAAAAAGTAATAAAAATACTGCTTGAAATAAAAACCTCGGATGAGGAAAGCAAGCATGGCGTGCAAAATGAAGGTGATGCTTTTACTCTTGCAGATTTCTGCATGAAAGCACAACATCTTGAGCTCTGCGGATTGATGACTATGGCCCCGTTTGTGGATGATACTACTATTGTCCGGAACTCGTTCCGTAGTTTACGGCTCCTGAAAGAGAAAATGACCGCATCCGGTTATCCGGTTCATCATCTATCGATGGGAATGACCGGAGATTTTGAATTAGCAATAGAAGAAGGCGCAACCATGATTCGGGTTGGCACTGCCATCTTCGGTGAACGAATATATATATAGTAAGCAAATAAAAGATATGAGAATATCGCCCATAAGTATAAAGCGGCAAGAATTCAGTAAATCATTCCGCGGTTTTGATACCGAGGAAGTGCAGGCATTTCTTGAAAAAATAGCAGAGGATGTCGAAGCCCTCAATGCGGAGAATGATTCCCTGAAAAAAATAGTTGACGAGAATAACTCGCAACTGTTGGAGTACCGCAGGATTGAGAAAAACCTGCAGGAGACCCTGTTAAAGGCTCATGAAAACTCGGCCAAGTCGATGGAAAGCACCAAGAAACAGGCAGGGCTGATGTTAAAAGAAGCTGAAATAAAAGCACAGCAGATAATCGACAAAGCCAAGGAAAGTGCAAACGAGATACGGAACTCCATAATCTCATTGCGCGAAGAGCGGGACGTGATTATCGCTAAATTGAAGGGCATCGTCAGCACGCAATCAAATCTTCTTGAGATGCGGGTTGAAAAAGCCGGTGACGAGCCTGCTCCTGTGCCAGAAAAGAAGACTGAACCACAAAAGAAATTTCAAGTAAACATAGACCAAGTGATTGATAAATTATTATGAGCACATTAACAGAAAAAATCCGTGAAACGCTTGCAGTTATACGCACATTTACCGGTAAGAATTATGAAACCGGAATTGTACTCGGCACGGGGCTTGGCGGTCTAGTTAACGAGATAAAAATTGAACATGAAATTGATTACGCGCATCTGCCGCATTTTCCGCTCTCAACTGTTGAATCGCACAGTGGAAAATTAATTCTTGGTAGCATTGCCGGTAAGAATGTTGTTGCCATGCAGGGCCGCTTTCATTATTATGAAGGGTACTCGATGCAGCAAATTACTTACCCATTACGAGTGATGAAATTTTTGGGTGTCAATACATTACTGGTATCGAACGCGTGCGGCGGCATGAACCCCATTTACAAACGTGGCGATATCATGCTGATGCTTGACCACATTAATCTGCTTGGCGATAATCCGCTAATCGGTAAAAATGAAGACGAGTTAGGGCCGCGGTTCCCGGATATGAGCGAACCCTACAGCCATGAATTGCTTGAACTTGCTGAAAAAGTGGCGCTCGAAAATAAAATTAAAGTACACAAAGGCGTTTATGTAGCAGTTACCGGGCCAAATCTGGAAACAAAGGCCGAGTACCGGTTTTTGCGAAATATCGGAGCTGATGTTGTGGGAATGTCAACTATTCCTGAAAATATCGTGGCGAACCATATGGGAATTAAAGTGCTTGGCTTTAGCATTATTACCGATGAATGCTTTCCGGACGCGTTAAAACCATTAAGCCTTGATGAGGTTATTGCAGCAGCTAACGCGGCTGAACCAAAGATGACATTAATAATGAAAGAAGTAATAAAGAGTTTGTAATGGCAGAAAAAACAAATCTCTCGTATTTTTCCGTGCTGATATTGGCCGTGCTTGTATTTGCCTCCAACTTTTTAGATACAAACCTGTTCAGGTTTGGTGATTTGAATTTTGCCGTCTGGTTTGTCCTTTCATTCTTCTGTTACTTAACCGGGCACTATATTAACAGATCATTCGGATGGCAGTTTGGTGCCAAGCTTATTTTCGCGGTAACTATCGTTGTCGCAGTTATCAGCATATCATTTGTTATTTTCCTGAAAGAGTATTTTAATGCTGCAAATCCCACGGGAGAAAACATTATCCTGTTTGCACTCCGAAATGTATTTTTAGGAGGTATGGGCTACTTTGGCATGGCAATTAACGAAGCCCTCACACTACGCTCGAAAGTTGAGATGCAGGAGGAGAAGTTGAAGCTTATCGAGGATACGATAAAAGATTCGAAAAAAGAATCGGAACTGACAGTGCGCGAGGCTCAGATACGGGCAAATAAAATTATAAACGAGGCGGAATTACAGGCAAAAAACACCATATTAAAAAAAGAACGGATTGAACGGGAGCTGAAGGAGTTCATTCAAATTGAAAAAGAATTAATTAAAAAATACGAAGAAGCTAAATAGAAACATGTATAAAGTATTAGACGAAAAAATTAACTACGCGAATATTGAACTGGAAATATTAAAATTCTGGCAGGATAACGGAATTTTTGAGAAGAGCGTTCAAACCAGAGATGCTAAAAAATCATTTACTTTTTATGAAGGACCTCCGACCGCTAATGGTAAACCGGGTATTCATCATGTTATGGCCCGTTCGTTAAAAGATATTATTTGCCGCTATAAAACATTGCAGGGATATCAGGTACACCGCAAAGCAGGCTGGGATACGCATGGTTTACCCGTGGAAATAGAAGTTGAAAAACATCTTGGTATCAAATCAAAAAGTGAGATACCGGCGTTTGGAGTTGAAAAATATAATTTGGCATGCCGTAATTCGGTTTTTACCTATAAAGATTTATGGGAGAAAATGACAGACCGTATGGGCTACTGGATTAATTTGGAAGATGCCTATATTACCTGTACCAATGAATACATTGAATCCGTCTGGTGGTCACTTAAAACATTATTTGACAAGGGGCTGATTTACAAGGACTACAAAATAGTTCCACAATGCCCCCGCTCCGAAACTGTGCTGTCCTCGCATGAGCTTGCACTCGGGTACAAGATGACAAAGGACCCTTCGGTATATGTCACTTTTAAACTGGTTGATAAGGATGAGTATTTCCTTGTATGGACCACTACCCCATGGACACTCATATCGAATGTTGCTCTTGCAGTTGGCGAGGATATAGACTATGTTAAAGTTATTAACAAAGAAAAGACACTCATTCTTGCTAAAGCACGCTTAACTGCCCTTGATGGCGAGTACGAGATAATTGAAGAATTTAAAGGGAGCACTCTTGAAAGTGTTAAGTACGAGCAGTTAATGCCGTACTGCACGGTTGACAAAGAAGCCTTTTACGTTCTGGTTGGTGATTTTGTCAGCACGGAAGACGGTTCAGGAATTGTGCACATCGCTCCGGCTTTTGGTGCAGATGACTACGAAATTTCGAAAAAATATGGTTTGCCGATGTTGCAGCCGGTTACCCGCGGCGGATTATTTACCGGGGAAGTAACCGACTTTGCAGGCCAGTTTGTAAAAGATGCAGATGATGCCATCATGAAAAAGCTTCGTCTTGAAGGCAAATTATATAAAAAAGGCGTTATCGAGCATAGTTACCCGTTTTCGTGGAGATTCGAAAATGTACCGGTAATTTATTATGCACGCGAGTCGTGGTTTATCCGTACAACATCAGTTGCAAACCGTATGATTGAATTGAACAAAACCATCAATTGGGCACCGCCTGAAGTTGGCACCGGACGCTTTGGCAACTGGCTTGAAGAGAATAAAGACTGGGCACTTTCACGGGATCGTTTCTGGGCTACGCCCCTACCGTTATGGTTAAGCGATGATGGTGATATTATCGCTGTGGGCTCTATCGAAGATTTGAAAAAAGGTTTCATCGAGGAAGACGGTAAACGCATTTCCGTTGCCGATCTCGCCAAGCTGGATTTACATAAGCCGTTTGTCGATAAAGTATTATTTGAAAAAGACGGAAAGATTTACCGCCGTACACCGGAGTTGATTGATGTATGGTATGATTCAGGCGCGATGCCTTTCGCGCAGTTCCATTATCCTTTCGAAAATAAGGAATGGTTCGAAGCAAACTTTCCTGCTGATTATATTTCCGAAGGAATTGACCAGACCCGCGGATGGTTTTATACCATGCACGCGATAGCAACCATGTTGTTTGACAGTGTGGCGTATAAAAACTGTCTGGTGAATGATTTGATTTTGGATAAAAAAGGGCTGAAAATGTCCAAATCCAAAGGCAACACGGTGGACCCGTTCGTGTTATTTGATAAATTTGGCGCCGATGCTACCCGCTGGTACCTGATTATCAACAGTCCGCCTTGGCGCCCAACATTATTTAGTGAAGAAGATTTAGCAGATTATCAGAGAAAATTCTTCGGAACTTTGTATAATACGTACGCATTTTTTACGCTTTATGCAAATATCGACAATTTCGACTTTAGCCAGGCACTTGTTCCTTACGAAGATCGTCCGGAAATAGACCGTTGGATTATCTCGAAAATGAACTCGGTAATCGAAGAATATCAGGACTTGATGGATGGCTATGACGTAACAAAAGCTGCGCGGCTGCTTGCATCGTTTACCATAGATCATGTATCTAACTGGTACGTGCGCCGCTGCCGCCGTCGTTTCTGGAAATCGGAGATGAACGCGAATAAGCTTTCGGCATATCAAACATTATACGAGTGTTTGGATACTATCAGTAAGCTGGCTGCACCGTTCGTTCCGTTTATTGCTGAAGAGATTTTCCGGAACTTAAACCTTGCAACAGGCAGGGATGCAGCGGAATCTGTTCATTTGTCATTTATGCCAAAAGCCGGGTACCGCGATAAAGAATTAGAAACAAAAATGGATATCGCGCAGCATGTAGTTTACATGGGCAGGGCAATGCGGGCAAAGCATAACCTTAAAGTCCGGCAGCCGCTGTTAAAAATGATGGTTGCGGTAAACGAAGCCCAGAAGGATGCATTGGCTAAAATGCAGGATGTCGTCCTTGAAGAGTTGAATATTAAAGAAATGATTGTTCTCGTCGATGATGCAGGTATCGTGCAAAAATCGGCTAAGCCCAATTTTAAGTCACTCGGGCCGAAGCATGGTAAAAAAGTAAACCCCGTGGCAAATGCCATCAGGGAACTTGCAGGGGAACATGTAGATGCGCTGAGTAAAGGCGGGAGCATTGAAATAGCCGTTAATGGCGAAAATGTTACAGTTACACCGGAAGATGTAGAAATACTCCGCACCGAAATTGCTGGCTGGGTCGTTTCGAACGAAGATGGTGTTACTGTTGCATTAGATTTGGAACTGAATGAAGATTTGATTGCAGAGGGTCGTGCACGGGAGTTTGTTAACCGTGTACAAAATCTTCGCAAAGATAGTGGATTTGATGTGACCGACCGTATAAGTATTGCTTATGAGGCACCGGATGAATTTGCTAAGGCAATTACAATGTACGAACAATATGTCAGCAACGAAACCTTGGCTGTTTCTATAACTAAAGAAGCAGCAGCCGGAAACGGCCATGAGGTTGAAATCGATGATTTTAAAATTACTATTATAATTAAAAAGAAATAAGAGTGAGAAGGAGCAAATACCATGGCAGCTAAAAAACCTGTGGTAAAAAAAGCGGCCCCGAAATCAACGGCCAAAGTAAAACCCGTAAAAAAAGCGGATAAAAAAACGACTGCGGCAAAGCCGGTAAAAAAGGCGGTCGCTAAGGCAGTGCCGGTAAAAAAGACGGCAAAAGTTATTGCCGCTAAAAAAACGGCAGTTGCAAAAGCTCCTTCAAAAGCGATTAAGACAAAGCAAGTAACTAAGGTAAAGAAAGTTGAATCAGTGAAGAAAACGGTTAAACAAGAAAAAGTAGTTGAAGTGAAAAAAGCTGTTGCTGCTCCGGTTAAAGTTGTTAAGACTAAACCCGAAGAAGTAAAAGCTAAAACTAAGGAAACGATTAAAGAGACACCAAAAGTAATTGAAAAGGTCAAAAAACCCGAACCGGTAAAAGTGCCTGAAAAAGTGAAAATTCCAGAAAAGCCTAAAGCTCCTGAAAAAGCAAAAGTAATTGAAAAACCAAAACCGAAACCAACTAAGCTGCGTTACACGCGCGAAGAGTTAGACGAGTTCAAAAAAATTATTCTCGAAAAACAAAGCGAGGCTATTAATAATTTGCAAACACTCCGCGATCAGATGCTTGACCCTTCAACCGGCGAGTACATTAATGAAAACAGCCCATACTCGTTACACATGGCAGAGCAGGGTACTGACGCGATGGAGAAAGAAAAAAATTATTTCTATGCGCAGCGCGAGCAGAAATTTCTTGGTTATCTTGAAGAGGCTCTGAAACGTATTGAAGCGGGAACCTATGGTTTGTGCAAAGATTGTGCTGATGATCCTAAAATGTTATGCCCTACCTGTCCGCTTATTCCCAAGGAACGCTTGGAAGCTGTGCCGCACTCGCAACAATGTGTGCAGCTTAAGAAAATGCAAGAAAAACCGAGACTAAGGTAATTAAGGAATTAACGGGATATTTTTTTTGAATTCATTATATATAACATTAATAGTTGTAATTGTCGATCAGGTTACTAAACTACTGGTCAAAGGCTTTGCTATTCCATTTCTTGGTATTACGCATCAGGGAATGGGGCATGGGCAGTCTATTCCGCTCATCGGTAATTTTTTTCAATTGACTTTTGTCGAAAACCCGGGAATGGCATTTGGGATTGATCTAAACCCCACCTCCAAATTGTGGATTTCTGTTTTTTCAATTATCGCCTCAGGCGGACTTGTATATTATTTATATACCGTCCGCAAACAAAGCCTCAGCCTCCGTATTGCATTAGCGCTTATTTTGGGTGGGGCGATTGGTAATTTGATTGACCGGACATTTTACGGTGTATTTTTTGATTATGCACCGCTGTTTTACGGCAAGGTCGTGGACTTTTTTGATGTTGAGTTTTGGGATATCACTTTATTCGGCCGAACGTATGACCGTTTCCCGATATTTAATATTGCTGACTCAGCGGTTTCAATTGGAGTAGGAATTTTGTTGCTGTTTTATAAAAAGCATCAGGCGGAGGCAGAGGCGCTTGACGCGGCTGAAGTTGCTGTTCAATCCGGTGAACCAATTGTTGGGGAAGAAATGATAACGGCATCTGAGGACACCGAAGGCAATAGTGTTGATGCTCAGGAACAAGCTCCAAAAATTGAAAGTGACAGCCTGCCCGAAGATGGCGAACATAATAACAGAAAAGAAGTTTAAGTTTG
>JACPGF010000374.1 GCA_016182615.1 Ignavibacteriales bacterium
ATTTGGTGAAATAGTTTTTAATAAAACAAAAAAAATGATGCTACTGAAGTAAAATGAATTATTTTAAGTAATATTGTTTCCCCTTTTAAAATAAAATTCATATTTTTCAAAGGGAACAATGGTGCTGTTTTTAATGAGGCCCATTATTGAAAAAAAAGACAGTATCATAAAGATTTTAGCAACGGCGTAACACATTAAGAAATACAAAAGATATGGCCCAAGATATAGGAAAAACAGAACCCCAGAAGCCGCGAGTCCTTTTGGTAGAAGACAACCCTGAAAACAGGGATGTGATAACCTACTTTATCAAGAATGTTTGCTTAGTGGATAGCGCATTGGATGGCCCTACTTCAATTGAAATGGCTAAAGCCGGTCAGTATGACGTTATTCTCATGGACATCAATCTTGGTTTGGGCATGAATGGCATGGAAGCAACAAAACAGATACGGCAAATTAGCGGGTATGAAACCATCCCGATTGTTGCAGTTACCGCGTATGCAATGGTTGGCGACAGGGAAATTTTCCTGAATGCCGGTTGTACCCATTATATTTCGAAACCATTCACTCGTCAGGAAATCCTTGAACTATTAAAAAAGGTACTGGAAACTCCCAATTAATTTTTCTCAGGCAGATGTCTATTCTTCTGTGCCCAGATACAAAATCTCTATAACCGGTTTATAGAAGTGATAAATGCCGAAATTGCTCAATCACTTTAAGAGAATTCGTTTCTCGCGGGTACGCAATTCGGACAATTTCTTTACGGCTGGTATGCATTATAAATATGGAATTTTTTTTTGATTTTTTTATTCAATGTAAGTATCTGGGTTTTACTATTATATTCCCCCAAAAAAAAATAGTATATTGCAATCGACTTTTACTTTAAAGTGCATATTGAGAGAGTTTGCACTTATAATTAGTATTTTACGTATTTTTTTGAAAGGATAGATATGAATATTAAACGTATGGCGTTTATGTTACTTTTAACTGCCACAGTATTTGGGCAGACAACCTACACAGATGGTTCCGGATTTGGTTTTGGCCTCTCCTCACCGAGGATGTTCGGGGACATCTATGCAGAGTTTTTTGATTTTGGTGCCCATGTGTATTATCAGAGAGACTTTGATGAACAAAATTCGCTTCGTTTCAAAGTTGATTATTTGAGAATGACATCATCAGCAACCACAGTAGCCGGTTATAAAACTCCTGCCACAGAAAATAATACTTTAGGTTTACATACCGACTATCTCTTTAGAATTACCCCATGTGCCCCTATTAAATTATACTTAGGCACCGGTATTTCGTTGTTAAATTACACCTTAACAGATGCGCTTAATGGCAAAAATGACAAATGGGTGTTTGGTGAAATTGGCATTACGTTTATTGCCGGTATGCAGTATAGGATTAGCGGTGATTGGGATTTTCACGGAGAGTTTAACCACAACACAATTTCTACAGACAGATTTGATGGCGCCAACGGCCCGCAGGGCGGTTTATTCGGTGGCCCGCTTGATACTTATGTAAACGCTGAAGTAGGAGCAATTTACTATTTTGCCCGTGGTGCTAAATCGAAATATTGCGAAGCTCCAAGTGGTTTGACCGAAAACTATTACACACCTGCTGCAACGGTAGATTATGATAAGCTACAGAAAATGATTGAAGCCTCACAGCCTAAACATGTTCCTGCTGACATTGATTATGCAAAAATTGAAAACATGATCGACAAAAAATTAAGTAAGCTTGCTACCCCGGTTGAGACAAAAACTTTTGTTAGTGCAAGTGGTGCAGAACCTGCATTAATCGGAATTAATTTTGATGTTAACAGTGCGGTTATCAACTCTGAAAATTACTCGATTCTTGCTCAGGCAGCTCAGACTTTAATGAGCTATCCATCTCTTAAAGTTGAAATTTTGGGATATACCGATGCAACTGGCAGCGAAAAAGGAAACACGAAACTTTCAGCCAAGCGTGCTGACGCTGTAAAAAACTTTTTGGTTGCAAAAGGTGTTGATGCCGGCCGTTTAACCGTTTCTGCTCAAGGCGAAAAACAACCTGTATCAGACAACAATACCTCAGAAGGCAGAATGCTTAACAGGCGTGTTGACTTTAAACTTGTAAAATAGAGTTTTCAGTAACATTTGTTCATTAAAAGGAAGGCTTGGAAACAAGCCTTTCTTTTTTTAACTTGGTTCATTAGAGTTCTGGTACTTTAACCAATTTTACCGTCGGTGATTTCATTGCTCTTTTTGGGACATAGTTTTCGTTACAGATTAACTCCTTGTAATAAGGAGGGCGGGTTGCTTTGCCCATACATGATGCACTATTGTTTTTTCCATTCCGTTTTTCTTTTTGGTTATGCATCAATTACTCATTAAAAACTTGGCGGCCGATTCTCTGGTAAAAATGCAGTCACATAGTATTCTTTCCAGTACGTTTTTACCCGGTTTTTATGTTAATAAAAATGGGTATCTTACCGATGCGAATGAGCATTTCTATTCCCTGCTTGGAATTCGCGAAGAAAGATCTTTACTCTGCCATCTCAATTGTTTCAGTTATCCGCTTTTTATTGCATGTGGACTCTCTGAAAAAATTCAGGCTGCATTTACATCGGGAATGAGCATGAAAAACCAATGCTCGCTTATCAATGAAGCTGGCTTAGAAATTAATCTTGAGTATATGCTCTTGCCTGAATATCAGTCTGACGGAAATATCTGCGGATGCTTGGTACTCTTGAATAAATTATCCACAGCAGAAAAAATTCAGCCTGATCCACTTCTTGCAGAGGCACTGCTTAAACATATTTGGGAACAATCTGTTGATGGGATGCGGTTAACGAACAGCAAGGGGGTAATTCTTTCTGTTAACGAGGCTTTTTGCCGCATGATTGAATTGGAACGAAGCGCTCTGGAAGGGTTTGATATTACTGTTATGTACGATACTTCGCATGACAACGGGCAGCGTATTTTGCGCCGCTATTCGGAAAATTTCCATTCGCGGCAACTGCAGTCAATCAGGGAGTCCCCGTTAAAACTGCTCTCAGGCCGGACTATTTTTGTGGAAGTATCCGATTCTTTTATAGAAACACAAAATGGTGAAACATGCCTGTTTAGTATTTTTAGAGACATCACGCAAAAAAAGCGTATTGAGGAAGAAAATAAAAAGTATTCCGAGGAGTTGCGTCAGTCTAATTTAACAAAAGATAAGTTTTTGTCCTTAGTTGCGCATGATTTGAAAAGTCCATTTCAAAGCATTTTGGGATACAGTTCAATTTTGTGTGAAGAGTTCGATGACCTGAACACCGGGGAGATGCGGGACCTCTTGAATAAACTGTACTCGCTTAATAAAAATGTATTCCGGCTTGTTGAGAACCTGTTGGAATGGTCCAGATTGCAAACCGGAAAAATGAGTTTCTCGCCTGCTGCCTTAAATCTTGAAGAAACAATTCAGGAAATTCTGCGGCTGTTGCTGCCAATGGCACAAGGTAAAAAGATACAATTATCAAGTGCTGTCTCTACAAAGTTCGAAGTGTATGCTGACAGTAAAATGTTGGTTTCCATTTTAGAAAACCTCATCTCTAACGCTATAAAATTTACACCAGAAAACGGCACCATCCTTATTTCTGCCAAGCAGGTAAAGAATCGTATTAGGATTTCTATTAAAGATTCCGGAACCGGTATTGCCAAAGAGGATTTAGCAAAACTGTTTGCTCTGGGAGAACATTTCTCATCACCCGGAACGAATAATGAAAAAGGCACCGGGTTGGGCTTGCTGCTTGTTAAAGAAATGATTGAGCAGCACGGCGGTGTAATTTCAATTGAAAGTGAAATTGGGAAAGGTAGTACTTTCTCGTTTACCATCCCCAGTAATTGGTAAACACAGCCGCAGTAGAATCTCTGCGTGCTTACTGTGTTTTAATTGGTTTTAACAGGAGGAAGATGGTGACGGAAAACAGCAAGCTTTTTGTCAATCTCTTTTTTTATTTACGAGTGTTTGTGTTTTATGGAACACGACTTGGTAACTGCCCCCGCCACCGTTGTAAGGAAAATATAACTAATACAACACAAGTAGTGACGGGAAGTAATGGATATAATATTGTAACGGTACTTTCCCACTGCTATCACGGCACGTTTTAGAGGCAGTAAAACAAATTCTAAACTAAACCAATCTTGTACAGTCCACAAATCCTAAATTGCTGTCATCGCATTCGTTAAGCATCATTTTTCAAAGCGCGCATCTATATATTCTCCAAAAAATTAAGGTCTTTTCCAAAAGTTTCCTTTAAACTGTAAACGGCCGCTAGGGCAATTACTATGCAGATAGTGCCGATGATAGAAGCGGCATACACCATGCCAACAGAGCCGCGGAGCGCTTCAAATCCAAATGTAATGGGAACTACCGCGCCCCTTACAAAATTGGGCGCCGTAGTCGTAACCGTTGCGCGTAGATTAGTACCAAACTGTTCAGAGGCAACGGTAACAAACACCGCCCAGTAGCCAATTGCCAGCCCCAATAGCACACAGAAAGCGTAAAAATGAAATGCGGTGTTACCCGGAAAATATAAAAACAAGGCAACCAACAAAGCAGTAACAACAATTGCATAGGCAACTACTTTTTTACGGCTTTGCAATAGCTGGCTTAAAAACCCGCTAAGGAAATCACCGAAAATTAATCCCGCGTATGTAAACAGTATAGACCGCCCTGCAACAACCGGCCCTGTATAGCCAAGCGTTCTGGCAAATTCAGGTGAAAAAGTAATAAGCACACCGACAACAAACCATATGGGCATGCCAATAAGCACGCAATTAATATATCGTTTGAAACGGTCGTGCGAAGTAAACAAGGCAAGAAACTTTCCGCGCCCCACTCCTTTTTGTTCAAGATTCTTAAACATGCCCGACTCGAACATTTTTACTCTGGTTAATAAAAGCAGAAAGCCAAGTACGCCGCCGATAATGTACGCGGTTTGCCAGCTAAACAGTTCTCCAACAATTGCCGCGAAGATTGCCCCGCTGACGCCGATTGTTGCAACTAAGGCTGTACCATAACCTCGTGACTCCTTGCTCATCACTTCACTGACCAATGTTATCGCGGCACCCAGTTCTCCGGCAAGACCGACACCGGCAATAAAACGTAAGACGGCATACATAGTTATCGAGCCGACGAATGCGTTAAAAAAATTGGCAGCCGAGTAAAGGATAATAGACCCGAAAAGTACGGATAACCTCCCTTTTTTATCACCAAGGATGCCCCAAATTATACCGCCGATAAGCATACCAGCCATTTGCATATTGAGGAGGAGTACCCCGTTTTTAATCAATTCATCGCCCGCGACTCCAAGGTCTTTAAGGCTTTGCACGCGAACAATACCAAATAGAATCAAATCATAGATATCGACAAAATAACCAAGAGCGGCAACAAGCACCGTAGTCGAAAAAAGAGCCTGAATGAGCGGATGTCTGTTCTTTTTCATAAAATTGCAGTAACTTTAATGATTGGATAATTAGTTTAATACAGCGATTATATACTGTCTGAAAAATACTTAATAAGAAACATATACTCCAACATGAAAAAAATTCTTTTATTGGCAATTTGTGGTTTTATGCTTACCGTGCGGGCACAGCAGAGCAATGTAACCTTTATGATAAGCACAGATAATTTAAAACCCGGGGAGCATGTTTACATTACAGGTAATCATGAAGCCTTAGGATTTTGGAATCCCGGATCAATTCAACTTGAGTTGATGGGGAATGGATTGTTGCGGAAAACTATATTGTTGCCAGATGGTATTCCACTTGAGTTTAAGTTTACCCGCGGTACATGGGAAACGGAAGCTATTTTTGAAAAGGGGAAAGTACCGGGCAACAAGTTGTTAACCGTTCATGGGGATACAACAATCACGTATAATATTAGCTCGTGGAAAGATTTGGAAGATTTTAAACCCCTCGCGGGGAAAGTGACAGGTAAAGTGGATTATTACAAAAACTTGACATATCCCGGTTTACGAAGCAGAGAAGTAGAAGTTTGGCTGCCGCCCGGATATGAAGAATCTACAGGCAGTTACCCTGTGATGTACATGCACGATGGGCAAAACCTGTTCGACCCTGCAACTTCATCATTTGGTGTTGATTGGCAGGCGGATGAATGCGCGGACAGCCTCATCAGGAATTTGAAAGTTGTGCCTTTTATCATCGTTGGAATAAATAATACAATTGCCCGCAATTGGGAGTACTCCGAAACGGACACAGGCAGTGCCTACATGGCATTTATCGTGCAAAAACTGAAACCCTTAATTGACAGCAAATACCGGACACTTCCCGGTAGAAAACACACTGCAACGGGTGGTTCGTCATTGGGCGGGTTAATCTCTTTTCTATTGGCTTGGAAGTATGATTCTGTTTTTTCCATGGCGGCATGCTTTTCTCCTGCATTTAAAATTGATAATTTTGATGCAATAAAGAATGTTAACAGTTCAGGAGGGGTTAAAAAAGATTTGAAGTTGTATATAGACAATGGTGGTGTTAAACTGGACTTACTCTTGCAGCCCGGTGTTGATGCAATGGTGTCCGCACTTAAGAACGCCGGATACAGGGCAAACGATGATTTTATGGTTATAATTGACTCTGAAGCTGAGCACAGTGAAGCTGCATGGGCAAAGCGTGTACATTATCCGTTCGAGTATTTCTTTGGCATCAGATAATATATTTTTTTAGTTACCGGGTATTTTTTTAATTTTGCATCCCTTTTAGATATTAGAATTTTTTTTGAGAGCACTATGAAAACAAAAGCACAGATTGTTGCAAACTGGCTGCCGAGGTACACAGGCACGGCGAACGCTGAATTCGGGCAGTATATCATTCTTGTTAATTTTAACGAGTACGTGGAGCGCTTCGCGAAGCGATTTAAAGTGCCCATAAAAGGAGTCGATAAACCGATGCCCAATGCAACCGCCGAGGGTATAACGATTATTAACTTTGGAATGGGCAGTGCAAACGCGGCAACTATCATGGATTTGCTCTCTGCCATCGAACCAAAAGCCTGCTTATTCCTTGGGAAATGCGGCGGGTTAAAAAAAATAAACAAATTAGGCGACCTGATACTTCCAATCGCTGCAATACGAGGGGAAGGTACATCGAATGATTATTTCCCTCCCGAGGTACCCGCGCTTCCGGCATTTAATCTGCAAAAAGCAATATCAACAACTATTCGTAATTTTAAACGGGATTATTGGACTGGAACCGTTTTTACCACCAACCGCCGTGTTTGGGAACATGATGACGAGTTTAAGAAATATCTTTCCTCGTTACGCTGCATGGGTATTGATATGGAAACAGCAACCATATTTATTACCGGCTTTTACAATAAAATCCCCACGGGCGCTCTGCTGCTTGTTTCAGATCAGCCAATGACCCCCGATGGAGTTAAAACTGCGCAGAGCGATAAAAAGGTATCTTTGGATTATGCTAATCTGCATCTTGATATCGGGATATCTTCATTGAAGGAATTAATTAACAATGGTATGACGGTAAAGCATCTGCGTTTTTAATAAAATTTAAACAAAAAAAGCCGCTTGACTCAAACAAGCGGCTTTTTTTTAGTTCAATAACAAAACTATTTACGGTCGCCGAACAATCGCAGCAATGAAAGGAACAGGTTTATAAAGTCAAGGTATAAGGTTAAAGCACCCATAATTGCGCCTTTTCGTGCTGTCTCATGGCCCTCCATCATAACATACGCCATTGATTTCATTTTCTGCGTATCATAAGCAGTTAGTCCGGTAAAAACAATTACCCCGATAAACGATACTATCCATGATACATTTTCACTTCCGAGGAATATGTTAACAACCGAAGCGATAACCATACCGAAAAGCCCCATCATCATAAAGGAACCGACACCGGTAAGATCACGCTTGGTAAAATACCCGTACATGGCCATTGCACCAAACATGAGCGCAGTGGTAAGAAATGTCGAGGCAATAGAACCTGCGGTATATACCATAAATATCACCGACAAGGTTAACCCCGTTAGAATTGAATAGGCTATAAAAATTACCGTAGCAGTAATTGCCTGCATTTTTTGCACTCGCACCGATAGGTAAATAACCATACCCAATTGCAGGAAAATCAGACCAAAGTACGTTATTCTACTGCTGAAAATAAAACTGAGCAAAGCCTCATTAGTAACCGTGTACATTGCCATTCCGGCAGTTAACAAAAGCCCCAGCATCATCCAACCGTAAACACGCGAGAGGAAAGCCTGCTGTACTTTTATAATATCCTGTGATAACGTTTTGTATTCTATATTGTATTCTTCCATAAAATCATTTTCCTTTCTTTTATGATTAGATGCAAATATAGTTAAAAAGTTTCGTAACCAAAAGGCTATCTGACATGTGGTTCCTCAGAAAACAGTTCCTAAAAATCCGGAGTATGTTTATCTTGCAAACGGTTAAATTAAAATTAAAGAGCAGGTGTCCGCTATGAGAAAAGTTATTCTGTTTACTGCTGCAAGCCTAGACGGTTTTATTGCAGGCCCCAATGGAGAAATAGACTGGTTGTTTGTCGATTCCGATTATGGTTATAAAGAGTTTTATGAAAAAATAGACATCATTGTAATGGGAGCGAAAACATATCAACAGGTAATGAGTTTTTCTGATACGTATTTGCATTCGGACCGCATGAATTACATCATCTCGCATAACAAGGGTGAGGAGACTGAATACCTGAAGTATTTAACCGATGGCATACCTGAGTTTATCCGTGAACTGAAAGAACAGGATGGCAGGGATATCTGGCTGACCGGCGGCGGCGAAATTAACGGACTATTTTTAGAGCACGGGCTTATTGACGAAATGATTATCTCCGTACACCCTGTAGTGCTGGGTAAGGGCATAACACTTTTCGGGGGCAAGTCATTCCGCCAGCATTTTTTGCCGCAGCAAATGCTAACTTACGAAACAGGATTGTTGCAGATGTTTTATAAAAAGGTATAGGGCACACCGGCAGAAGATTCAGTGAGACAAAGGAATTCTGATGTCATTTTTTCAATATGATAGATTCTTCAGTTGGCTAAATAAATTCAGCAAAGATTAATCGGTTGCGCTTTGACGGGCGACTCCGTAAATTAGTATTACTAAAAAACAAGTTAGAGTTTTATTTTGAGTAAGGCGTTGATAACTGGCTCAGCTTGAGAGAATTGCTAA
Source organism: Ignavibacteriales bacterium (assembly GCA_016182615.1). Lineage (GTDB taxonomy): Bacteria > Bacteroidota > Ignavibacteria > Ignavibacteriales > Ignavibacteriaceae > JACPGF01. The sequence goes on from JACPGF010000374.1 coordinate 9,200, forward strand.
ACTTGTCCGAAGACCGGTGGCGGTTTTTTTCTTACCGGTTCCCCCAAAAGATTTTGAGACATTAAGGGATTTCCGGAAAACTGAACATAAGGGCGAATTTAGCACAGCACTTACCTTTATTCTTAGGGAAATACAAGCCAAACAGGAATGGATGTCCGATTTTCTAAAAGAAGAAGGGCGGTCGCGATTGAACTTTATTGGCAGATATACTCTTTCCACTCCAGTTAAACAAGTAGCCGGGGATATTAGGCGTGAGTTGCAAATAAATAGTATTCCCAAAAACACAGATGCCCTTAAACATTGGATTGAAAAAGCTGAAGCCCGCGGTATTTTTATTGCTATTTCCGGAAATGTTCACAGCCGGATGTTGATTGATATTGAAGAAGTACGAGGCTTTGCTATAACTGATCCTTATGCGCCATACATTTTTTTAAATGGAAAAGATTATCTGAATTCGCAGCTTTTTACATTGGTGCATGAATTGGCGCACCTTTGGCTAAATTCTACCGGAGTTAGTAATATCAATATTGAGGATGAGACTAGCTCTACGGATAATGACGAAATAGAACTATATTGCAACCGGGTTGCAGCAGAAACCTTGATGCCTGAAAAACAGTTATTGGAGGCTCTACCGCAAGATGCCGCATTAATAACAATGCCAATGATTGAAAATTTGGCTAAGATGTTTTCTGTCAGTAGATTGGCAATGTTAGTGAGGCTGTTTCAGATGACTGCTATAAATTTTAAAACCTATTCAATTCTCAAGGTTCAGGCCGAGAAACAATTTCAGGAATTTTTGGAGCATACTGCAAAAAA
>JACPGF010000375.1 GCA_016182615.1 Ignavibacteriales bacterium
GTGCGAGTATTTTTTACATCAGTGATTCTTGTGCAATACTGCATGTTAGTACGAAGAAGGTCATTACTTTGATGAATAAATGCAAGGCATTTTTGGGTGACTTAAGTTGACACGTTTACCTCCCTTGGGAGGCATTGCCTTACGAAGGATCAAGGGTGAGGTCGCAACTAACTATTGTTAAAGGACTTACAGCAAACTAGAAGTGCTATTGTATGATTCGGGTTGAATCTTATTCTCAACTATTTTGGAAGCTTTACCGGGAAGCTGACATTTTACTCAGAAAATATCCGGATTTGGAACTAAATATTATTCTACTCCATCATTCTTACCAAGTTTGAATGCTTCCTCTTCAGGCCGCAAAGAATTATACATCCGGCGTATAGCCAAAAAAGCGATGCTGCTTCCCCGGTAACCGGCCTTACGGTAGTATTTTATCGCCGTTTTTTTATCGGCCTCTACACCAATGCCTTTTTCGAAAATAAGCCCCAGAGCCGTTTGCGCTAGAATAGAACCGAGCGAATCAGCATCCATCAGATATGCCCGGCCTGCTGCATCGCAGGTATTCTGTGATACGATTTTTGTGAATAACATGCGCAAAGCCCCTTCCCGTGCGCCTAATCCTTCTGCTGTTGCCCAGTATGCACGGGCAGCGGCTGTATCGGGTTTTGTTACCCTGCCGGTAAACTCCAACTGTCCCGCTTCGAGTAAAGCAGGTACGTGTTTTTTGCTCGCGGCATCCCGCAGATATTTAAGGAGCAGCTCGGGAGTTAGAACAGAACTATACCCCATCGAATTAAGAGCTGCAAAAACGAATAATGCATCCGGATTTCTTTTTTCAGTTTGGCGGTACACCTCTGCCATAATATTTTTATTGTCAATCATCCTGTTTATCATTACCGGCGAAAGCGGTGATTCCAACCGGTATGCCCTCAGGAAATACACGAGTGCCTTTATCATATCAGGTTTCATACCTTTTTCATAAAACCGCCCAAGATACAGGTTCGCATCGGGGCTGCCAGCCTCTGCTGAAACGCTGAGCGCGTGCAGTATTTCCCCGGATGAGAGCAGCTCGAGCGAATCCTCTTTATACAGGCCGAGATTCTCTTTAATATCACCATGCTCATTTTTTATCAGGCGGATAAAATATGCCGAATCGGAGGGGATGCTTGAAGAATCACGTCCGATATCCATAAAGTCCATCGAAAGTGTGCCCGTGGATTTTTTATTAAACTTAGCTATAACTGATGAATCCTGCACGTAAGCTGTTTTGGTAGCCGCCTTCCCGTTTGCCGGATCAACCGTGGTTTTCAACTCAAGATAATTTTCCCTCAGTTTACCAAGGGCATCAATGGCCGGGGCAAACCCCTTGCCCGCGCTGCGTTTTATCCAGTAAAAAGCTGAATCAATATTTTTTTCCATAACCAGATTCTCGGTAAAAAACACGCCAACGGCAAACTCAGCCTCTGTCATCCCGTATTGGGCTGCACGCTGAAAATAACGGAATGCCATGAACGGGTCCCACTGATCTTTGAATCCGTTATTGTAGAATATCGCGAGGTTATAACTGGCAGAGGGTAATTCCTGATCCGCTGCTTTCCGTATCCATAATATGCTTTTTAATGTGTCCGTTTCAAAACCATCACCAATTAAATACCGCAGTCCCAGTTCATGCTGTGCAAACGGATCTCCGGCATTCGCCTTCTGCACAAGATAAAAGGATTCCTGAAACTTGTACGAATAATCGGGTATATAAATACGGTACAACGACATATACCATTGCTTGTTCTTTTTTGCAAGGCTTTCTTTTCCTTCTTCATCGGATTTATTACGCGGTTGCGCAAGTGATGCAAAAGAAGTGATAAACAGAATTGTGACAATGGTATAAATAAAACGCATGGACTTACGGCAAATAATTCAAAACTCTAAAATAGTATTTTCCGCATGTTTAAAAAGGGTAAAAAAAACGGTAAGTCGATTTATTCCTTTGCAAATAAGGGGGCTTTTCCCCTGAGCCTAACCGATACCTCACTGTGGAAGATTGGTCTTATCGGGACACCAATAAATTGATGTGAAACTTCGCGCACAATGTAAAAAAAATCTTTTTGTGACAAATAAGAATCGGCTTTTGCAAAAAAAAACAAATGGCGGCAACCTCTATACGCTTTATTCCAAACACACAATTGTCGGCGGAAATCATATTCCGGCTCAGCTTTCAGCCGATTTGTTACTTTATATCCTAAAAGCCATGAACAGGCAAAACATTTTCTTTCGCGGGGCAATAATTACTTTTGCCCCAAGAGACAGGTTGATGAACTCCAGCGGCGTTTTTATTTCAACAAATGGGCTAACGTAAAATCGCATCACTTCAGTTACATTGTCATCGCCTATTTTCCAGAAGGTCGACCGCGTAGATTGGTATTCTTCCCGCGTTGAAATAGCACCGACAGATGCCCCCACTTGAACCGGGAAATTGTGTAACGGCAAACGAATTCCGGTTTGAAGACCGGCCATTATAGTTGTTTTATAATTGTGCTTCCTGCCATCGGAATATGCCGTTCGAGTATCAGCATGTAAAACGAACTGAGCGCCTACAAGGAAAAGATTACTAAATAAAAAATCAACCCCTGCTCCGAATGCAAGGGACCTTTTGGGTTCTGGCAAATATCCTACGAGCCCGTATAAATTTTTCCCAAGATTTGGCGGGGTGTCCGGATTCTCTGTAAAATACTCTTGTTTTAACCCATCTCTCCTTTTAAGTGAATCAAGCACCTGTTTGGTTGTGATAAAATAGACATCCGTTAACAGCAGAGAATCTTTGCCGCCTGCAATTGTTTTAAAAGTAACAACATTTTCCTGAGTGTTAGAAAGATAGCCGCTTACTATTTCTCCGGATTTAAGGCGTACAAAAATCGTATCTTTTCCCTGTCCGTATGTAACTGCATAGGCAAACAAGATGAGCACTATATTGATGAGACTTTGTTTTTTTATCATGATTTTTCTAAAATTTTGTTCAATCGGGTAGACAGCGTTTTGTCCTTGCGTCCATGTTTTTTATTATTCAAGCATTTCAGCAAACAGTTATGATTATATTCCTGCTGTGAGGTACAATCCCAAATGGTTAATGTTTGTTGCAGCAATTAAACGCAAACCACACCCCAATATCATTCCTTCTTTGTTTATAGAGAATGTCAATCCCGGCGCATAATAAAATTCGGTTACGGATGATCGGGAATCTCTGTCAATCTCATTTCTACTATTATAGGTTACAAAAGCAGCACCGAAATTAAAAGAAAAAGTTATTCTAACAAAACTGAGGTCTGTAATATAGCCAGCATCCGGGCCTACGGCAAAAACACTTTCCGGTTTACGCGTGTTTCGCTCAATTTCACTTATATCAGTTGCAAAAAGCCCTTGTATGCCGAAACTAACCTGATAGGGCATATTTATATTTCCTTTAAATCCAAAGGCTGTGCTTTGTGTTTGGCTTAAACCTAATCCAATTAAAAAATGGGCGGAATAATACTTCGACTCAGCAATTGCCGGACTGATAGATACATGAAGGGGATTTGTTCCTGATGAGAGTGAATCATTTTTATCATTAAAGGTGAGCAAACTAATTTCATTCCACGGAACAGCTAGTATGCTGCCGTTTGCCTGCAAGATACGGATACTACGTGGGGACATGGAACCCCTTTTTGCGAATATGTATCCGCCCGCCTTTTTTCGAATATAGAGCGTGTCATTATCTTGAGCATGTACCGGGTACAAACAAAAAATCAAAACAACAAAAGTTAATATGAAAAGCTTCATGTTCAGCAATCCACCACGAAATTAAAAAAAATTAGTTTGTTGTATTCAAACAATTTCCCTTCACTGGAAAACAGATAAATTTTTCCAGTTTCAAAAACGAGAAATTAAATCAAAGTCTAAAAATATGAATTTTTTATATAACACCGTTTATTAGAAAACAGTCTTTTCGGATATCTTGCTCTCATACCGATGCTTCGCCTCCATCCTGCCTTGACGAGAAAATATTGTTCGCTGTGTCGGGGCTATTGAACGATTTTTCCGTGGAACCGTTGATCATTAAACTAACTTGAACAATTAAAACAACGGTTTAAACGGTAACAAAGTATAAAGGGTGGCATTAGCAAATACAATCTTCATTTTTGCAAATTACCACCCTGTTAATATCAATTCTGAGAGTGCCTTGACAATTTATTTCTCATACAATGCACTCGGGTTTACACTTTGAATTTTGCCCTCATTATTCAGTGTTCATTCTCAATTATTCATTGCCACGGCATCAGGCTCTATCTTTTGGGTTTATAGAAATGCGAGCTTTGACCGAAATACACTTCGGCGGCTTCCATAACCGTTTCCGATAGCGTTGGATGAGGGTGAATACTTAGTTTCAAATCTTCAACGGTTGCTCCCATTTCAAGTGCAAGCACGCCCTCGGCGATAAGTTCACCGGCACCGGCACCGCAGATGGCGATCCCGATAATGCGCTGTGTTGAACTGTCAATAAGCAGCTTGGTAACACCGTCATTCCTGTCTAATGTGGTTGCACGGCCCGAAGCTGCCCAGGGAAACTTGGCAACTTCATACTTCAAACCGCGCTCTCTTGCCTGCGTTTCGGTTAATCCCGCCCAGGCAATTTCCGGATCGGTAAACACTACCGCGGGAATGGCATTCGGCTCGAATGCAACTTTATGTCCGAGTATTGCTTCAACGGCTACCCGCGCCTCGTGCGAGGCTTTATGCGCGAGCATCGGATCTCCGGCGATATCACCGATTGCATATATCTTTGCATCATTCGTCTGTAGTTGCGCGCTTACTTCAATAAATCCGCGCGGGGTAATAGTAACCTTTGTTTTTTCCAGACCCAATCCAGCCGTAACCGGTTTCCTGCCAATAGACATCAGCACATAATCATACACCATTTCGCTTGCTTTACCGTCTTTATCTTCAATTTGTACGGCGATGCCGTCGGCAACTTCTTTCATGCCCACCACTTTGGAGTTAAGCATAATACTCTTGAACTTGCTTTTTAACATCCGGTCCAGATAGGCAACCAAGTCGCGGTCCGCGCCGGGAAGTAACCCCGGTGCTACTTCAACAACACTTACCTCGCTGCCAAGCGCGTGATATACCGAGCCAAGCTCAAGCCCGATATAACCGCCTCCGATAACCAAAAGGCTTTTTGGTATCGCGGGAAGGTCTAACGCGGAAGTCGAATTGAGCAGGCGCTTGCTGTCTATCATTAACGACGGGATCGTGGCAATAACCGAACCGGTTGCAATGATACAGTTATCAAATTCCAGCTCTTTAACAGCACCGCCATCCATTCTTTCAACAGAAAGCGTGGACGAGGAAGTAAACTGAGCGATACCCTGTATATAATTTATTTTCCGCTGCTTGCTTAACTGCCCAAGCCCGCCGACCTGTTTGTTGATAATGCTGTTTTTCCATTCACGGATTTTATCAAGGTCAATCTTGGGGGCTTCGTATGTTACGCCCCACTTGTGGCTTTCTTTTGTTTCTGCAACCAGTTTTGCAATATGCAACAATGCCTTAGACGGGATACAGCCGCGGTAGAGGCAAACGCCCCCGGGATTTTTTTCTTTATCGATTAACGTGACCTGCATGCCCATATCAGCCGCGTAAAAGGCTGCGGCGTAACCGCCGGGACCTGCACCGATAACTACTAATTGTGTTTTTGTCATATTGCTGCCCTACCCTTCAATCAATAATTTCATTGGCTGCTCAAGGGCTTCGATAACCCAGCGCAGGAAACGGATTGCATCAGCTCCATCGATGATACGGTGATCATACGAGAGTGAAAGGGGCAGCATCATGCGGGGAACAAACTCGCCGTTCTTGTAAACAGGCTCGTACGCACCGCGGGATACGCCAAGTATGGCAACTTCGGGCGTGTTAACAATGGGGGTAAAGAATGTGCCGCCAATACCGCCAAGATTCGAAATGGTAATACAGCCGCCCTGTAAATCATCGGGTGAAATTTTACGGGTGCGTGCTTTTTCCGAAATCTTATTCAGTTCGGCAGATATTTCCGCGATGTTTAATTTATCAGCATTGCGCAATACCGGAACAATTAACCCCCGCTCGGTATCAACCGCGACACCAATGTTGCAATATTTCTTGTAAACAATCTCCTTGCTTTCCATATCAACGCTGGCGTTAAACTGCGGAAAGTTTTTCATTGCCGCCGCCATAACTTTAATAAGGATTGCAGTAACTGTTAATTTGCCGCCTTTTGCTTCAACAGCCGGTGAAAACTGCTTGCGCAGCTTTTCAAGATCGGTAATATCAGCCTTATCAAATTGGGTTACATGCGGAACGGTTGCCCACGCGTATGAAAGATGTTCGGCAGTTTTTGCACGCACGTTAGACATGGCTGAGCGCTCAATATCACCGAATTTGCTAAAATCGGGTAATGGCTCGGCTTTGATGCCAACTGCTGTGGTTTGCACTGCTGCAACCGCTGTTTTTTGTTCAAGATTCAAGCCTTTCACATAGGCTTTAACATCGTCTAGCGTTATTCTGCTGTTTGGTCCTGTACCGGGAATATTGTTCACATCAACACCAAGCTCGCGGGCTAATCTGCGTACCGAAGGAGCCGCGGGAGCGGGGTTAGCGAGAATACCCGGCTGCGTATCAATGGGAATGAAGCCCTGCCTCGGGGGCGCGGGTGCAACAGGTTGAGACAATACTAATTTCACCCCGGCAACTGCCGCCTTGGCGGCCGATTCAACCGGAGCAGCCACGGGTGCAGCTTGACGTGAAGACACCTTAAGGATTACCTGCCCAACGGTGGCTTTTGCACCTTCTTTAATATATACTTCGGTTACAATGCCGCTTACTGTGCTTGGTACTTCAATAGTAGCCTTATCGGTTTCAATTTCAAGTACCGGGTCATCAGTAGTGATAGAGTCGCCCTCTTTAACCA
>JACPGF010000041.1 GCA_016182615.1 Ignavibacteriales bacterium
AACTAAAGCAAAATGGTACATTGTCATGTACAGTGAATTTGATGAAATTTTTACAAATACTTCTTGACTTTAAACAGAATAACTCTGGCATAACAAACAGAAACAAAAAATACATTGCAGCTCCAGCGGAGCGGAATTTTTAAAACTATTTATTTTATTTATTGTTTAAGAGAATCTCACCGATTACTCAGGTGAGCCCAAGTTGGGGGGTATATGAAGATCATTTGAACCATATCAAGTGAACCGGAATCTAATCCTGAAAGGCTGCATGCAGCTTTTTACACTTTTTGTTGTTTGGGAAATTGTTTATTTTCCTTGATGAAATTACTCATAAAACAAGAGATGGTATATGGAGCAATCAGAAAATATTAATGTAAGTGACCTTGTCATGGCTGTAAAGTTTTTGCCGATTGCTGAATTGGAAACGCTGCTCAGCGCTGTTAACAATGAGATCTTGCTAAAATCTCGTAATTCTCCATCTAACCTCCGACAAATACTCTTAAAAGCTCCAACATGGTCTGATGAGGATTTGGAGAGATATCAAAATGCGAGAGATCATATTAATCGATCGAGATTGGCATGATACTTTTGGATTCTTCAGTTCTAATTGAGTTCTTCCGGCGCAGCAACAAAGCAACAACGGTTTTCTATAAACTAAGCGAAAAGCACGGTCCTTTTTGTATCTCAATTGTTACCTATTATGAAGTTCTGGTTGGCAGTACAGAAGAACAAGGTGAGTTTTGGAGTGAATTTTTAAAGAAATAGCAGTAATTGATTTTGATGTGTTATGTGCTAATAAGGCAATACTTATTTACAAGCATCTTCGCGGTAAAAATATGCTGATTGATCTGGCTGATATTTTCATCGCAGCTACCTGTCTTGCTAATAACCTTGAAATTGTAACCTTAAACAGAAAACATTTTAAAAGAATTGATGGATTGAGAATATTAGAAAATTACAAATGATAGTCAGAAAAAAACGGCTGCATTCTCAAAAAATGCAGCCGTTAGAAATGTTACATGAGGAGTTTATATCGTGTGTACTAACAGCCCGTCGCGGAGTTTCGGTTCAAACCAGGTCGATTTCGGGGGCATCACCTCGCCTGCATCGGAAATGTTCATCAGGTCGTTAAGGGTAACAGGGAACAGCGAGAACGCGACAGCAAAATCACCTGAGTTTACCAGTTTTTCCAATTCACCAACACCACGAATACCGCCGACAAAGTCAACCCGTTTGTTCGTGCGGGGGTCATCAATGCCAAGTACGGGGTTCAAGAGAAAATCCTGCAACACGCTAACATCAAGTTTTTCGCCTACTGAGCTGCTTAAGCTGTTGCTTGCCAATACCGCGTCGGTTGGTTTCAGGGTGTACCATTTGCCATCAAGATACATGCAGTAAACTTGTGCAGTGGCAGGCTCTTTTTCACCGCTTTCGGTTATGGTAAACTTCTCGCTCACAGCATTCAGGAACTCTTCTTTGCTGTTGCCGTTCAGGTCTTTAACAACGCGGTAATAAGGCAGAATCGCCAATTCGTCGGCAGGGAAAAGCACCGCGATAAAATAATTGTATTCTTCCGTTCCATTATGTGCCGGATTCAAATCCTTGGCAGCATTGCGGGCGCGCATGGCACTTGCCGCGCGGTGATGCCCGTCTGCAATGTAGAGTTTATCAATGGCCGCAAGTTCACTAATTATTAATGTATTTAATGAAACAGGAGCTTTCCAGATGGTATGCTGTATGCCGTCCACCGAGGTAAAATCGTACAACGGTGCCTGCGATGCCATGACCTCTGCAACTGCTTTGTTAACCGCGTCCACACCACGGTAGGTAAGGAACACGGGGCCGGTTTGTGCACCGGTGGTGATAATGTGTTTGGTGCGGTCGTCTTCTTTTTCTTTGCGGGTTTTTTCGTGCTTCATGATAACGTTGCTATCATAATCATCAACAGAAAATGTTGCAGCAATTCCTGTTTGTGCCCGGCCGTTCATGATCAGGCGGTAGAAATAGAAAGATGCTTCCTCATCAACAATTAACGGGGCAGCCGATTTAATTCTGTCCAGATTTTCTTTAGCGCTATTATAAATTTCATCCGAGTAGGGATTCGTGTTGTCCGGGAAATGTATTTCCGAACGGGTAACATTTAATAAGCTTAAAGGATAACTTTCAGCAAGTGCCCTTGCTTCTTTGGTATTTACGACATCATACGGTACGCTTGCAACTTGTTGCACAACTTCCGGCGCGGGGCGCAGTGCATGAAAAGGGCGGATAACTGCCATAACTTCTCCGGTAAAATATTTTTGAAATAATATGTAAAATTCGGAAAAATTTAGCTGATAATCGCGAGGAAAGTGGGGGAATGGAAAAATAAAGTATTTTTTTATAATGCGGTTATTTCAATACGGTGTTTGCCGCACCATGTCTTTTTAGCGGCATTAAACGCGAAGTTGCAATGCAACCGCAAAACGCTAAAGGAAAGGTATGGATAACCCCCGAAGGCCTGAATTTCACTTTAACAAAATCATTTTACGCGTGCAGGATTTATGATCTGTTTACAGCCTGTAAAAATACATCCCGCTGGCCAAAGGAGTTTGATCTGTTGAAAATACCGCCGGGTAATTTCCCTGTTTTTGCACCATGCTGCCCTGTATCTCATCCCGCAAAAAAAGATGTCACTACTGTTTTTATTATGTTTCTTTCAACATCCAGTAACTTCTCAATAAGTGGATGTGTAAACTAAAATTTAAGCGAATCCAATTATATTGGTGGATAGCTTTGCTTGCAAAACTATTTCGTTCGGAACTTTAGCCCTGATTGGCAGCGCATTGCTATTCCGTCCCTTTGGGACTTAGGAATAGCCCCATAACACTAATGGTTACATTTTTTGAATTTGCATTGAATATAAAGTTGATTTCGCTCAAATCACTTTTTTTACCCAATTGTTATTCAACTATTTCTAAGCCTCATCGGGACGAAACCCGCCGCGGAGCGTAGGAACACAACCACCCGAGAGTTTCAAGTTCTATAGGAACGCAATAGATTTGAACTTGCATTACCGTACAGGTGGATTCGAACTTAAATAGATGCGCCAACTTTTTGAGAAATTACAACCTCAATTAACTATAATACAAATCAAACTATTTCACCACAATCATTTTCAGAGTCTTTTTATACCCATCGGTTTGAAGTGTATAAAAATAGATACCGCTATTGAATTTATTCGCATTGAGTTCGATGGAATAAGTACCTGGCTCGAAGTGACCATTTACAAGTGTTATTTCTTCATTGCCAAGTGTGTTAAATACCTTAAGACTTACCCGACCTGCAGTTGAAATATTAAAATCAATTTTAGTAGTCGGATTAAATGGATTGGGATAATTTTGCCCTAAAGAATATTTGTTCGAGGTGCCTAAATCAACATTAATAATATTACTAAGCGAAAAGTTACCATCATTATCGATTTGTTTTAATCGGTAAGCGAATTTACCATATCGAGCATTATCATCAATATAAGAATAGTCTTTGCTTGAATTTGAATTGCCAGCGCCTGCAATAAAACTAATTGCCATCCATTTATAATTTTGCGAATCACTTCCTCTCGAAGATAATGGGCTTCGTTGAATTTCAAATCCTGAATTGTTTACCTCAGTTGCAGTATTCCAATTTAATCTAACCTTACTATTGCTAATTACCGCTGTAAAAGAGGTTAATTCCACAGGCACAACCGTATTGCTGCTTAAAGTAACAGTCCCGGTAACTGTTACAGCGCCAGCTAATAACCTACCATGTAATACTGCCAGATTATTTGCAGTTATTGATGTATTAGCCAGTATGGTGCCCTCAACTATCGAATTTGTACCAAGAGTTGCAGAACTACCGACCTGCCAGAAGATATTTGACCACATGGCGCCGTTAATAAGAACTATACTGCTATTTGCAGTAGTAGTAAACGTCGTAGCCATCTGGAAGATAAAGACCGCATCTGCATTGTTCTGACCATCAAGAGTAAGTGTCCCAGTTAAGCCAAAAGTTCCGGATCCGGAACTATAAATGCCTGCAGTGAGTGTACTCCCACCGAGTTCTGTCCCGATGGTACTAGCCCCTGCGCGGTCAGCGGCATCAAAATACGCGATGTTTAAATCAGTCATAGCTCCCTGAGTAGTGGCATCGCCTAAATGGTTCGTACCGGTAAACGTTCCAGGGGGAAATCCGGTTATTGTCGCGGTAGGATAAGAACCAATATCACCATTAAGGGTAGTGCCTCCTGTATTGGAAATGCCGGCAGCAGCCAAAACCGCAAAACTTGAAGCGGTTCCAAGGTTTACCGTTGTTTGCGCAAAACAAACGACAGGTATCACCAATGCCACAATAAGCAGGGTGAAAAAACCGTGCAAACATTTGTTCAAAAGAACATTTAAGAATAATGTATTCATTATCAAAAGAACCTCCTTAATAATTGTATTATAGTTTTGCTGATAAAATATGCCTAAGGGAGATTGATATTCAATAGTGCAAATGAATGAAAAAGTAGCTAGTTCTTATCTATATATATGGATTTAGAAACTTGTTTTTTTATTTACCCCTCTTTTAGCAGTAGTTCTTTTTTCATCCTTTTGCCTGATTTATCCCGACACTTCCACTCTCTACATTATTCGGTAGATTAATAATAATATCCATAACCCGAGTCGAATAGTCATGAAAAAGAAGATAACTTATTCTAATATCTGGATAATCATACTGCTTTTGTTCACAATTATATCCGGTTGTGACGACAGATCCGGACTTACCACTCCTACGACTATTCCTATTCCAATTCCCGTTGTCATTTCAACAACCCCGGAAGATACCGCATCTTGCGTGGCAGCCAACCAGGCGATCACTGCAACTTTTGATGAGAATATGGACTCTACAACTATTACTACGGAAACTTTTACCTTGATGCAGGAGGATGTTTTTGTATCGGGGAGTGTAAGCTATTCCGGGAAGACAGCAACCTATCTTCCGGTAAGTAATCTTGTTCCAAATACAACATACACTGCAACAATTACAACGATGGCTAGGAATTTATTTGGAGGGAGGATGCCGGATAATTATGTATGGACCTTTTCAACATGTGATTTATTTACTGTATCATTGTTTTCAATTCCTGTGGCAGGCGGAACAGTTTCCGGCGCGGGCTTATTTAATTCCGGTGCATCAGTTATAGTAACCGCTACACCAAATCCGGGTTATACTTTCACCAGCTGGACAGAAGCTGGAATTGTGGTATCGGCAAGTGCAGCTTATACGTTCACGATAAGTGGTAACCGGACACTGGTAGCGAACTTTACAGCTATAACATATGCAGTCTCCCTTTCATCAAATCCATTGGCAGGTGGAACAACTTCCGGCGCGGGCACATTTAACTCGGGCACCTCAGTAACCGTAACCGCTGCACCAAATGCAGGATACACTTTTACCAACTGGACAGAGGGTGGAATCGAGGTATCTTTCAATGCAAGTTACACTTTTACAATAAATGCCATCAGAACATTGGTAGCCAACTTCACACTTATACCACCAACCGTTTATGCCGTATCATTATCATCAAATCCTGCGGCAGGCGGCACAACTTCCGGCGCGGGCTCATTTAATTCCGGTACCTCAGTAACCGTAACTGCTGCACCAAATGCAGGATATACTTTTACTAACTGGACAGAGGGCGGAATCGTAGTTTCGGCAAACGCTGGTTATACCTTCACTATTATTGGGAATAGCACACTGGTGGCGAATTTTACAGCCATAACATATGCAGTATCATTGTCATCAAATCCTGCTGCAGGTGGGACAACTTCCGGCGCGGGTTCATTTAATTCCGGTACTTCAGTAACCGTAACCGCTGCACCAAATGCAGGATACACATTTACCAATTGGACAGAGGGCGGGATTGCGGTATCGGCAAGTGCTGGTTACACCTTCACTATCAGTGGGAATATAATGCTGGTGGCAAACTTCACACTTATACCGCCAACTGTTTACGCAGTATCACTTTCAGCAAATCCTGTGGCAGGTGGAACAACAAGTGGCGCAGGTTCATTTAACTCTGGCACCTCAGTAACCGTAACTGCTACACCTAATGCAGGATATACCTTTACCAACTGGACAGAAGGTGGTATTGCGGTATCGGCAAGCGCTACTTATACCTTCACTATCAGTGGAAATTTAACGCTGGTGGCAAACTTCACACTTATAGCACTAAACGATTATGCCGTATTGCTTTCATCAAATCCTATTGCTGGTGGAACAACTTCCGGCGCGGGTACATTTAGTTCCGGCACTTCAGTAACCGTAACTGCTGCACCAAATGTTGGATATACTTTTACCAACTGGACAGAGGGTGGAATCGCAATTTCGGCAAGCGCAAGTTACACTTTTACGTTAAATGCTATCACAACATTGGTAGCCAACTTCACACTTATACCACCGACTGCATATGTAGTATCGCTTTCATCAAATCCTGCTGCTGGCGGCACAACTTCCGGCGCGGGCTCGTTTACCTCGGGTGCCTCGGTAACCGTAACGGCTGCACCGAATGCAGGATATACCTTTACCAACTGGACAGAAAGCGGAATCGCAGTATCAGCAAGTGCAAGTTACACTTTTACTATTAGTGGAAATACAACGCTGGTAGCGAACTTTACAGCCATAACATACGCAGTATCGCTTTCATCAAATCCAGCAGCGGGTGGAACGGCGAGTGGCGCGGGTTCATTTAATTCAGGTACTTCTGTAACCGTAACTGCTGCACCAAATGCAGGATATACCTTTACCAATTGGACAGAGGGCGGGATCACAGTATCGGCAAGCGCTGCATATACCTTTACTATCAGTGGAAATATAACGCTGGTGGCAAACTTTACACTTATACCACCAACAGCTTATGCAGTATCATTGTCATCAAATCCTGCGGCTGGCGGGACCACTTCCGGCGCAGGCTCGTTTAATTCCGGTACTTCCGTAACAGTAACTGCTGCACCAAATGCAGGATATACCTTTACCAACTGGACAGAGGGTGGAATCGCAGTTTCTGCAAGTGCAAGCTATACATTTACCATTAGCGGCAACCGTACGCTGGTTGCAAACTTTACAGCTATAACATATGCAGTATCGCTTTCATCAAATCCTGCTGCTGGTGGAACAACTTCTGGCGAGGGCTCATTTAACTCGGGCACCTCGGTAACCGTAACTGCTGCACCAAATGCTGGTTATACCTTCACCAACTGGACAGAGGGTGGAATCGCGGTATCTGCAAGTGCAAGTTATACATTTACCATTGGCGGCAACCGTACACTGGTTGCAAACTTTACTGCCATAACATACGCAGTATCGCTTTCATCAAATCCTGTTGCTGGAGGAACAACTTCCGGCGCGGGCACATTTAACTCGGGCACCTCGGTAACCGTGACTGCAGTACCGAATGCAGGATATACTTTTACCAACTGGACAGAGGGTGGAATTGCTGTTTCGGCAAGTGCAAGTTATACATTTACCATTGGTGGTGACCGGACGCTGGTGGCAAACTTTACAGCTATAACATATGCAGTATCACTTTCATCAAATCCTACTGCTGGCGGCACAACTTCCGGCGCAGGCTCATTTAACTCAGGCACCTCAGTAACCGTAACAGCTGCCCCAAATACAGGATATACCTTTACCAACTGGACAGAAGGTGGAATCGCAGTTTCGGCAAGTGCAAGTTACACTTTTACGCTAAGTGCCATCACAACTTTAGTAGCGAACTTCGCACTTATACCACCAACCTTTTACGCAGTATCATTGTCATCAAATCCTGCGGCAGGAGGAACAACTTCCGGCGCAGGTTCTTTTAACTCGGGCACCTCAGTAACTGTAACGGCTGCACCAAATGCAGGATATACTTTTACCAACTGGACAGAGGGCGGAATCGCAGTTTCGGCAAGTGCAAGTTATACGTTCACGATAGGCGGTAACCGGACATTGGTTGCAAACTTTACAGCCATAACATATGCTGTGTCATTGTCTTCAAATCCTATAGCTGGTGGAACAACAAGTGGTGCAGGCTCATTTACCTCGGGCACCTCAGTAACCGTAATCGCTGCACCGAATGCAGGATATACTTTCACCAACTGGACAGAGGGTGGAATTGCAGTTTCGGCAAGTGCAAGTTACACTTTTACCATTAGTGATAACCGGACACTAGTAGCAAACTTTATAGCCATAACTTATGCAGTGTCGCTTTCATCAAATCCCGCTGCTGGCGGTACAACTTCCGGCGCGGGTTCGTTTAACTCGGGTGCCTCGGTAACCGTAACGGCTGCACCCAATGCAGGATATACCTTCACCAACTGGACAGAAGGTGGAATCGCAGTATCAGCAAGTGCAAGCTATACATTTACCATTAGCGGCAACCGTACGCTGGTTGCAAACTTTACAGCTATAACATACGCAGTATCGCTTTCATCAAATCCTGCGGCAGGCGGAACAACTTCCGGCGCGGGTTCGTTTAATTCCGGCACCTCAGTAACCGTGACTGCTGCACCGAGCGCAGGATATACCTTCACCAACTGGACGGAGGATGGAATCGCAGTATCGGCAAGTGCAAGTTACACATTCACGTTAAGTGCCATCACAACATTAGTAGCGAACTTTTCACTTATACCACCAACCTTTTATGCAGTATCGCTTTCATCAAATCCCGCGGCAGGCGGAACAACAAGTGGCGCGGGCTCATTTAGTTCCGGTACCTCAGTAACCGTAACCGCTGCACCGAATGCAGGATATACCTTTACCAATTGGACGGAAGGTGGAATCGCAGTTTCGGCAAGTGCAAGTTATACATTTACCATTGGCGGCAACCGTACACTGGTTGCGAACTTTACTGCCATAACATACGCAGTATCGCTTTCATCAAGTCCAGTGGCAGGTGGAACCACTTCCGGCGCGGGCACATTTAACTCGGGTGCCTCGGTAACCGTGACTGCTGTACCAAATGCAGGATATACTTTTACCAACTGGACAGAGGGCGGGATTGCAGTTTCGGCAAGTGCTGCTTATACGTTCACGATAAGTGGTAACCGGACACTGGTAGCAAACTTTACAGCCATAACATATGCAGTATCATTATCTTCAAATCCTGCTGCTGGCGGTACAACTTCCGGCGCGGGTTCGTTTAACTCGGGTGCCTCGGTAACCGTAACGGCTGCACCCAATGCAGGATATACCTTCACCAACTGGACAGAAGGT
>JACPGF010000396.1:0-1643 GCA_016182615.1 Ignavibacteriales bacterium
ATATGCCATCGCGGGAAGGGTTCCTCGAATAACAACCCGGTCATAACAGCTAATAACACCAGCTATATCCTCTTTATATTTTTCCAGAAACATGGTAAGCGCTGAGGTTTCCATAAAAACTCTTCTTTTTTTTCCCGAAATCTACATACCTTTTCTATATTTTCCTCTTTGGTTCCGGCTTCGCTGGGTTAGGAATTATCGGGGAGATACGGAAGATTTGAATACATTGCTCAATTCATAGAGCTGCAAATTGAAATAATAAGAATCGAGTTTTAAAAAACATTTATTCAATTCGCTGCACATAATATGATTGACAATTATGTAATTTGAAAATTCCTGGAAAAATTCACTCATAATTCAAAATTCATAATTCATCATTCCTTAACTTGCCTTTTAGTTAAAAATTCCTTACTTAGTATATCAGTAATCTTTTTACCCGCAACGACAGGAAATGCTGATGAAACGAGTTAAACTGCACAAGACTTTTGTCCTCGACACGAACGTTATCCTCCACGATGCCGGATGCATTAATCAATTCCAGGAGCATGATGTTATTATTCCGCTGACAGTGATTGAAGAGATTGACCACTTTAAGCGCGGCAGCCAGATGATTAACCTGAATGCCCGTGAATTTGCCCGCACCTTAGACCAGATTAGTGGTGACGCGGTGTTTAATTCAGGTATATCTATCGGTCCAAAGAAGGGAAAGATCAGGATTGTTTTTAACAAGGGGCTCTCTCCGGAAATACAGCAGATATTCAGAGAAGACAATAACGATCACCGCATATTAAGCGTCGCGTACGAGATGCAGAAGACGCTGAAATCAAAGTCCAAAGTGATATTAGTTACCAAGGACGTGAACCTGCGGATGAAGGCAAAAGCAATTGCGGTACCAGCCGAAGACTATACAACTGACAAAATTCAAAACCTTGATGAACTCTATGCCGGAAAGGAAATCATCGAGGATGTTGATGATGATTTGCTGCAGGAGCTTTTCCAGATACCTTTTACACTCCCTGCCGAAAAAATATTAAAACTGGCAAAACAAGAGAACCATCCTAACAAATATTTCGTGTTACGCAACGAGCGCCGCAGTATTATTGCATGGCTCGATAGTCAAATGGAAACAGTTTTGCGCATTGATAAAGGGACACTATACGGTATAAAGCCTCGTAACGCGGAACAGATATTCGCGGGACATGCCCTGCTAAATCGGGATATCCCTCTGCTTACTTTAACGGGTAAAGCCGGGACGGGAAAAACTTTGTTAGCTTTGGCAGCCTCAATCGAGGCAAGAAAATTCTACAGGCAAATCCTTATTGCACGCCCCGTTGTGCCTCTTAGCAACAAAGACCTTGGTTTTTTACCGGGTGATGTTGACAGTAAACTTGCACCCTATATGCAGCCTTTGTTTGATAATCTAAAGATTATCGAGGATCAGTACAAGGAAACTGATAAACAGTTTCATGTTATTTCCGAGCTGACGAAGAACGGCAAACTTGTTGTAGAGCCGCTTAGTTACATCCGTGGCCGCAGTTTGCAAAGAATATTTTTTATTATTGATGAGGCTCAGAATCTTACTCCTCATGAAGTGAAGACAATTATTACAAGAGCGGGAGAGGGAATGAAACTTGTGTTTACAG
>JACPGF010000396.1:1668-2082 GCA_016182615.1 Ignavibacteriales bacterium
AAACTTGTGTTTACAGGCGATTTGTACCAGATTGACCATCCCTATCTCGATGCACAATCGAATGGGCTGTCGTATCTGATTGATCACTTTAAAGGACAGTCGCTGTATGCACATGTGAATTTGGAAAAAGGTGAACGGAGCAGGCTTGCTGATCTAGCCAGCAACCTATTATAAGGAATGATTGCCGGCGGACGATATAAATTGATGTGATAATCAGACTATCGTTTTATCATTAGTCCCACCCACACTATCCTCTACTTGCGTAAAGGATAGGGGAGTGAGTTAGAGGCACTTATGATTTTCTTGTAAGTATTTTTTACTTAAAATCTCTGTATGTAATATAATAATAAATAAGGCAAAAAGCACAAAAAAAGTTAAAGATTAATAAATATTTACGAAAAAGATTAATAAAAA
>JACPGF010000042.1 GCA_016182615.1 Ignavibacteriales bacterium
TACCTGACGGAAGGAAGACACTCTGGCACGGGTTCTATGACCCAAGGCATGCTCCTTCTCTTCCGCAAGGTTAAATATTTCTTGCCTCTTTGGCAATAAATATTTTTGGTTTTAACTATATTTTAAATATACAAGGCATGCTTTCGGCATAGCTATTCCAGCCCGTCCGGGCTTCCGGATTATTGCTTCTCACCGTAACATCTTTATACACCGTGTTTCTGAAGCCCGGGCTAAAATAGTAACAGCCCTGATATCCTTAACGTATGAGTTCCACTGGAAAATCAGGTGAACCCTCATCATTCATACCTCATAATTCATAATTCCTAATTCATAATTCTTTTGTATTTTAAGTAACTAAGGTTGCATCTTTTACTGCCTCCGTTTTACATTTATTAAAATTCACAGAGTACATGGAATACACACAGCTAAGCAAAGAAGAGTTATTAGAAAAGGTTTACGAATTAGAGAATCAGGTTGAAGTTTTACGGGGGGCATTGCCCGGTCCGGAAGCTGCAAAAGCCCCTGTTTTTGGCGCTGATGCTTTTGGCGATATTTTCAATCAGCTTCTCGGTTCAGATATGTCCAATCTCTACGGAGACTATGTTGTCTCGATGATTAACAACATGACCGTACCCGCGTACTTTGCCGATATTGAAGCTACCGTGCTTGGCTGCAATAAATTTTTTGAAGCGCTCATTGGGATGAGTTCCAATGAAGTGAAACAAAGACAGTTAGGCGAAATAATGCCTGAATACGCACCCGAAGGCGATCAGCCGCCTGTTGATGAGTCGGAAGAAAACGCCGAAATGATTAACTACGAAGCAATTATAACCGACAGCAACGGCAACAAAAAAGAAGTTGTTATCAGTAAATCCATCGTAAAAAATTTAGACGGCTCTATAGCGGGCGTTATTGGTGTTATAAACGACATTACCGAAAAGCGCACTGCCGAGCGGGCACTTGTCGAATCAGAACGCAAGCTGCGAGAAGCCAACGCGACAAAAGACCGTTTCTTTTCTATTATCTCGCACGATTTGCGCAGCCCTTTTGCGGCAATACTCGGTTTTACCGATACACTTATTGATCTGTATCCTGAACTGACCGACGAAGAAAAATTTTCTTTTATCAAAGATGTTTCCGATTCGGCAAAAAAAGCCTTCCGGCTTGTTGAAAACTTGCTGGCGTGGGCCCGCACGCAACGGGGTGAGCTGACCATTACCCCGAAACCTGTGCATTTGTATCCCATTGTAAAAGAACTTGTCGATTTATACACACCGCTTGCAAAGCAGCGCAACATGGACGTGTTATGTGACATTCCCAAAGACACCTATCTGTTAGCCGATGAACAGACCATAACATTGGTAATCAGGAACCTGATTAACAACTCGGCAAAGTTTAATAAAGATGATGAAGCTATTATCATATCAGCACGGGAAGATGACGGCAGCGTTATTGTCTTTATCCGTGATCATGGTATAGGAATTAAACCCGAAGATATCGGGAAACTATTTAACCTGGATACCAACAGTAAAGTTGGCAACTCACCGCAAAAAGGATCAGGGCTCGGTCTCATCCTGTGCAAACAATTTGTTGAGCAGAACGGCGGGACTATAGCCGTTAACTCAGAGTATGGGAAATTTACCGAGTTTACGATTGTTCTGCCATCGGCTTCACAAATGGTAAAGGATTCTGCCGCGGTCTAATTAAAAAAGAAAAGCCTTGTGCCATTTAGAACCGCATTGCCCCAAGGCTTTATATATATTAATGGAGTATAAAAACTAAGTGAATCTGGTTAACGGAAACGCTGGCACCGCTCAAACCTTTGTTTACTGCGCTTCTATTTTCGAACTTTAAGCCATAACCGCTGTGTTTCATTAAATAGATGACAGAGTAATCACTCATTGTAACTTTGTTTGATCTACTGTTTGCAGTTGCTTTGGTAATTGTGGTTTCAAAAAGAAAACTGCCATAACGGATAGCCGGTTGAACAGCCACACCCGACATACCGATCCTGTCCATATCAGCAAAATAATATACTTTAAGAGCGCCTTGCTGGTCAAGCTCCTTTTGATAGGTTACGCCAAGGCCGAAACCCGCGCCGAAGTTAAGGCCAAACTGATGGCCCGTTTCGACGGCTTTATCAGGCGTATAACTCATACCGAAATTCGCTTTTCCATAAAATCCCAAATCCCATTTATGAGCCAGCCCAAATCCGGCGAAATAGTCGCCCATTGTATAAACACCATAAAATGTACCCGGCTTGTATCCGGCCGATGGCCCATCGTATTCGTGATCCTGCACAGTTTGATGAACGGATGCCCGGTACGAGTCCATCCATGAAATATCCTGCGCTAAGCAGCACATGGTGAATGCCGAGAATATAACAGCACAAACAATTAGTGAACGTTTAAACATTCTGTTTCTCCAAATTAGTAATTAATTAAATAATAGAAATACTGGCATCACAACAAACTTTTTTACAATACAAATTTTTACTCGTTGAAGGGATATAAGTAAAAAGTACCGACAATAGTAACACGCCGCGCAACAATACTTCTGCAAATTAGCAAATGCAAAAATTAAATTTCCATACTGCAGCTTTCATGCAGAACCAATTAGCATTAATTCTTAACTGAACGAAAACTACCGTATTTACATTTATCATGAAACCGCACAAAGATGCTAATTTGCTAATGGATGGCGCAAAACAAGGCTGTTAGCATATTTGCATACAAAATTTTCTGACCTTTTCTGTTTGCAGCATAAATTTGTGATACACTTGTTTTGTAATATTAAGAGCAATTTGTATTTTAATAAGGTTGGTTGTGCGAGGTATCAATATTTATCTCAATCACAAATTTCAAGGTGTCCCGTGAAAAAGTTTCTCACACTTTTTATTGTACTTGCTCTTTTTTCAAGCCTCTCATTTGCACAATTCAAGGCTTCACAGCCCAATTTCGGTGTAACCGTTGGTTTCGGTGGTGGCGGATTAACAGGTGAAGGCGCGATGCCAATAGGCGTGGAATATAATTTCTACGAGTATAATAAAAACATCCAAGTGGGTGGATATTTTGCTTTTGCATCTTCAACAGAAGACATTAACTTCTACACCAGTAAAGGCACTTGGACTTATACTAATATAGTTATTGGCGCGCAGGGCAATTATCACTTTTCACCGGGTGAAAAATTTGATCCGTTTGTTGGTCTAATGCTTGGCTACAATGTTGCTTCAGCCTCATGGGAATGGGATCCAAAACCTGCTGGTGCTACCGACCCTACAGTAACTGCTGGGGGTGTTGTTTATTCAGGACAAGCCGGTTTTAACTACTGGTTCAGCCCAAAACTCGCTGGTCAGGTTCGTGTTGGATACTTCCCGTATTTTGCTGTTGGAATTACCTATAACATGTAATATTATTCGAAAGATTTATATAAAAAGGCTGTCTTAAAAGGACAGCCTTTTTTGTTGCTTATTGCCAAAAAGAAAAAATACGGAAGTAAGTTTCAAAAGCAAAGTCATCTATGCTGGCAGGGTATTCGGCATGATAGCTATTACCAATTCAGTTCCTTGTGAAAAATCTGTAAATACTTGCTGCGCGTTTGTTTATTTTATTATTTTTGCTGTTATAATGAATATTTATTACTTAAGTAAAACAGCGGCGGCAAAGGCCGGTATATGAACAATAACAACAAACTCCTCGATGGATTAGGTTTTAGTAACTGGTTTAAGGATAAAGCGGAATCTGTTGCGGCAAATGACATGTCAGTTGCACGGGTAATTTCCGTTAATAAAAACAACTACATTGTTTACGATGGCCGGAATGAAATGCTTGCCGAATTGACGGGAAAATTTATGTTTTCCGCCGACTCATCACTCGACTATCCAACTGTTGGCGATTGGGTTTCTGTCCGGCTGTTTAACGAGGATACCTTTGCCGTTATTCATGATGTACTGCCAAGGCAGACTCTGCTGAAACGTAAAACAGCAGGCGATAAAATGGATTATCAACTTATCGCGGCAAACGTTGATTCGGCCATTATTGTTCAGTCACTTGATTTTAATTTTAATCTCCGGCGGCTGGAACGGTATCTGGTAATGATTCATGAAAGCGGTATCAAACCGGTAATCCTTTTAAGCAAAGCTGATCTTGTGCCGCCGGAAGAAGTTGAAGCTAAGAAAGCAGCCGTTATTAAGACATCTCCTGAAACGGAAATAATTACATTCAGCAATAATACCGCCTCCGACGTCGAGATTGTTAATAAAATATTCATCCCCGGAAAAACCTACTGTTTACTGGGTTCTTCGGGTGTTGGGAAAACAACACTTATAAACAATCTCATTCACCAACAGCTGTACAAAACTCTGGAAGTGCGGGAAAAAGACGGACGAGGAAAACACACCACAACACGGCGTGAATTAATTATTTTGAACAATGGCGCGCTGTTAATCGATAATCCCGGAATGCGGGAACTTGGTGTAATAGCAGTCGAATCCGGGCTTGATGAGACATTTTCCGAAATAACTGAATTATCGGATCAATGCCGTTTTGCCGATTGTACCCATACGGTCGAAGCAGGATGCGCCATACTAGCCGCTGTGGAAAATGGCGGCATTCCGCGGCACCGTTATGCTAATTACATAAAGATGCGCAAGGAGTCGGCATACAATGAAATGACGTATGTTGAGAAAAGGCAGAAAGATAAAAAATTCGGTAAGTATATCAATTCGGTTGTGAAAACCCTGAAGGCAAAACAGTAAAGCCAACCCGGCTAAATGAAGCTGATGTAATTAAGCCCGTATCTTTTTTGTGTTAAGATAAAATAAATATGATTCTATTTATTCACATAAATATACATTTGTATCGAGTTATAACACAGCCTCTGAAACCGGAGGCGTATTTAGTATAGCCGCATTATTGGCCATTAAAATTGCAATTGATTGACTTGCTTATTGTTAGCTGTGTTGGGATTCCTCAGTCTATGGGTATCCATCACTCCGTGAAAGTCTAAGGTTTGGACATAAACACCAATTTATGTTTTCAAAAATTGCCGCCAATTTTGGACTTGTTCCAATATAATATAATTTGGCGGCAAGTTTCTTTATCCTGCCGGAAAGGTTATAAATGTTACAATAGCATTAAGAATACCACACGGGCAGGTTAACCTTTTCCTGAAAACAATGTACCGTATGAATCAGGAAAATGGTGTAAAATTAATTTGCCTGCTTCCTTTGCAATTGCATAACCATTGATAGTTCACTGAACAACTCCTGCCTTGTAAAAGGTTTGGAGAGATGATGACTGAGGCCATGCGTCAGAAAATCTTCTTTCTCGTTTTCCATCGCATAAGCGGTGCAAGCAATAATGGGCGTGTTTTTGTAGCCTGGTATCGTGCGGATAATCTGTGTTGCCTGCAGCCCGTTCATTCCGTGTTTTAGATTGATATCCATAAGAATTATATCATATTGTTTTTCACGGACTTTTAGCAAAGCTTCCTCTGCCGAAACAGCAATATCAAGCAAGTAAAACCCTTTTAACAGAGTTGAAACGAAAGTAACTGCTATACTATCGTCTTCAACGTATAACACTTTGTGTAAAGTTACCGCCGGTTTTCCGGGCAGCACCTGATGAGGCGCAGTTTTTTCATTTTGTTTCTTGGCGCAGCATGAAGTATGTGTTAATGGAAATTCAACAGTAAATTCCGTTCCCTCTCCCAATGCTCCGGTTACGGAGATTTTACCTCCCATCAGCTCGGTATATTTTTTTGCAATGGTAAGCCCCAACCCTGTGCCTTCGTACTGGCGCCCAATTCCCTCGCTGGCCTGCCGGAACTCCTCCCAAATAATACTCTGCTCATCGATGGAGATGCCAAGTCCGGTATCGGATACTGCAATTTTTGCTGTCTCGTTTTCTGCAGAAATTTTTAGTGTAATACTTCCGTTTTCGGTAAATTTAACGGCATTGTTCAGCAGATTATCGAAGATGTTGGTAAATAATCCCGGATCGATACTGCAAAAAATTTCACTTTACTGAGGAATAAAAGAATACGCGAGTTTTTTCTGAGCGGCTACCGCTTCAAACAAATCGGCAATCTCGCGTAAAAGAGGAACAATATTCGTGTCTTGTAAACAAATCTGCGTTTTGCTCGACTCAAGCTTTGCAATATCCAAAATAAAATTCAAGGTGCGCATAAGGCGCTGCCCGCTAACCCGTATGGTTTTTGCCATTTTGCACAAGTCTGGCTTTCCCTCTAATAATTCTTCCAGTATTTCCGAAAAACCCAGCACCCCTATAAGTGGTGTGCGCAGTTCATGGCTCATGTTCGAAAAGAAACTTGACTTTACTCTGTTCATTTCCTCGGCCTTCTCCTTGGCCATTATCAATTCATCGAGCATTTTTTTATTTTCTGTTATATCCTCTTTAATCGCCATGTAATTAGTTATAACACCTTTTTCATTAACAATCGGGGAAATGGCTGCCCTTTCCCAGAAGAGTTCACCGTTCTTCTTTTTATTACGGAACTCACCCCGCCATTCTTTACCGGAAGATATATTATCCCAAAGCTTTTTATATTCTTCGTGCTGCATCTCGCCTGAACTAAAAATACGGGAATTTTTCCCCATCACTTCAGCCAATTCGTAACCGGTTATCGCTGTCACTTTTGCATTCGCGAATTCAACATTTCCATTAATGTCGGTTATGAGTACAGAGGCCGGGCTTTGCTGTACAGCCATTGATAGTTTATGCAATTCCTCCTCGTGATGCTTGCGGACAGTAATATCCCTGATATTACACTGTATAACCTTTTTATTATTCTCAAGATATACATTACTCACAAACTCAACATTTATCTTCCGTCCCGCGAAGGTTTCCAACGGCAAGTTTTCATACCGTACATATTCCTTTTCTTGCAGCTCCTGAAACTTGTCTATGTTAGCAACCACATCCTTGAAAAACCCAATTTCCCATATTTCCTTTTCAACAAATTTTTCTTTCGAGTAACCAAGGAGATCGATAAGGAACTGATTCACATCAACAATCTTTCCGGTTTCCGCGTTAAGTATAAGGATGCCGTCCTTTGCTGACTCGAACAAACGCCGGTATCTTGACTCTGAAATCATCAGGCTCTCCTCCTCTATATAATGCCTGAAAATATCGCGGTCGAATCTGATTGTCAGGGACTCGTTTTCCTGCTTCAGTACTTGTAATTCAAGCAGAAGGTCGTTATAGGTTTTTAGATTCTCACTCATTTCTATTCTCTTATTGACAGCTCAATTGGTATCAAGTTTTAACTAAACTTAACTTGCAAAGTTTATAAAATAATTACACTGCAAACAATACACCCAAAGGATGAAAAACGGACTACATCATTTTGAGGGGTACGGGTAAAAGGTTAAATGCTTTTGGCTCTATAACGTTTTGTGTGGGTAATTCTCCTTTCTGTTTTCTAAAGAGCAATAACTACAACTTAGGCAGTGTCTCTATAAAAGCATTCACTAATAAAGTAATTGTATAATGAATTGGCTAAAGCCATCTGTTCTTGAATGCGCGCTATCCCCCGGTTTAACCAATGCATCCCAAGTGGGGTAAAGTGTCAACTTAAGAGAAAAAGAAGACATCCGTTCCTAAGTCCCTCCTTTTGAAAGGAGGGTGGATCGCTTTAGCGAAAAGCCTGTCCCAATGGGAGGAGAATTGTTTTAGCGGCGTTAACATTGCCTAAAAACGATTCCCCTGGCTCGCCGCGGCGAGCCACCCCCTTTTCAAAAAAGGGGGACTTAGCCGCAAAGTCCCAATTAAAAAGATCCTAAAGTTGACACTTTACCTCTCTCTGGAGGCAGTGTGTTAAAACCGGAAGGAATTTTAATATAGTCTTACTATTGGCTGTTGAAATTGCGATTGATTGACTTACCTCCGGTTTCCACCGAGGGGAAAATAGTATTAAACCAAAGGGGCTTCAGCCCTACCTCATAATTTTACGGGAGATGCTTTGAGTGAGCGGGCATTCAAGGGCGCTTAATATACATAATGAGCGAATTAACTAAACCCAGCTAAAGTTCCGGTTAAATGTCAAAAATAACATACTTGTCAAATTACACACACCTTTCGTTATAGAGCCACACTGTTCCTACCAAAATTCCCGAAAAAGGGAATTTGCAAAATATCATTCAAATAACTATTTTGACTGTTGCTAAAATCCAGAAACCAGTTACCGGAAAAATTTCTTGAAAAAAATTTCAATATTAGTCGTCGAAGATAATCGATTATTGCGTGAAGGCATTTGTGCAATGCTTAAGACGCAGGCTGATATGAATGTGGTTGCAACAGTCGGAAACGGCGAGAATATTTTATTACTGATAGAAAAGGTTCAGCCTGATATATTGTTACTTGATCTCGGGCTGCGCAGCCAAAACAGCCTTGAAGTTGTTAAATTGGTTTCCAAAGGGCATGAGCAGTTAAAAATTATTGTTATGGATCTTATTCCCACGCAAAAAGATGTTTATGAATTTGTACAGGCTGGTGTGGCTGGATTTATTCTAAAAGATGCAAACATTGCCGATTTTTATTCCACTATCAGATCGGTATTTCAGGGAGCAAAAGTGTTACCTCCTAATTTAACAGACTCACTCTTCTCGCAAATTATTGCATTCGGCATTACTGATGTTAAACCCTCGGTAATCAATGATTCAATCCGCATGACAAAAAGAGAACGGCAGGTTGTTGAACTGATTGCCGAAGGATGCGCCAACAAAGAAATTGCGCAAAAACTGCATCTTTCAACATTTACCATTAAAAGCCATGTACATAATATACTTGAGAAATTATCACTGCATACAAGGGTTCAGGTGGCAAATTATGCGCACGATTCAGAGAATCAATAGCCCGCTCTTAACAACATTACTCAATCCTTTCTCACTCCAACCCGCTTAAAAGCATAGTTCCTTTTTCATCCGTTTGACCGATTGGTTTTCAAGCGTGTTCTGTTGTATTATTGTGTCATGCACAAGATACTGCCGGGCAATCAATAGTGTGTTTACACAGACAAAATGCAATTTGTTGATTGGTATAAAACCCCTCACAGTAACAGCCAATTTTGAAAAATAAAAGACAGGATGTTGTATGCTAAGTATCAGATTATTGCTCATTGAAGATAACCGTTTGCTCCGCAAAGGAATAGTTGAACGGCTTAAACCGTATAAGGATATTTTTATTATTACACTGCCGGATAACAAGGATAATCTGCTGAAGAAAACGGATGCGGCTGACCCGGACGTTATATTGATTGATCTGGGACTACGTTATCAGAATAGCCTTGATGTTGTCGAAAATATCCGGTTAGAGTTTTCCACTGCAAAAATTATCGTGATGGACTTGGCACCGGCTCAGGATGATGTTTTGCACTACGTAAGGGCAGGAGCCAATGGCTTTATCTTAAAAGATGCGCCCTTAAAGGAGTTTCTTGTTACCATACGAAAAGTTGCAGTGGGAGAAAATGTGCTTCCACCGCTTTTGACCGATTCACTTTTTTCTCAAATAGTTAATTACGCGCTTAAAAAAGATACTGGCACATTAAAAGAAGCGGTGGAAATGACCAAACGGGAACGGGAAGTGATCGCCCTGCTGAGTGAAGGATTGAGTAACAAAGAAATTAGTCAGGAAATAAAAATCTCGACATACACGGTAAAAAGCCATATTCATAACATCATGGAGAAATTAGCCTTACACACCCGGTTAGAAATAGCCAACTATTCTTTTAGCGGCGGAACAATTTAAAACACACCACCCATCAATATCATCAATTAAAAATTAGGACTATTCAAAAGTTTCCGGCAGACATAGTCTGCAAAACACTCCATTTGATGTAGTTCTTTTTTCATCCTTTTGCACCATTGATTCAATTTATATCCCGTTGTACTTTGTTTTTATATTCATACAGATAACCTGCATTTATAAATAACTTTTAAGGAGAATAGACATGACGGGAAACGAAAAAATAATCGGGGTATTAAACAAACTACTATCAGATGAACTAACTGCCATAAACCAGTACGTGGTACACGCGGAGATGTGCAGTAACTGGAGCTATGGTAAACTTCATGGAGCTATACATAAGCAGTCAATGGATGAAATGCACCATGCACAATGGCTCATTCAGCGCATAATCTTTCTTGATGGATTACCAATTGTTACAAAACTCAATACTGTGAAAATCGGGAAAACCATTCTTGAGATGATATGCAATGATCAGGATGCTGAAATTTCAGCTTTACAAGCATATAATAGTGCAATTGCAGCGGCACACGAAGCCAATGATGAAGGAACCGTTGATTTATTGACTAAAATTCTAGTCATGGAAGAAGGTCATATTGACTGGGCAGAGGGTCAGCGGGCTCAAATTGATCAAATGGGGCTGTCGAATTATTTAGCCGTGCAAGTAAACGGCAGCACGGTTTAAAGGCATTACGGGCTCAATGAATAATGAATAATTAATAATGAAAAATGAATGAGTCTGGTTTAACTCGCACTCGGCTATTTCGGGTTCTTCAGCAATCCATAATCATCTCCAAATGGCTTTTTAGAGGTGACTCATTAATTAATAGAGATTGCTAATAAAACAAAAAAAATAGAAGATTAAAAGGAGCAAATATGCAACGGAGCATAAACAATTTAATTGGTTACACGATTAAAGCAAAGGATGGCGAGCTTGGGAAAGTAAGCGAGTTTTACTTTGACGATCATACATGGGTTATCAGATACGTGGTTGTGGAAACGGGCAGCTGGTTTTCTGAGCGAAAAGTTCTTATCCCGCATGCCGCATTAGGTTTAACCGACTGGGCATCCGAGACGTTTCAGGTAAACTTAACGATGGAACAGGTACGTAACAGCCCGGAAACAGATACCCACAAAACCGTATCCCGTCAGCACGAAATTGAGTTGTTTCAGTATTACGTATTGCCGATATACTGGGGTGATGTGTTTTATGCCGGTCCGCTTGGCATGGTGCCGGTAACTTCAGTTGACGAATTAAATAAGGGTGAGGCAGATGCTAAACCATCCCCTGTGCAGCATGGCGACCCGAATCTGCGAAGTTCAAGTACCGTAAAAGGGTATAATATCTATGCTAATGACGGAGAAATCGGGCATCTTGAAGATTATATCATCGATGATGAGAACTGGACTATTAAATATCTTGTTGTTGATACAACTAACTGGCTGCCCGGAAGAAAAGTCCTGATAAAACCCATCTGGATATACAGGATTGATTGGAACGAATCAAAAGTGTTCGTAAATCTTACAATGGAAGCAATAAAAAGCAGTCCCGAATTTGATCCATCTGAGCCAATAGGGCAAAACTATGAAGGTTTGCTTTTCAATCATTACGGAGAGCAGATAAATCACTATTAAGGTATTTTTTCACCGGCACCTGTCTCCTTTGTAAAACCTTCATGGGCAATCTGCCGGATATATGCATTGTTTGCGCGCGGTCAGAAAGCGGCATTGCTTAAAAAGGAATAATTATATGATCAAAAATGAAATCACTATTGCCGATTATTTGATAACCCGCCTGAAAGAGATCGGGGTGGATCATGTTTTTGGTGTACCCGGTGATTTTGTGCTTGGTTTTTTTAATCAACTGATTAAGAGTCCCTTGCAGTATGTCGGGACCTGTAATGAACTTAATGCAGCTTATGCAGCAGATGGATATGCCCGGATGAAAGGAATCGGTGCCTTTGCCTCTACTTTTGGCGTGGGTGAACTAAGTGCTATAAACGGAGTTGCGGGTGCATTTGCTGAAAGGGTGCCGGTGGTGGTAATTACCGGCTCACCGGCTACGGTAAATTTCCGCACAAGACCGCTTTTGCACCATACTCTGGGCGACTATGGTATTCCCCTTAAAATGTATCAAGCAATTACAACAGCAACGACACAACTAAACTCTGCAGCAACAGCCCCTGCTGAAATTGACCGGGTGCTATTTGCCTGTCTGGCGCAGCAACAACCTGTTTATATAAGCATCCCGGCAGATGTTGTTATGATGAAATGCAAATCCCCTGCACCTTTCATTTTTCCGGAACCGGCCAACAGTAATAAAGAAGCTTTAGATGAGGCATTAAAGGAAGCTCTAACAATGCTGCAAAATGCATAGCTGCCGGTGGTGATTGCTGATGTTGAACTTATCCGGTTCAAATTGCAAAAAGAATTCACTGCTTTTTTGGAAGCTTCGGGGTTTCCGTATGCGACAATGATGTTGGGAAAAACAATTCTTTCTGAGCAGCACCCCCAGTTTATCGGGCTGTTCGAGGGTGACCGGAGCCGTGAATATGTAAAGACACGCATCGAAAATGCCGATTGCATCATACAGTTCGGAGCATTAATGACTGACTTTAACACAGGCGGTTTCTCAACAAATCTGGATGAATCCAAAACCATATGTGCTAATATCAATACAGTAAAAATTAAACATCACTTATTTGAGAATGTATATCTAGGGGACTTCATCCACGGGTTAACTGAAAAAATATCCCGCGGGGAAACGGATACTTTGGATATCCAATGCGCTACCGAAGCCTGTACACACAGGCATACTGCCCCCTATGTGCCGGATCCTTTGAAGCCAATTACTATAAAAAGACTATTTGACCGGGTAAGCCACTTTCTGAAGAACAATTCGGTAGTTATCGCAGAAACAGGTGTTTCTCTTTTTAGTGCCGCTGAGATGTTGATGCCTGAGGGGGCGCAATTTATCGGTCAGACTTTTTATGGTTCAATCGGGTACACGGTTGGGGCAACTTTAGGCGCGGGCATGGCTGCACCGGAGAGGCCTCTTGTACTATTCGTTGGAGACGGCTCTTTCCAGGTTACTTGTCAGGATCTTTCAACCATAATCAGGCAGAATCTTAAACCCATCATTTTCCTTCTTAATAATGAAGGATATACCATTGAGCGCGTAATTAGCGATCAGACTTACAATGATCTACAGCCTTGGAAGTATCATAAACTTGTTGAAATATTTGGCGGCGGAATAGGATTGGATGTTAGAACTGAAGGAGAACTTGAAGATGCCCTTAAAACAGCAGAAACATCAGATACCCTTGTGTTTATCGAAATTCATACAGGCAAATTGGATTGCCCTGATTCGCTGCGGAGTGCAGGCAAGGCAATGGCAAAAATAAATCAACTTGACTAATGCAGAATTAATTGTTCGGGCATTTGGACTAAATACAAATTGGATTTTAATCGTTATATAAAAAGGAGCGAAATGGAAAACGGAAAATTGTTAAGTACGTATCGTCTTGGGCATCTTGATCTTAAAAACAGAATAGTCATGTGCCCAATGACGAGATCCAGAGCAATCGGGAACATTCCGAATATGCTTATGAAAGAGTACTATGAGCAAAGAGCCGGTGCAGGATTAATTGTTACCGAGGGCACTGCACCATCGCCAAATGCGCTTGGGTATAGCCGTATTCCAGGTATCTTTAGCGAAGAGCAAGTAGCCGGCTGGAAAAAAATCACCGATGCTGTACACGCTAAAGATGGGAAGATATTCGTGCAGCTGATGCATACCGGCCGCATTAGCCACAAGGATAATATGCCGGAAAATGCAAAGATTATTGCCCCATCTGCCATTAAGCCTTCCGGGCAAATGTGGACGGATACTCATGGGCTTCAGGATTTTCCGATACCAAAGGAAATGAATAGCGATGAAATAAAACTAACAAAGCAAGAGTATATCGCGGCGGCAACTAATGCAATTAAAGCAGGTTTTGACGGGGTCGAACTTCATGGCGCTAACGGATACTTGTTGGAACAATTTCTCTCGCCGGTAAGTAATACACGAACTGACACGTATGGTGGCAGCATTGAAAACCGCAGCCGGTTTCTTCTGGAAACCATTTGGGGCGTAATGGAAGCCATTGGAAAAGAAAAAGTTGGCATACGCTTATCACCATACGGGGTTGGAAGCGATATGCCGCACTATCCTGAAATTGATAACACCTACAAATATCTTGTACAGGAACTGAACAACTATAAAATACTGTACATCCATTTAGTAGATCACAGTGGTATGGGAGCCCCCGAGGTGCCCGTGGAAATGAAAAACGCGATAGCTCAGCAATTTGAACCAACGCTTATTTTTAGCGGTGGATACACAAAGGAAATTGCAAAAAGTGAACTGGAAGGCGGCCTTGCTGACTTGATTGCTTTCGGACGGCCGTTTATTAACAATCCCGATTTGGTTGAACGGTTTGTTAACGACTGGCCGCTATCCACCGATTTGGATATGGCAACTTTTTATACGCCCGGAAAACATGGATACACAGACTATCCGGAATACGCTAATCAATTAACCGTCACAACATAAAATTTACGGGATAATTATGGAAATAGAAATTAAAGACAACCAAAAAACGCTTCTTCCACCTGCTGATTGGGAGGGAGAAATTGAAAGGCTTCAGGAAGCACTCCGCGTTGAGCGGGATCAAAACCTGCGCTCCCTTGCCGACTACACCAACTACCGCCGCAGGGTTGAGCGCGATATTAGTAAGCTTGCCATGGAGAGCAACCGGGAAGTATTTCTCCCTTTGTTAAGTATCGTTGATGATTTGGAAAAAGCGCTGCAGTACATGGACGATGTGAAACAGCCTTTTGTACTTGGGATAGTCAACATTTATAAAAAAATTATTGCCCTGTTGGAAGTGCATGGAGTAGTGCAGTTCGTAAGCACCGGGGTTGTATTCGATCACAATATTCATGAAGCAATTGCCATGAGAAGTGATACGGAAAACACTCCGGGCACCGTTGTTGATGTTGTGCGCACCGGATATCTCTGGCACAATGAATTGCTCCGGGCAGCGCAAGTGAGTGTCGCGGAATAAGTTTCAATTTTACATTTTGGCTCGGCTTGTGTATAAAAAGATAATACTATGGTATATAAAGATTACTACAAAGACTTAGGCATTGTAAAAAATGCAACGCCTGACGAAATAAAAAAAGCATACCGGAAATTAGCAAAAAAATATCATCCGGATAATAACAGTGGTGACAAAACCGCGGAGGAACGGTTTAAGGTTATCAGTGAGGCTAACGAAGTTCTTAGCGACCCGGAGAAGCGGAAAAAATATGATCAGTTTGGTGCAGATTGGAAGAAGTATGAAGAAGCCGGTGCGCAACCGGGCGGGTTCGATTGGTCCAAGTACGCGAATAGCCGCGACAGCCACGCGCGGCGGCAGGGTGGCCGTGCGCAACAACCGGGATTTGACGAGGATAGTTTCAGCGATCTTTTCGAGACATTGTTTGGCCAAAGGAGTGGGCAGCGTAGGGCAAAGCGGAGTGTTGCCATCAAAGGCGAAGACATGCAAACGGAAACAACCCTTTCGCTTGAAGAGGCATTTCAGGGCACCACTCGGCTTTTCCAGTTTAATGCGCAGACCATTAAAATTACGGTAAAACCAGGCATAGCCGATCAGCAGATGCTGCGGGTTGCAGGGCAGGGTGGTACAGGATTTAACGGCGGCCCGAATGGTGATTTGTATCTTTTTGTTAAAATTGCCCCGCATGCCGATTTCCACCGGAAGGGAAACGATTTGCACCTGGACATTCCCGTTGACCTTTACACCGCCGTTCTTGGTGGTAAGTCTCAGATTAAAACGATGAAAGGTAAAGTTACCGTAAGTTTTCCACAAGGGACTCCAAATGGAAAAGAACTGAGGCTTAAAGGGCTTGGTATGCCTGTCTATGGCAAAAAAAACGAATTCGGTAATCTTTATGTAAAAGTCAATATTATACTGCCGGATCATCTTGAAGAGATTGAATTGGATTTGTTCAGGCAATTAGCTGTATTAAAAAGTCAGCATGCTTAGTTCTGGACCTCAGCCATTTATTTGCACGAGGATGATATGTGTAATTACTCAGCCTATGTTAAATATTGCCAGATTTAGATGCTTATCTAAAATTGAAACTTAAGTAGTGAAGCGTAATTTTTGTCGCATAACCTCAGACTTTAGTCTGAGGTTTAAATAACCAATAAACATCAGGCTTTAGCCATTACATTTCGTTTTAATACTTCAAATCAATATCAAGTGGCTTGGCATCCACCCCTTCGGGGAAAGCCTGCGGTTGGATGGGTTGGATTTCCTCAGACTAAAGTTTGAGGTTAGGAGATAGAAATTATTATTGATATGGAATGAGTTGTTACATATGTAATTCCCTTAATTAAAAATTTAGAAAGATATACAAATGAAAATTAAAGTTGTCATACTCTATACTGCTCTCGTTATGGTATTAACGCTAGCCCTGTTCGGGCGTAATAACCGTAATGTACGGAGGCAAACGATAATTGAAGAAGATAATATTCCCGGTTGATATACCATCCGGTTCTATTTGCTGTCACAAATATATTATGTGATCTCTTCTGTATTTCCTGATGGGCAATGTCCCCCAAGGAAGGAAAACGTGTTAACCTAAGGACTGGGTTTTGATTTGGAGCTTCCCTCTCCTGGCGAAGGTTCGCCGCGGCGAATCAACTTAAGGGAAAAATGTTCATTTTCACGCTAAAAACAGCCCTCACCCTGACCCTCTCCCCAAAGGAGATGTTATGTTTAAATAGTAAATGTGAGATTTTTAGAAAAAGCAAAAAATGATTTTAAAAAAAGGTATCCTTGCTGCAAATTATGATTTCATAAAAAATAATTAGTTATTAAAAACCAACAGACAAGGATACCGA
>JACPGF010000382.1 GCA_016182615.1 Ignavibacteriales bacterium
TATTGTAACACACAACCCCAGTTTAATGAAACTGGCAGATAACACTTTTGAACTTAAAGACGGGATGCTTGCCGGTTAACAGTTTCATCCGTGTTGTCATCACCCCTGCTGCCTGAATCAATCTCATTATACCGGCAAACCGATAAAAAATCACAATAGCCGCATGCATATTGTATGCGTTTATTGCCCTGTAATTTTGTCAAATTAAACTCACCCTTCGCGATATTCTCCACATAGGCGGTAATCGCGTTTATGGCAGTCTGTATAAAGGCTTCACTACCAGTAAGCAAAGATTCAACCTGCCCGGGATTAAACTTATCGAGTTTACCCGCAACAGATTTCATCCCGAATTTTTTCTCGTTATATTTCAGGGAGTAAATAATCGGGAACAATGCACTGTAATCTGCAAATTCTTCGTTATAGGCAGCAGTAATCTGTTTCGCCGCGTGAAGATATACCGGCAACTGCAACAATAATCCGGCTTCCAAATCAGCTTCAGGATAACTTTTAACTCCGGTTTTATAATCGATAACATTGATAAGCTGTAACTCTCTGTTGATATCAATCCTGTCAATTTTTCCCCTAAGCTTAACATTATTAACCAGCACCGGGCCTTTCAGTGCGAAACCCGATGAAGCCTGCGCATCTTGCGAAAGTGAACCGAAGGCTGACTCAAGGAGCAACGGCTCAAACAATGCGTGCGAACATTCATATTCTACAAATTTCTGAAGGACGGATGCCTGCCTGTTGCCGTTAATTCCCAATATTAATTCTTTGTCCCAAGCAGAAAGTGCTTTGCCGGTATCCGTTTCCTCGATAGCATGCAACGCGATGGCAAATAACCGTTCGGTTGCCTTTGCAACCACCTGTGGTGCAGCTTTTGCGAGTACAATCTCCATTGCAAGTAGTTCTGAAACAAAAGTGAAAAGAATATCATGCAACAGTGTGCCGAATTCCATTCGGCCTGCTTCTTCTTCCGGTTCCCGAATTTCTTCCACACCCATTACCCTCTCGAGAAAAAACCGGAACGGGCAGGCAGCATAGGTTTCCAACTGAGTAATTGAATACTCTCTTTCAGCAAACCCGGCAAGCCGTTTTTTCGATTCATCATCAAGTGCAGACATAAGGCGGCGCCCGGAATACATGGCTGCAACTTCGTCCAAGTGTACCCTTCCCGCGTCCATCAGTATCTCCTGCTCAATTTCTTCTTTGCTTAAACGGGCTTCAGGCGCCAGTTCAGCTGAGCCGAGTATATCCCTCCCCTCTTTTGTGCCAAGGGCTAATAATAGTTCTTCCTTGGTTGTTATCCGCGTTATGCCTTTTTCAGGTGCAATCTCCGTAACATCAAACTGTTTCATGAAAGCACTCAGGAAATGCGACATATACAATACTTTATCATCATCGGTGCCCGGGTAAGAAAAATGAATCACCTGGCCGGTAAGCAGGGCTTCATAAAAAACATACTGCTGATCCGCGAGATATTGTTTTTCATCACGGGCAATGGTTTTTGGTGAAAAAACATCAGGTACATACCGCGATGGAAAATTCCCATCATACAGACCGCCGATAAAAACATGTTTGAACTGCATGCCGCGAATTTCCTCTGGAGTAGTAACAAGAACCGAATCGGCAATATCGGGGGGTAATGTAAACCGTGTATTTCCAATCGAGGCCCGGACAGCATCGAGATAAAATGCCAGCGAATGCGGCTCTGCATTGCCCTGTTCTGTTTTAATCAGTTCGCATAATTCATCAACTGATTGAATCAGCGCGTTAAGAGCAGTTGCCGACTCTGTCTGCGCGGGTAAATTTTCTACCGTAAGCTGCTGCGGGAAAAAAGTGTTTCGTATAAGATTCGAAAAATTTCTAAAAAAAACATCGGGTGCCTGTTTTTCAGTAAATGGTTTCAATAGCTCACGTGCTTTACGCATAGTTGCCATGCAGGCTCTAATTTTTTCTAACTCAACCTGATTACCGTCATGCTCCGCCTGTATGCGTTTATCCAAAGTAAGCCACTCCTTTATGCCTCCGATAACCCGGTATTTTACAGCAATCCGGGTTATATCTGCCAGGCTGCTTTTACCTTTCGGGACAAACGAATTTGAAAAGGCTCTGAAGACATCCTTGTAATAAAAATCGGATTCCGGTAATTTCAAGAAGTGCAAAACGGCATTAACGGCTGATGATGAACTTAAAACCGGACGGTCAGTTAAATTATACCGCAATCCACTCGAGGGAAAAACGGAGCGGATTAACGGGGAATACTCCTGTATCAGTTGAAACACCACTGCAATTTCGCCCGCATTCACACCCTCTTTTATAACAAGCTGCCTGATGGCAGAACTTATTTGCTTTACCTCATCTTCCCGTGACAAAGCCTTGTGCAAAAAAAGTACATCGGAAAATTTAGCCTTGTATGAATTTCTCTTATAAGTAAACAGGTTTTCCCTTATCACTTGCTTCAATAATGTCGGATGCTCCGGTTTGACCGATAGCACCTCACTTAACCCGTTATTTTTCAGGAGAGTGATACCACCAAGTATGTGGCTAAACAAGGCGGTATTATTGGCCTGATAATCAATATCAATAAAAAATTGAATACCATCTATACCGGCAAACAGTGATAGCAGCCTTGCTTCACTATCACTAAAACTGGAATACCCCGTAACAATAATGCATTTAACCGATGGATACATCGTGTGAAAGAGTTGACTGAAATTTTTCCCGGCAGCAAGTAGTTTAAGGTATGCATCCCCGGTCTCAATTCTGCCGGTTGCTTCTATCTTTTCTGTAAATGCCTTGTACAATGCAGCTATTTCCGAAACTTTCATTTGCTCATACTCGGGTGCATCAGCCGTTATTTGCTCAAGTACGGATTCGGGAGTTATACCATGCCTTTTCCATTCAGCATATAACTGCCGTAAAATACGCACCAAACCAACCGGAAAAATGTCTTTATAATGCCGGAAGTATCTCCAGTCAGGATTTTCTTCCATGCACTGTTTCAGGAACAAATTCGCTGCTGTTTCGGTTATTTGCTCGGAAGTATCACCGGACTCCTGAAGCATTGCAAAAGAAATGGTACGCAAAGTATCTATAAACGGCGGATTAATCGCGCCCGAAGGCGAAGCCTGAAGAATCGACATCTCAAGCTGCAAGGCTCTTCTGTTGGTGGGAACAATACAAAGTATTTCAGCAAGTTTGCCTTCTTCAATTGCTGTTTGTATTATTCTGTCAGTGTCAATCTGCGCAATGGGGTTTTTCGAAAGTATCATGTTTTATTTTTCTTATTTGCAGAGATAATCAGATTCCTGTACGAAGTACGCAGCTCTTTTTCCTCTGACAATAATAAAGCATTTTTAACAAACGTGAACTCTTTTTCAGCCGCAGCACGGCTCTTTACAACAACACTTTCTAACTCGATAAATGTACCAAGGTTTTTAACGGTATCCAGATGAATGCGGGTATTGCCAAACATAAAAAGGATACGTTTTTTTTCGACGACTGCCTCAGTTTCCAAAGCTTTCATAAAAAAACTTTCACTTTCCTTATCCGGCATAGGTAGTAAGTGGTACTCTGACCACCGCGCTGCTGCTTTTTCCTGCCGGTTGTAAAAAATAAATTCCTGCTTTGTACTATCTTTACGCAGTTTAAGAAGTCCGTTTTTGCTCTTGAAATAAGTGTCTTTTTGCATTAATACCACGGTTTTAACAGCACCAAGTTTCTTTAACCTCGGAAAAATTCTCTTCAGGTCAGGATACGCAACTTTTATTTCCAGATTTGCAGGCATTTCATTCTCAATTGTATTTAAATTATTTTTTCAATATACTTTATAATAAGTTGAGTTTGCTGATGTAAAATTTTTGCAAACAGCGTGCAACAAATTGTATATTTTTGTAAAGCATTTTTTACATGTATTAAAATATTGAATTTCCTGAAAATGAAACAGATTTTACTGATAATATTCCTTGCAGCAGGTTTGGTCTATTCCCAACAAATTGGTGAATTTGCCCCTGAAAAAGAACCAGTACAGTTTCCTCCAAACGCGGCCGGAGCTGATTTAATATTTAGTGAAGGCGGTTTTGGCCTTGGAGGCTTTTACCGCCGAACACTTAATAAAGAGATTACCGTGTTCAGTGACATCTCTTTTTCTGAAACTAAAGACGAAAAAGAAGTCGAGTATTATGATTATTATACC
Organism: Ignavibacteriales bacterium; assembly: GCA_016182615.1. GTDB lineage: Bacteria > Bacteroidota > Ignavibacteria > Ignavibacteriales > Ignavibacteriaceae > JACPGF01. The sequence goes on from JACPGF010000382.1 coordinate 4,199, forward strand.
GGGCAGTCCATCGTTTACGGAAAAAAAAACCGGATATTTATACTCCCCCTTTACGCAGGTGTGCAATACCGCCTTTTTTCTGATGACCTGACAGATAATCTAAGACCTTATATCAATTGTGCTGCCGGGCCCACGATGGTTATTACAACCCCTTATGACAAGGAGTTTTTCAGCTCATTTGGCAAGGCCA
>JACPGF010000385.1 GCA_016182615.1 Ignavibacteriales bacterium
AAGTGGAAAAGTATTCGATGCGAAAACTCACAAACCGCTTGAATACTGTAACATTGTTATCCATAAATCAAAAGATTCATCCCTTGTAACAGGTACGGTCACCGACGTTTCGGGTGATTTTTCTATTGACATAACTACTCCGGGCAGATATTATGCTTTGCTTTCTTTTATTGGTTATGATACAAAGAAAATTGATTCAATTTTGATAACACCCAAAAATTTACACGCGCAACTTGGAGAAGTTCTCCTCGCAGACCATTACCAACGATTAAAAGAGGTAGTTGTAACCGGCGAAAAACAGGAAGTGATTAATAATCTGGATAAGAAGGTTATAAACGTTGATAAAAGCCTTGCAGCCTCGAACGGCTCTGCGATGGATGTTATCCAAAATGTACCATCTGTTTCCGTGGATTTAAATGGCAACGTCAGTATGCGCGGCAGTGCCAATGTAACAATACTCATTAATGGTAAACCCTCGGGACTTGTAGGTCTTAGTGGCACGGATATTCTGAATCAGATACCGGCCAGCAGTATTGAATCGGTTGAAGTAATCACCAATCCATCGGTGAAATATGACCCTGAAGGTACTTCTGGAATTCTCAATATCGTGCTGAAAAAGAAAGAAGATATCGGATTCAATGGAATGCTTTCGGTAAATGCTGGCACCGAGGATAAATATAACAGTTCGGTTAACCTCAATTATAAAATGGGGGCAACCAACTTTTTTACGACCTACGACAACCGGATCAACAGAATGGAAAACGAGAGTACCTCAGACAGAATCATGACTGCCGGTACGGGTGAATCCTTTCTGAACCAAAATGGGAGCTCAGTATTCAAGTTTAACAGCAATAATTTCAATCTTGGTTTTGACTATGCGATTAGCCCGCTTACCTCACTTTCAGCATCTGCTCAGGTAAGGCGGTTTTCTATGAATATTAACACAGGTCTTCTGAATACAGGGAGTTCTTCCTCGATGGGCACGCGAATATATTCACGCAATAGTGATATGAGCAGAAATATGCGCTCTAACGAATACACATTGGGTTATAAACAGAACTTTACCGAAAAAGGAAGGTCGTTTACAGCGGACATTACTTTTGCAGATAATGCAATGGACGGTGACCAGCATATCAAACAGGTTACAACGTTACCGGTGTTTTATGTTTCCAATCCGCAAATTAGCGTTTCGAGAAATACGCATCAGCAGTTCATGTTTCAATCAGCGTATGTACTTCCGGTTAATGAGTTATTTAAACTTGAAACCGGAGCCAAAGTGACCATAAAGGAAATAGATTCAAAGAACGATTACAAAAACTTTGATGGGATTTCGGGGCAATGGATAACTGACCCGACACAGCAAAACTACATGGATTTTAATGAAAAGATTTTTGCAGGGTACGGGATGGCTACCGGCAGGCTTTGGGGTTTCGGGTATCAAACCGGATTGCGTTATGAGCTTGTCCTCACAACCATAGGGCAGTCATTTATTTCCAATGACTTTCATAATGATTATAACAGCCTTTACCCATCATTGCATATTTCACGGGAAATCTTTGACGGGCAGGAGATTTTAGTAAGTGTCAGCCGCCGGGTTGACAGGCCAAATAACCGTCAGCTCAATCCGTTCAGGATGCTGGCTGATTCGCAAAATGTTTCTTACGGTAATCCAAAATTAAAACCTCAATACACTAACTCATACGAGTTGGGGTATTCAATTAGCGCGGGCCCCACCTCGGCAACATCAACAGTTTTCTACCGTTCTACCAAAGATGTAATTTCTAATGTAAGCATGGCTGACCCTGCTCGCCCGGATATTACCATTTCGACGTTTGAAAATATTGACAAGTCCAATTCGTATGGTGTCGAAGTAACTCTGGTACAGCCACTTGCACAATGGTGGCGGTTTAATGCTAATGCATCTTATTTTAATACGGAGTATATATCTACTATCGGAACCGACAATATAAATAAGAGTAATTATAGCTGGATGGTAAAAGCAAACTCGATGATGATGCTCCCTTTGGGTATTCAATTTCAGTTGATGTTTAATTATAACAGCCCGATTATACAACCACAGGGCAGGGTAGAGCGGGTGTTTTCAACCGATGGCGGCTTGAAGAAAGATTTTATGGATGGTGACCTTTCTGTAAATCTTCGTGTGACCGATATATTTAAAACCCAAAAGTTTATATCAGAAACCAGAGGGACGGGATTTATTTTAAATTCCGAAAATATCAGGAACAGCCGTGTCGCGTTTCTCGGTGTTACGTACCGCATATTTAATTTCGACCGCTCGAAAGTAAAAGACCGCAAGCCCGGTGGCGATGAAATGGATTTTTAGAGTACTACTATTTTGTTCGCAGAAAAGGCTGCCTTAAAACGGGCAGCCTTTTCTGTATAGACGGAACAATAACTGCAATGCCGCATTAACTACGTATGTATAAGTATGAACGGAATTGTATCCGGAATTCAAGTCAATTGTAGTTGCCACTGAAATTCAGTAATTTTTGCAAAACAATAAAAGACAATCTTTGACGATCAGAACTTTTACAATAGCGCTATATTGTAAGCTCCAAATGCCCAATACTCCGAAGGAGTTAAATTTGAGTAACCGCGGGTGAAACCCGTGGTAAGCGCAACCTCAAACGTAACCGCCCCTGAAAGGGGCGAACTGTCCTCAGGGAAAATACCGTTTATCCGGGTTTATCCCTTGTTCAGTTAAAAGTCTCTCCAATTCCTCATGGAACGAAACTTTGCAGTGGTGCTCCTGTTGGTTTTTATGTAGTTAATTATTGTACCTTTCTCCGCGTAAGAATATGTTAACGCTGCATAGCCCTCAGCCCAGCCGGGCAAAGTGAGGAAAGTTTTTATTTTATTTCAGCCAAAGTGAATTCGCAACTTTTATGTCGCGTATAAAACTTGAAAGGGCTATATCGGGATGCAAATCCGAAAGTATATGGACGTGTTCTTCCATTGCATTGATGCGGTAGAGGAAACATTTTTGTGTTTGGATAATACCAAGAGTGTAAGCGAAAAATTCTTTAATATGTTGCGGGTTTAAGGTTTTCTGGCTGTCCTTAGTCCGGAAGATGATGTGATAAAATATCTGCCTGTAACTTGACCCAATTGACCTCCTCAGTTCGCCCCCTTCGGGGACGTTGATGTTTGTGTTTCCTTTCCCGTGGGTTTCACCCGCGGTTAATCAGATTCAGCCCTTTCAGGGCTGCCCCGCAAATCTATTGAATTTTTTGATTTAATAATTTATGCAAATTACTAAAAAACATTTCCAGGGCAAAGATTGTTTTTACGATTATCATGTACGGCTTTTTACCTGCCGTTATTGATATTCAGCTCATTCAGGGCAGTTAAAGTGGAAGAATACCGATTGAAATTTATTAAAGGCACCTAAATGCCCAATATCCTAATGGGACTAAATTTGAGTAACCGCGGGTGAAACCCGTGGTAAGCGCAACCCCAAGCGAAACCGTCCCCGAACGGGTCGAATTGCTCTTACATCACGCCAAGATCCCCACTCGCAGAGGGTCACCACATCACCGGAATAAACGGTGTAGTCCTCTTTTCATCCCTTTGCACTATTGATAATGATACCTGTTTGCCGCATGTTCTGTCTGTAATATGGTTGGAACTGATTAGCCCTTGCAGCATGAAAATGCAGAGGGAAACAAACGGTTGAGTGTCTTTAACTAAGACTACGGTTTGTTAAAAGTTCCCATCCAAATAGTAAACCTAAAGGATAATATCAATTGAACACAAATAATAAAAAATGGTACAGCTCATTAAAATCAGCTTCTCTGGCGCTGATTCTATTATTAGGAGTTGTAGTAACAACAAACGGCTGCAAAGATGATACGGCCACTGCTGCCAAGGAAGACAATTTTCAGGTAAGCCAGATGAAAGCAGCCTCATTTACAGAATTTGTAGGAAACCTTGTATTGGACACGGTTAAAATTCTGCTCAAAGACATTAAACTGAATGTCATCAGCACCAGTGACTCAACAAATTTCAAAACCGGACCGTATGTTCTTTTCCTTAATATGAACTCCAGCGTCAATAGTATCGGGCGCGGCTATATTCCCATCGGAAGCTATGACAAGATAATGTTCGAGATACACAAGCTTTCTTCTACAGAATTAATCCCTGATCCCGAATTCGCGCAGGGATCGCTCCGGTTCTCCATTGTTGCTAAAGGAACTTACAATGGTGTACGTTTCGTGTACAAATCCGATAAAAGCGCCAAACAAAAACTTAGTTTCCCGAACTCGCTTGTTGTTACAGAAACCATGTCTAATGTAACGCTGCAAATCAATCCGAATCAATGGTTTGCAGATACCAATAATAATTATCTCGACCCGAATTTGGAAAGCAATAGAAACCTTATCGACAACAATATCAAGGACAATATCAAAGCAAACTTTAAGGCTTTCAGAGATAATAATAAAGATGGAATCCCCGAGTAATCAAATGAATAATCCGGCTTATCTACTGCGGCTTAAAGGTGAGAGGCATAATGAGGGGAGAGCTTTTAAAAAGAAACTCGCGGATGTCAAACAGGATGATTCGCTTTTTCTTAAAGGTGAAAAATTATTAGAAAAACTCAGATTGGGGTACAAATCGTGTGTACAAAGTTATAAAAGCCCGGGTACACTGATAAATAAAGCCGAAAGTCAAATTAAAAAACTAAGAAAGCGCTTCTATGAAATATAAAGTATTACTCATTGCCGGATTACTTGCATTATTGCAACCCCAAATGCAAGCGCAAAGCCTGCATCTTGGTCCACAAATTGGATTTCAAAAAGCCTCAGATGCGGATGAAGGTAATTTTATGGGCGGGCTCGCGATGCGGGTTCATATCACCGATGCATTTGGTATTGAAGGCTCTATAAACTACCGTTCTGAAAAATATTTAAATGGCGCACTGAATGTAAAAAGCTGGCCGGTTATGGTTACCGCGTTATTTTACCCGCTGCCAATTGTTTATGGGGCAATCGGCACAGGCTGGTATAACACAACATTCGACTATGATCAGAGCCGTTTCCCATACAACTTTATCGAAGATGAAACACAACAGAAAGTCGGGTGGCATTTTGGCGGCGGGGCAGAACTTCCTGTCGGATCCAGCTCATTACTCACTGCCGATCTCCGTTATGTTTTTATAAACTATGATTTTAATAGTATTCCCGGCAGTGGCGAAAGGAACAGTGATTTCGTGGTCTTTACTGTAGGATTACTCTTTAGCCTGTAATTATTTCACTCATAAATAGAAGGATACTGTTTTAATTAAAATAAGCAAATCTCCTAAAAGGGAAGTTATTGAAAGTTATTAGAACACCCTACACATACACGACAATTAAGCTCTTCAGCAAGGGTCCTTATGAGCCTTAACCCTCAAAGGACCCTTTTTATTATTTAAGCAAATTACATTTCTTCTGCGCAAAGGATGAAATTGAAAACAGCAACAAAAACTATGATCTTTAGTAAACCGGAACCGTTTAGTTCATTTTTCAGATAGTGAGTAATATATTCTATAAATATCAAGCCTGCCCTTTGTATTGCCTGGGATGCGCGTTGCATAATAGATATATGATTTTTCTGATGGATTGAGAGAAGCACCCAGAGTCCAGCATAGCGGAACATTGACTTGGCTGCTGAGCTGAACCGGTTCCGTGTAACCTTCTTTGCCTAAATAGCTGATAAATAAAAACGCCTCTTCCCCGTTTATTTTCCGTGTAAAAATTATTGTTTTACCATCATGTAAAAATACGGGGTCAAAATCATCTTCTAAAGAATTTAACGGTTTGAGATTCTCGGGAGCTCCCCAATCTTCTGCATTTTTCAGGCAAATAAAAACATCATGTTTTCCAATTCTGTTAAAACCGTCAGTGCAATACATAAATTTTTTACCATCCGGCGATTCAGTCGGTCCCCATTCATCACCTTTTGTATTAAACTGATTTCCCAAATTAGTTGGCTGACTGAAAGTTCCGGTGCTGTTGTCATAAGCTGCTTGGTACAAATCATCGCCGCCGAAGCCGCCAACACGGTTTGAAAAAAAATAGACGATCCTTCCGTCCGCTGAAAAACAGGGGTCGAAATCGTTGCTATCTGAGTTAAATGATACCGGTGAGGGTTTACTCCATCCGTCTTTAGTTTTGGTTGATTGCCATATGTCCCATCCTCCTTTACCGTTCTCCCATCCGATAGTGCCCCACAACATAGTGTTGCCATCTTTAGAAAAAGTTATTTTAATTTCGCTGTTTGCCGTACAAACCATATCCGGCATGAATAGCTGCGGTGCTTCAGGAAAACTGATGGATTGGCAAAATGCTTCTGAGAGAAATAGAACAAAGAAAAGGAAAAACTTTTTTTGCATTGGACGCCTTTTTTTTGAAGATAAAAATACATTTTCTAGTTTTGAATCACAAAATTTGCGATACAATTCAGTATTCATGGTTTAAGCAGCAAATGACATTGACTATTTTAGTTCTTATTTAACCTTTGTACAACCTGATACTCTAAAAATCATTAGATATAAAACACTTTCAACAGTAATTTTTAAGGGAAATATGATTTAGCTTGAGTTCCAATAAACATGTTCAGGGGAATACTGCATGTCTCCATTTAGCCTTAAATTTTGTTAAATTCGGCAATTGTTACCTGAGCAATTTCGAGATATTCAAGAAATGATTTTAATAAATGTAAGATTATTTGTAGTTTTCTTAGGTATTTTTAACAATTTCAGGGATATTTATGTCAAAAGTTTTCACTCTATTTTTAGTCGTTTTTTTTAGCCTTTCGGTATTTTCTCAGACCCCTACCAATGTTACGTTTGATAAAAACATTTTCTACATTAACGGGCAAAAATTTTTTCCGATTGGTTGGTACAATGTTGCAACAAATGAACTACGTCAGATGAAAGCAGACAGTGTTAATGTGGTTTTACCTAATTTCTATTTTCTTGTTAGGGAAGATGGCGATTCGACAAATATTTCACCTTCCAAATACTATAACAATTTAATGGCATACTTTGACACAGTTGATGCAATTAATAGCTCTATATCAGATCAGCGGTTAAAAATAAAAGTCGTGGTTCAAATTCCCAATAATACTTATGCTGATTCATCACAGGGCAGATATTATAACATTCGTGATTATATGGCAAATGTAGTAGTTGATTCAATAATAAAACAGCCTGCCTTGCTCGGTTGGTACACTGCTGATTAACCTGAGTGGAATCAAGCTCCGGTGGTAGTTGGTATTGATACTATCTGTTGGAGATTTTTTGAAACCTTAGATACACTCCACAATCGATATACATGGATAAAGGGAAAGGACACTCATCACCCTGTATTTATTTGTTGCGGAAATGGTTATGAATTAGAGAATTATACCATGGATACTACATTTAATTGCAATGATACAATTTTATTTGATTCATCAGTGTATCGGCATTACTACGATGTATTGATGG
>JACPGF010000043.1 GCA_016182615.1 Ignavibacteriales bacterium
ACAATAGGAATATGAAAATACGCTATCTTTCACATTCGGCGTTCCATATTACCACAAGCAGCGGTACCCGGATATTAATTGACCCGTTTCTGGATCATAATCCAAAATCCCCGGTTAAATCATCAAGTGTGGATGCAGAGTATATAATAATTACTCATGCCCACGGTGATCATCTGGGAGATACTTTCAAAATAGCTCACAGGTGTGGTGCAATATGTATATGCGTGGATGAACTTGCTGATTATTGTGATTCGAACGGCTGCAAGACACATCACATGCATGTTGGCGGCTCGCATAAGTTCCCTTTTGGAAGGGTAAAGTTTACCATTGCTCATCATGGTTCATTTACACCCGATGGTGTATATGCTGGTTCACCTGCAGGCGTGCTAATAACCGCGGATGATGTGACCGTGTACCATGCCGGAGATACGGGTTTGTTTTATGATATGAAACTAATCGGAGAAATGAATGCCATTGATGTTGCATTATTACCGATTGGAGATAACTTTACGATGGGAATTGATGATGCGGTTAAAGCGGTTGAGTTTCTCAATCCCGGTTTAACAATCCCGATGCATTATAACACGTTTCAGGTGATTCAATCAGACCCTGAAACATTCAAACTAAAAGTTGAAAACACAGGTAAAAGCTGCCGGATACTCGGTTTCGGCGAAACAATTGAACTATAGACTTAATAATTGAAAAATATATAGAGTACATGTCCAGAATAATAGCAATAGCAAATCAAAAAGGCGGGGTTGGAAAAACCACTACATCAATTAATCTTTCGGCATCATTGGCTGCTGCCGAGAAGAAAACACTCCTGATTGACATTGACCCGCAGGGCAATTCAACTTCGGGTATTGGTGTAAGTGAATCGAATGCCTCAATTTACGAAGTTCTTCTGCAGGACGTGGAAATAAACGCAGCAATTACCGCTACGCAGATGCCGTTTTTGGAGATAATAACTGCAAATGTTAATTTAGTCGGCGCAGAGGTTGAGCTGATTAATATGCAAAACAGGGAAAAAATCCTTAAAAATGCACTAAACCTTATTAAAGACCGGTACGATTATGTCATTATCGATTGCCCGCCATCACTCGGGTTTTTAACGATTAACGCGCTGACTGCGGCAAATTCTGTACTAATCCCGGTACAATGCGAGTACTTTGCTCTTGAAGGCTTGGGACAGTTATTAAACAGTATTAACCTGATTAAACAGCACTATAATCCCGCACTTACTATTGAAGGTGTTCTATTGACGATGTTCGATTCGCGCCTGCGTCTTTCTATGCAGGTTGCCGAAGAAGTACAAAGGTATTTTGGTGAAAAAGTATTTAAGACCATGATTAACCGTAACGTCCGTATATCCGAGGCACCAAGCTATGGTAAGCCAATTATTCTGTACGATGTGCTTTCGAGCGGTGCAAAAAATTATATCGCTTTAGCGTCTGAATTAATTGAAAGAACAGGTAAGTGATTATGAAGAGCAGACCTGTTTTAGGAAGGGGATTAGATGCCCTGATCAGACCCCCGCAGCAATATAACCAAACTCCAACTCATCCACCGTTGGAAGAAGCAAGCATGGACAAAGCGGTAGCAGGTGCTGTTCCATCAAATGGCATTATCTGATAAAAAATATCAGTTAATTTCCGGTGAAAGACGTCTCCGAGCTATTATTGAAATCGGGATAACGGAAATAACCGCGTACATACTTGAGCATGTGGATGATGAAGCGATGCTTGCTATGGCACTCATCGAGAATATTCAGCGTGAGCAGTTAAACCCGATAGAAATCGGATATGCTTATAAAAGGCTGATGGATGAATGTAACCTGACACAAGATCAGATAGCTGAGCGCGTCGGTAAGGACAGAACAACCGTTGCCAATTCGATCAGACTTCTAAAATTGCCCGTGGAAATACAGGAATGTTTATCCAAAGGTGACATAAGCATGGGTCACGCGCGTCCTTTAATTAATATTTCTAATGTGTCTTTGCAGTTAGAAATACTCCGTAAGATTCTTAGTGAAAACCTCTCGGTTCGTAAAGTTGAGCAAATGGTAAAAGATGCCATGCTTGATGCCAAACAGAAAACTCATAAACCTGTCAGGGTCTCATCGGCTGTTTCCTTGCAAAACGCTAATATGCAGTCTTTTGAAGATTCACTCCGCCGCATCCTCGGCACAAAAGTAATTTGTAACCAGAAAAAAGACGGCAAAGGCGAAATTGTTATCGAGTATTATTCATCTGATGAATTTGAACGTGTTTTTGAATTATTATATGCTATTAACCAGAATGGTTAGAATCGCTTTACTCATGCTTCTTTTGTGTTCGGGACTGTTTGCAGGTACCGGTACGGATTCTCTTGCAGAAGCGAATGTGAATGATAGTGTATTCGTTATGACAAAATCGCCTTGGACTGCAATCGGGTTAAGTGCAATTGCTCCCGGTGCCGGGCAAATTTACAATGAATCATACTGGAAGGCTCCTGTTGTATGGGGTTTGCAGGGCTGGCTTGTGTATAATTATATCCTTAATCATAAAGATTACCGTAACTATGCTGATCAGTATATAGAAACCTGTGAAAATAAGTATAAAAAATTGCGTGAATTTTATCACGATCAGCGGGATCAGTTCGGGACGTATATTGTTCTGACCTATTTCCTAACACTGGTGGATGCATACGTAGATGCTCATTTATTCGATTTCACGGTTGAGGAAACTCCGCTTGGCCGTACACCAACTGTAAAATTTACGTATAGTTTTTAAAATGCAAATTTGCCAAGCCTGCGGAACAGAAAACCCTCTTTATACTTCACATTGCCTGCATTGTGCTAATGTTTTACGCAACAGGGTTCCGAATATTGATTTTTGGCAGGTGTTCTGGAAGCTGATTGAAAGCCCGAAGGAAGCGCTCACGATAATTGTCCAGTCAGAAAAAAAGAATTTCATTCTTTTTATACTAATTTTCATTGCGATGAAGGTCAGTATCAACGCGCTTAAGGGATTTTATTGCGGTTGTGTATTACAGCCATCTTCCGGTTGTAGTAACTTTCTTTTTATTATTCGTTCCGCAGTTTATTTTGTGGGGTCCGTTTCTTTTTACCAATTCACCCTCGCCTTTTCTGATATACAAAAATCTGGCATTCTTTTTTACCGGCTTAGAAGCAGTATCACTCATCTGGTCACTCAGTTTGTTATGCAACGGCCTGGGTTTATTGCTTGGCAAAACGAAAATCCGTTTTATCATCGGTACTATTGTTTTTTTATTACTCCACGCTATTCCTGCTGCGATTCTGATGTTTTTTTAGTTAAGAGAAGTTTTTTAATTTCTGAAGTTTACTACTTAAAATAAAATGTTTATATTAGAACGAAAATAAACAAAAAGAGTTAATCCCATGTTGATTATCTTGCGAATTTCGTCTGAGATTGATTCGTTATTTATTCAAGTTGACCACTGTGAGTAAAAACAGTAATAAAGCGGGTAAAATGAGAATGTTTTTTTTGATTTCAACATGGCATTCTCTATTCGAATGTATATAGAACAACATATATTCGTACTTTTTTTAAAAAATCAATTTCACTTGAGTTAAATTCAAATTTCTGATTTGTTTTACTTTAATCGGCACATGGAAAACAATTTGTTCGTTTTATAAAATACGGGTTAAAGTAAAGTTGAATTATTGAGCAATCCAAATTTGCTTAATTGAAGACATCCGGAGAGAGTATTATATTGAATCACAAAATATTAAAACAAATGGAAGTTACAAAGATTATCAGATATTTACCACTATTACTGCTGATATTGATTTCCTATTCATGTAAAAAACAAAATGTCGGAACTGATCCGGGTTCTGACCCGCCAACTATTGGTTTCGATCCGCCATATACGATAATCGATTCAGAGCCGGCATGGTCCCCGGATGGACAGAGAATAGCCTTTTTTCATGGCGATTCGGGCGGGATTAACCGGGGATTATCCATAATAGATACCAGCGGCGCTAATAACAGGTTATTGGTAAAAGGCGAGGTTACCTCTGTATGCTGGTCTCCGGATGGTAAGTGGTTGGTATTCGGATGTAACAGGCAGATATACAAGATTAAACCGGACGGTAAGGGATTAACTCAACTTACCAATTCTGCATACTATAGCTATTTCTGCCCATCGTGGAGTCCTGATGGGAATTGGATAGTATTTGATACCGATGAAGGAAGCCCTAAGGGTTTACATGCAATCTGGAAAATGAAACCCGATGGGACGAATAGGGACAGTCTTGTCAGCGACTATAAAAAAGGTGAAATAAGATTTCCTGATTGGACCGCTGATAATAATACTATTGCGCATATACGATATATTGGAATAGGGTCACCGGAAGTATTTGTTATGGATAGCAGCGGGAAAAACGCGAGGAGAATAACCAATAATAATGTTATAGAAGATCAACCTAAACTTTCACCAAACCTTGATAAAATACTTTTTTCATATTTCAGGAATAATACACTTCAAACACGTATAGCAACAATTGACACGGATGGAAGAAACTTTCAGGAATTGGTAGATTTTCAGACACAAATCGGGGACTGGTCTCCTGATGGAAAACTTGTTGTATGCACCGACGCGAGAAGAGGCAACGGGCATTTGATTATCATAGATTTGAATGGAAACATTATAAAAAAACTATCGGATTGAAAGGATGGGTATTTGATTGCTGGATAATAATACTTGGATTAATGAAATCTCAAAGGGATTTTTATAGTGACTAAGATTGAACTTCGCCACCAGTAAATTATAAAAACCTTTCCTATGTACCATCTCATCTCAAATCACTCAACACTGATCATTCCGCACTCTGCACTCATCTCTCATCCCTCAAATCACATCACTCAAATTTACCGCCTTTCATTTCAATAATTATTAGTAAATTACCGTGTTCATTCAGCAATAAAGTTCTGATAATTTTTATATTTAACTGATTTACCGGAGGCACAATATATGCGTAAATTGTTTACTGTTCTTTCTATTTTCCTTCTAACGGGGATTGCTTTTTCACAATCATTCCACACAATTACTGTTGATGGAATAAATGATTTCAACACCTCAGCCGAGCGGTTTACTACCACCAGCGGGAGTAATCTATATGGTTATGTTACCTTCGACAGGAATTATCTGTATATCGGTTTCATGGGCAACTCAGGACATGGCCGGGTTACCGACCCGGACAGAAACCTCCATATTTACTTAGATACGGATCCTGAACCTAATGCGGTTAATGGAACCGGAAGCACTTCAGGTGAATTCTGGCGCTACAATCCAACGCTGCCTTTTTCTGCACACTATCACTATACTTGTAAAAGTACTAGCTTAGAAGAGTTCCGCAGTATATACAATGGCGGATGGCAGGGCACCAGTTTTGGAACTTCAGTGGCAAAAGCTGACAGTTGCTGGGAAGTCCGCATTAAATTAAGTGATATTGGTTCACCGGTTCAGTTAAATGTTGTGGCTTATATTGAAGAGGATTGGGCAACATCAGGAAGAATCAGCGGTGGTATCCCCGGTAATCTTTTCACCGAAGTTGAAGGCGGTGGCAATATCACTTTTAATAGCCATTGGTTAAACCTGTACCTGCTCGATCAGGTAACACCAAACCTCGCTTACCACTCAACAAATTATCAGTGGGCAATCAGGTTAAAAGTACAGAGCGGTTCTTTATCTGATTCAACAGCTTATGCAGGAATGTCATTTAACGCGACTAATGAATACGATGCAGGTGTTGATTTGCCAAAAACCCCGACACCACCTTCAAATTATCTTGAAATTTTCTTCCCGCATTCAAACTGGGCAACAGCACTAGGCCCGAATTTTATGCGTGATTTCAGAGTATTGTCATCATTGGATAGTACGACAAAAACATGGGATTTTACGGTACGGACAGATAAATTAAATGCTTCCGTAGCTCTCTCTGCTGACAACTTTAATTATGTCCCATCGAATTACCGCATCCTCATTCAGGATGTGACAAGTGACTCACTGCATGATATGCGCGCATCCGGTACATATACTTATAATAGCGGTACAGGCGGCGACAAATATTTCCGGCTTATAGTTGGTGTTACACTTGCTGCTGCAAATATCAGTGTTGACCCAACTTCGATAAACTATGGTACAATAAAAATCGGCAGGGATTCAACAAAAAGCATCACCATAACCAACACCGGTGATTCAACATTATCTATTACCAATATCTCATCGACTCTATCCGTTTTCACTTTTACCGGCGGAACAACATATAGCATACGGAAGAACCAAACCGTTAGCATCCCTGTGCGTTTTGCTCCGGCCAGTGCTCAAACGTACAACGGTGTATTGCGCATCAGCAGCAATGACCCTGAAACACCTGTTTATGATGTCAATTTAACCGGTTCGGGGCAGTCGTTGTTCCCTAACATCTCCTTTAACACGACTGTATTGGCCTACGGTAATGTAAAAGTTGAGAGTGATTCCACCATGTCGTTCAAGATTTATAATACTGGTGACACGACTCTTAATATTTCGCTGCTGTCAACATCAACCAGCTTCTTTACCGTTCTTAACAGTGCACCGGCTTCGATAAATAAAAATGACTCGCTTACAATTCAGGTGAGGTTCCGGCCACTTGCAATAACAGCATATTCGGATTCGGTGTCCTTCACCAGCAATGATCCAGACTCGCCAACATTAAAAATAACCCTCCGCGGCAGCGGTATAGAGGTTACCTTAACCCATACGTATCCTGCAGGATGGAGCCTGATTTCTGTTCCTTTAACACAAAATAATGCATCAACAGCAAACGTAGTCGGCGATGATTTTACTACTTTCGCGTTGTATGATTATTCTGAAAATATGTACCGGCCTTCAGATTCCGTTCTCGCGGGCAGAGGATATTGGCTAGACAACAGATTACAGCCGCTTACTGCGCGGCGGATGGAGCTTTGTCGCTTCACCATTTTCAAAATCTTTTTCGAAGTCAGCAATACGTTTCAGCAAAGGTAATATCAATGCATCATCCGATTCCGCAGTAACCTTGGGATGGATTCAAAACGTCTATTACGGTTATGACCGCTCTGATAGTTTGTATCATCAATCCAATGTGCTGAATCCATGGTCGGGTTATTTATTAGCTGCAGTATCGGATAGTGTAACGGCAATTTACCGGTATTCTTCAGCAGGTTCACCAACAGAAGGAAGCACACCAGCCTCTCCCAAGGTTGATGAAAATAACTGGTTCGTCTCCATCAATGCACAGTTGGGGACTGCAAAAGATAATATGCTTAGTTTTGGTGTTGCCCAAAATGCAACATCGGGATTTGATAACGCATACGATTTAGCAAAACCCCCTGTAGGGCTTGAAATTCCGGGTGTTAGAACGTATTTTCATCGTCTTGACTGGTCGCCGTATTTCGAGGCTTATGCTGCAGATATACAGGCTCCGCTTTCTGGTTCGCAAGTTAATGAGTGGAAGTTTTCGGTAATAACACCAATCGCGAATCTTGTTATATTAAGTTGGAAAGATATATTAACCCAAATTCCGCAAGCGGTGCGTGATAACTATGGATTTTATCTATCCGGTCCCGGAATTACAGGAAATCTTGATATGGAAAAAGTTTTCTCTTATGCATATAGTGGGAATATAAAAGGTACTTCAACATTCACGATTTCATCTCAATTAACGGGTGTTGATCCAATGGCGGGAAAACCGGCCAGATTTGCATTGGAGCAAAATTATCCTAATCCTTTCAATCCTTCAACAGTTATAACCTACTCGGTTAAAAACGAGGGTAAAGTTACTGTTACCGTGTATGATATTTTAGGAAATGAAGTTCGTACTCTGGTCAATGAATATAAATCTCCCGGCAGCTATCAGGTGTCTTTTGATGCAGCAGGCCTTTCTGCAGGTGCCTATTTCTATAAATTGGCTCAGGGTGGTTCAGTGCAGGTTAAAAAACTCATTTACTTGAAGTAAAACTTTTTATTTTTCCGGGCTGTGAAATTTTGTAAAAAAAATCATTACAGCCCGGAATTCCTTTTATTTACAGTCCCCATGGCGGTCCTGCCTAAATATTTTCTCCAATTCAGTCCTCATGTATCTAAAAGTTAAAAAAAGCAAGTGATTCTGCATGGATAATCTGCTTTGTATGATGTAAAAAAACCATTAATTTACCTGCTTACATCACAATAATTCGGTAAAACTTTTAGGAGAAAACAGGATGAAACGTACTATCGTGGCTTTGCCCGGAGATGGTATTGGAAAGACAGTATTGCCTGAGTCAATCAGGGTGTTAGAAGCAGTTGGATTTGAAGCTGAATATGTTCACGGTGATATCGGCTGGGATTTCTGGTGTTCAGAGGGAAATGCTCTGCCGCAAAGAACTATCGAACTTCTTGAAAAATATAAAATAGGATTGTTCGGGGCAATTACCAGCAAGCCCAAAGAAGCTGCTGACAGGGAACTTGCTCCTGAATTGCAGGGCAAGGGATTGGTTTATTTCAGCCCTATCGTTGGCCTTCGCCAGCATTTTAATCTTGATATTTGCATACGCCCATGCCAGGCCTTCAAAGGGAATCCGCTTAATTTTATACGCCGTGCCGCTGGTGGCGGCTTTGAAGAGCCTCTTGTTGATACCGTTATTTTCAGGCAGAACACCGAGGGTTTATATGCCGGTGTCGAGTGGACCAATCCACCGGAAAATGTGCGTGCAGCTTTTGAAACCCATCCCAAGATGAAAGCATTTAAACATGTTCCAAGCCCCGAAATGGCTATTTCAACACGCATTGTATCATTGCAGGGATGCAGAAGAATTATCCGTGCTGCATTTGAATATGCTAAACAATATGGCTATAAAAATGTAACCGTTTGTGAGAAGCCAAATGTTCTCCGCGAAACCTCCGGTATGATGTGGCGTGAGGCAAAAACCATGGCAAAAGAATATCCGGGTATTGCCCTGTGGGATACAAACATAGATGCACAGATGATGTGGCTGACGAAAAATCCTGAAAGTTACGGCGTTATTGTTGCCGAAAATATGTTCGGTGATATTATCAGCGACGGATTTGCAGGCCTAGTTGGCGGGCTTGGTTTTGCATGCAGTGCAAACCTTGGTGAAGAGGTTGCAGTATTTGAACCGACACACGGTTCGGCGCCGAAGTATCAGGAATTGAACCCGTCGATCGTTAACCCGATTGCAATGATATTAAGCGCGTGCATGATGCTTGACCATCTTGATGAAAAACCAAAAGCAGACAGAATACGGAAAGCAATTGCCGATGTAATAGAAGAAGGTAAAACAGCAACGTATGATATGATGAAATTACGCGGCGGCCCGGATGTATTTGCACTAGGTGCATGCACAACTCAGCAAATGACCGATGCGATAATTAGTAAATTGTAAACTACAGCAATTGGTTTCTTTTCATTATGCAGGGGAGAAAAATCAACAGCATCCAGTTATATAATTCTGTTGAGTAAATTGAGATTAGTAAAACCTTATTCTCAGTTTATGAAAGTAACCATGTGAGGATTAAAAAAATAGGTCATTAAGGAATGTAAAATGCATAATGTTATCTTAAGATAGTGATTGGTGTACGACATTTTGTCTTAACCGTTAGAAAAAATTTCAACGGTCTTAATCCTTTTTTGCCCCAACGGGGCTGAATCTGAATAACCGTGTGCGATTAGCGCAAGGTTAGTGACCACCAATAATAACATCCCCGAAGGGGGTGAACCATTTATCAGGATAATTTTCATAAAAATATAACTGATTTTTATTATGAAACGTTAATTATCCCATAAAAACCATTTGGTTCGCCCCTTTCAGGGACGTAAGAATGCATGTGATATTTTATCCACGGGTAATAAACCCGCGGTTATTGAGATTTAACCCCTTCGGGGTAAAAAAAGGCAATGCTATTGATTACTACTTGCATTCAAGGTCAAAAATGTCGTAAACCCATGGTGATTGAGTGAGAAACAAACAAAAAACTGAATGTACTGGCAATGCATCAATATGATTGTCAGTTCAATTTAATAATTGAAAAAAATTAATGAGGAAACAATGCGCGAGCAAGTATTGGCGATCTGGCCCGAAATTAACTGGATTTCTGATGAAAAATTACGAGAACAGACACTTAATTGCTGGATATATGCAATTGAGAATAGTGTACTTTCAATTGAGGATTTGCAGGTTATTCCTTTTTCACTCCTGCTAAAGGATTGTACCATTTCCTTTATGAACCACAAACGGACTGCAGTGCAGTTAGCGGTGGACATAGCAAAAACCATGAAGCAGAATTTTGGTGACGCAATAAAAATTAACATGGATATTCTGATTGCAGGTGCAATTCTTATTGATGTAGGTAAACTACTTGAATATGAAATTAAAGACGGTAAACTAACCACAAGTTTTGCCGGAAAGCTTGTACGCCACCCGTTTTGCGGGCTTGCAGTTGCAGACCGATTCGGTTTACCGGCAGAAGTGCAGCATATTATCGCGACTCATTCAAAAGAAGGCGATCTTGGGATCCGTACCGTCGAATCAATCATTGTCCATCACGCAGATTTTGTTAGCTTTGATCCCTTCAAAGCATAAACCGGAGTAATTATGGCACAGAACCTTATTGAAAAAATCGCGCAAAAACACGCGTTCGGTTGGGATAACGCGAAAGAAGTTCACAGCGGTGAATACTTGTCAATTCAACCTGCATATATCATGACACATGATAACACGGGTGCGGTAATCCCAAAATTTAAATCCATCGGCGCAACAAAGTTATTTAATCCTTCACAGGTTGTTGTCACACTCGATCATAACGTGCAGGATAATAGTGAAGCAAATCTGGCAAAGTATAAAAAAATCGAAGCCTTCGCGAAGGAAATGGGTGCAAACTTTTTCCCGGCTGGCAGGGGAATCGGCCATCAGATTATGTGCGAAGAAGGATTTGCATTTCCCGGAACAATGGCAGTTGCATCAGACAGCCACTCCAATATGTATGGCGGCCTTGGCTGTCTTGGCACACCAATCGTGCGAACGGATGCTGCATCAATTTGGGCAACAGGCAGAACATGGTGGCAGGTGCCCCCGGTTATTAAAGTTGTTCTAACAGGCACACTGCACCCGGGGATTTCCGGCAAGGATGTTATTGTTGCACTTTGCGGATTGTTTAATAAGGATGAAGTGCTGAATGCTGCGCTTGAGTTTACCGGTGAAGCGGTTTCAACGCTTACAATCGATGACCGTTTGACCATTGCCAACATGACAACTGAATGGGGTGCATTGGCAGGTGTTTTCCCGGTGGATATGATTACCGTGGCATGGCTGCAGAAACGTTTGGAAAAGGCAGTTGGCAATCCAAGATTAACCGAAGAACGGATAGACGCGATTATCAGTAACCCGCCCCGCGCTGATAAGGATGCAATATATGCAAAAGAAATTACTCTCGCATTAGATACCGTGATACCTTGTGTTTCCGGGCCTGATACGGTGAAAGTGATGAAACCGGTTTCGTATTATTATATAAACGAAACACCCATTCAAAAGGCCTATTTGCTTTCTTGTGTTAACGGGCGCACACAGGACTTTGTTAATGCAGCCGAAGTGATGAAAGGGCAAAAAGTTGCTGATTCTGTAAAGATGTATATTGCTGCTGCATCTAATCAAGTGCAGGAGGAATGCGAGCAAAATGGTTCATGGCAAACCCTTATTGATGCCGGTGCGATTGCACTTTCTCCGGGCTGCGGCTCGTGCATTGGCCTTGGCGTGGGATTACTTGAAGATGGAGAAGTCGGTATCTCGGCAACAAACAGAAACTTTAAGGGCAGGATGGGATCACCGAAAGCAAAGGCTTTTCTCGCATCACCGGTTGTTGTTGCAACCTCGGCAATCGCGGGTAAAATTGCTTATAGCCATCCGATTGATGAGAAACATGTACTTGCGGGAATTATCGAATTCCCGAAATCCGAAACTAGTATGCAAAGTGTGGAAATCATGGATGATTTCCCCACGGAAATTTCCGGTCCGGTGCTTTTTTGCCGTCAGGATAATATGAATACGGATGGTATTTATCCCGGGAAATATACATATCTGGATGATTTTACCCCCGAACAGCAGGCTTCGGTGGTTATGGAAAACTACGACCCGGAATTCCGGAACATCGCTCAGGCAGGGGACATTCTTGTTGGCGGGTTCAATTTTGGTACGGGCAGTTCCCGTGAACAAGCCGCGACTGCATTGAAATATAAGGGTATTCAACTCCTTATCGCGGGCACATTTAATGAAACCTATAAACGGAATGCGCTTAATAACGGATTCCTGTTAATCGAATGCCCGGATTTGGTCAATGATTTGAAAAACCAGGCTGAAGTATCAGTACTTACCATGCGCTTTGAACAGCCCTTAAAAGTTGATATACTCCACTCGGTTATTACATTCAAAGATAAAGTATATAGAATCAGTCCCATTGGATTGGCAGCTCAAGAACTAATTATAGCAGGCGGCCTTGAAAAATGGGTGCAGCGCGTTATTAACGCTTAAAGAAATTTATTGTAATATCATTGTCACCAAGGAAATTATGGAAAAATCAATATCAAGAAGAATTGCGGAATATGCGGTTGGTTTAACGTACGAGCAGATTCCTGCAGAAGTAATTCACGAAGTTAAACGCTATTTGTTCGATTCTATCGGATGCGCCTATGGCGCGATGAACACCAAAGATGTCCGTATCATCAAAGAAATTCTCGATGAGAGTGCTGGCGCTGCACAGGCATCAATTATCGGGTTTGGCAATAAAATACCTGCTGCAAACGCTGCCTTGCTGAACTCGCTTATGATCCGCTCCCTCGATTTTAATGATATTTACTGGAAAGAAGACCCTTCACATCCTTCTGATATCATTCCGGCAGCACTGGCAGCGGGTGAACTGAAGGATGCATCAATGAAAGATGTAATTCTTGGAATTATTCTGGCCTACGAATTTGAACAGCGCTTATGCGAATTTGCAAAACCGGGTGTGCGTGAAAGAAAATGGCATCACGCGACCCTTACGCAGTTCGTCTCTCCTATTACCGCCGGAAAAGTGATGAAATTGACCGTTGATCAGATGGTAAACGCGTAAGCTGACCATGATGAAAAACACCGTTGACCCGATGGCGACACAGTCCGGTGTTTTTGCTGCACAAATGGCGGAAAAAGGCTACAGTGGAACCGAGGCTGTTTTTGATGGTAAGGAAGGATTCGTGGATGTGTTTGGACCGGATTGGGACACTAATATTTTGTTTGAAGGACTCGGATCCCGGTTTAAAATTTTAGAATGCAGCATGAAAGCATTCCCGACCGAAGCGTTAACGCACACGCACATTTCGGCAACATTAAAAGCAGTTACAAAAAATAATATTTCTCATGATAAGATTGAGCAGGTAACGGTTACCACCATCGCACGTGCATGCGATATTCTGTTTGACCCGCATAAATACAACCCGGAGTCGAGAGAAACAGCTGACCACTCGCTGCCGTATTGCATTGCTGCCGCGCTGGTTGACCACAAAATTACCACTGCCTCTTTCAGTGATGAAAAATTAAAAGACCCTGCAATCCGTACCGTGATTAATAAAATTAAAGGTGAAGCTTCGCTTGAATTCGAAGCCATGTTCCCGGCTAAGCAGCCTTCGAAGGTAGTTGTCCGGACTATAGA
>JACPGF010000388.1 GCA_016182615.1 Ignavibacteriales bacterium
CAAAATGGCTGGTGAAAGAAATCCGTATGCAAGTACAAAACGGAGCAATAAAAGGCTAATACTATCTACTTTTTTTGTAATATTTACGGCACTAAGATATAGTTGAAGTAATTTGCTCATGTGCTTTTAATGAAAAGTAAATTGGTAAAATGATTGACAAAGGATATAAGCTGAATTCGTATCTCTGTGCTCTTTTGGTTAAAAATGTTTTCTGATTTATGCAGTATTGTATGGATGCTCTGCTTTTGTATAATTTGCTCTAACAGCCATGCATGAAATACTGAAATGGCAATAAATTCCACAAACTTGCTTTCAGGGTTTCTGAGTGCTAATACTATATAAATTCCACGGTCGGCATCTGATAACGAGGCAGCCTTTTGCAGATGTATGGGAAAGCTTAACTGCAAAATTCTGATTTCAGTATTCATTAAATATGTGCATCCAAAAAACTTACTTGAGCCCTTTATTGGCACAGGCACAGTATCGGGTGTGTTGAATAAGTCCATTTCAGTCCATTCAAATAACAATAAATCATGCAGCACGGGATACTTTTGAAATAACTCCTTTTTATCCACAATAAGAAACTGTCTGAATTCATCCGCGATTTTCCAAACCTGATATGCTGAGCAATCATGTAACGAAAAGAAATTCTCAACTGCATCAGCCCATTCCTTGGAATCAATTAGCCCGTTTGCCAAAGGGAATGCTGAAATTAAAGTTTCATCGATAACCGTTGATAGCATTTTCCGGTAATAGGGGATACGTTCCGGAAGAACCCCCGGAATTTGTATTTTCCCGCCGGTTCTGCAGTATCTGGCGAAATTTTGTTGAACTAAACGTGTGTCTTTATGCAACATCATGTAGCCGCCTGAATTTGTTGTTGCAGATTTGTTCAAGTATCTCCATTTCCGCTCCAAGCACCTGTAATTCCGGGATGTTAAAATCGCGCTCAAGCAGCACTGGAACCTGCCCGGACAATTTGGGTATGGTTTTTTCAAATAATCCGTAAACTTCATCGATTATTGGTTCACCATGTGTATCGATAATAAGATCCGGCTCTACAAGTTCATGTCCTGCCATGTGTATATACTTCACTTTTTCCAAAGGAAGTGTATCAATAAACCCGTTAGCATTATAGTTATGGTTAAATGCGTTCACATAAATATTGTTAACATCCAGCAGTAACTCGCAATCGGCAAGTCGAAGCACCTCGTTGATAAAATCCGATTCGCTCATTTCTGCAGCAACCGGAGTATAATACGAAACAATTTCCAAAGCGATACGAGTCCCAAGCATATCCTGAACGGACTGTATTCTTTGTGCAATATGCTTGGCAGAATCCATTCTGAACGGAACCGGCAGCAAATCATACAAATGTGCATTGTCGCATTTGGCAAAGCTCAAATGTTCTGAATACAACATGATATTATATTCTTTCATGAAGGTTTTGACCTCTTTCAAAAATTTTTTATCAAGCTTATCCGGTCCGCCAAGTGAAAGCGACAGCCCATGCAGATACACAGGATAAGTTGCAGCAATTTTATCGAAAATCCTTTTCCAGTAGCCGCCAATACCAATCCAATTCTCCGGAGCCACCTCAATAAATGCAGGCCTGAAAAAACCATTTGATAAAAATTCTTCCGCGAATTCCCGCCGGAATCCGATTCCGGTATGTTGAAAATTTTGTACAGCCATAACTCATAAAGATTTAATGTGTTAAAAAAGGGCTGCCGCCCACATGACGGGCGGCAGCCATGGTGTTTATCAATAACTCAGGCAGCCTGATTATTTGCTACACTTGCCCTGACCGCACTTTGATTCTTTTGCCTTACTCTGGCTCTTGGTTGAATCGGTTTTTGCACCACACTTTGCTTCCTTTGCTTTCGACTCCGCTTTTACAGTTTTTGTTTTTGCCTTACCGGTGGTCTTTTTTGCATGAGCCGCACCACACGTTAGTTCATACGCATTTGATGGAATTGCAGCATTTCCCGTGAGTTCGGCACGTAATTCACCTGCTGTGCCGAGACTCCTAAAATTGAAAAGATTGCTGCCGCTTGTTTGGGATAAACCCGAAGCTAAAACCGTACCTGCGATGAGTGTACCGGTTACAAAGAGTTTACTGATGCTGTTTTTTTCTGATCTGCTCATAATGTTTCCTTATAGTAATGTGAAAAATAATTTTGTGTTCATAAGTAAAGACGAGGCAGTATTGCAAACCTTACAACAGGAGAAAAATATTTTTAATTAATTATTTATGCTGAATAGTTGAGAATCTTTGGTGATAGTACGATAGATGGGTAAAAAAGAATAGAACGATGTTCAATTACACGAAGCGGCAGATAAAATAGCAATATACAGTTAGAGAGGCGGTTACTTCGGATTTTTAATTTGGTACTATGCAGATTGAAGTTGAATAAAAAGGAAGAATCTAACGGTTATTCCTTCAGTTTGTGCTGCATAAGTTCTTTTTCCTTTTCTGTAAGGGATACTGTTGTATCTATGTTCTTTAGCAAACTATTTACCTTTTTATTCTGTTTGTTAAACAGGCGGCACCAATGGCAAACAGCAAGATGGAGCCATAACTGTAGCAGGGCAAAAAGTGAAAGCCGGAATTCTTCGTGTTTCAGTAAACGGAATGTTGCCTCTTTGCAACTAATTATTAAAAATTTCATAGTCAGTTATTCTTCATGCCATTTTTCTCAAGGCAATTACGGATTTTAAGTTTGGATCGGTGTATCAACACCCAATAGTTAGACGATGTGATCTGCAGTTCCTTACATATTTCATCAGATTCTTTCTCATCAAGATATTTCATTACAAAGCAAATACGTGATAATTCCTGTAGCCGGTTTAAACAGTTTTCTAATATCATCCGGAAATCATTGGTATTCGTGGCGGATTCAGTATCCGAGTTCCAGAGTTGCGGGCCATGTTCTTTTTTCCAATGCCCCGAATCATCGAAAAAGTCCTCGATATCCTTTTCGAGCTCATGCAAAGAAGTGACAATTTTACTTGCTTTCTTTTTATAATGATCGATGATTTTGTTTTTTAAGATTAGAAACAGCCAGTTTTTTTCGGATATCTCACCCTTAAAAGCTTCGCTATTTCTCAGTGCAGCTAGAAAAGTATCCTGCACCATATCCTTTGAGAGTTCGTAGTCATTAATCCTAACAAACGCATACCGGAATAGTGAATCGGCATAGTTCTTTATCCATAAATCGGGATTGAGTTTGATACCGTGACCTTTCTTTGTTCTCCGAAAAAAACGCTTTTTAATTGCTTGAAAAAATATACGGAAATTTCACGGAAAGTTCCTTTCTTATGTTATATCCCATTTCATGTGATATTGCAGATGGGAATGCCATAAAAAATGCCATGATTGTGGTATGTGGCCGGTTGACTGAAGTTGTTAAAATGTATCAGCAATTAACAGTATTAACATGAAAGGAACTTAATTATGGCACATGGACAAAGCAGCACTGTAACTGTTGAGCAAGCATTTGAAGATATACTCTTTGCACGCAAAAACAGAGCATACGGAGCATACCGTTTACGTATGGCAAAAAATAAAAACCTGACAATTGCCCTCTTTTCAGCAACCTTTATCTTTGTCAGTACGATTGCCTGGCCACTTTTGCTCAGTAAAACATCTGTACGTTTACTGCACGCAAACAATAATGGGACAATCGTAATTACCAAAATTGACTTGCCTAAGCCGCCGGAGGTAGTTGTACCTGTTGAACCTGCACAGATTTCCTCAGGGAAAATGATTAGGTATGTAATTCCGGAGATTAAACCGGACGAGCAAGTTAAATTTGAAGAATTTCCAGAAACCAAAGATCTCAAGGGAGCGGCTATTGGAACAGTAACACGGGATGGAACCAATAATGAAACCGGGAACGAACTAATACCGGTTGTTGGTACATCTGTTGTTGAACCTGAAGTTGTCGAAAAGGATATCCCTTTTGAAAGCTTTGCCGTTGAAGAAGTTCCGGCATTTCTTGGTGGGGATGAGGCATTACTGCAATATATATCAGATAATTTGCGGTATCCCGAGATAGCAATCCGCGCAGGTGTTGAAGGGTTGGTTTCAATTGTATTTCTGGTTGATAAAAACGGTAAAATAAAAGACGCATCGGTGATAAAGGGGATTGGTGCCGGATGCGATGAAGAAGCCTTACGGGTGATTTCCAGCTTACCAGACTGGCATCCCGGGAAGCAAAACGGCAGATCCGTAACTGTCCGTATGTCGGTTCCCATCC
>JACPGF010000044.1:0-2188 GCA_016182615.1 Ignavibacteriales bacterium
CATTGCCTTCTGCTGCTATACAAAAATTATTAACCGCATTTTTTTTACCGAGATACACGATACCCCGGCCTTTCACATATTCGGCGCGCTCCCAGTTCCAGTGATTCGATTTCATCACTTCGGCTGCCCTGCCGTTATGACAGGAATTGCATGCTGCGGTTACTTGTTGCGGGGATGTGAACTTTGCTTGTAATGCTGTAAACTTTGAATGATCTACAGATGACTTGGCTTTTATGCTGTACTTCTCTTTGAGGTTCATCAAGTTCGTTGGTTCTGTGCCTTTTGATGTGAGCCAAACTACTAATGATGTTCCAAACAAAGCGAGAATGAGGATAGTGATAGAAATTTTTTTCATGCTCTTACACTAAATTATATCGAGTTACATTCCCATGTGTGCTCCACCTGCGGTAACCAATAACATGTGAAATGCGGAATTATACATACAATCTGATGCGGCTGAACTATAAAAGATTCAGGTACAAACAGAATTAATTCAATTTATTTTTCGTTTTTATATACATGCACCGGGCAGGTGTAACTGTTACCTAATGCCAACTCACCTTACGCAATTCGGGTTAATGTCTGGCTAAAGCCCAAAATGTCTCAAAACAGAATTACTCAATCATCAACAAGGCAAAACAAAAAACAAATTACAAGTAACAAATGCAGCTTATTACAATAGCCCCCGGATTTATCCCACTGCTATTACTTGGGATACATTAGGTAAATCGGGGGATCACAAGTCCCACACCCACCCACATTGGGCTTTAGCCCAATTTTGTGTAACATGAGTTAACTAATGTTTAAACGGCAACTCAACTTAAAACTTTTGAACGGATAAATCCGTAACATCAGACAAAAATAACCCTACCCGGACCTTCTCCTTGAAAAGGAGGGAGCTGTAACTCATTATTTTACAATAGTATATAGCCCCGTTGCTTTCTAAATATCAAAACAGTTACAACATTCTTAATTCCAATTTTTTACCTGAACAATTACTAACTCATGTTACGTGATGCGCTGAATGCGGATTTTCCTTTCGATCCTGCACACGAAATAAAATTTATCTCACGTATTACTCACCGTCATACTTTATCAACGAGCTAATTTCATAGCCTTGCAATTTATCTTTGCCATGTAAAAAGGCTAACTCGATGATAAAAGAAATATGCACAATTTTTCCACCGGCTTTTTCAATAATGTTACATGCCGCTTTTGCAGTGCCGCCGGTTGCCAGTAAATCATCGTGTAGAAGAACTATGTCCCCTGCCGTAATAGCATCTTTATGCATCTCGATGGTATCGGTGCCGTATTCCAAATCGTACGATTCACTATACACCGGTGCGGGTAGTTTTTTAGGTTTCCGAATTGGAATAAATCCAGCTTGCAACCGGGCAGCCAGCAATCCACCAAGAATAAAACCGCGGGATTCTATACCGGCAACTTTTGTGATTCCCAAGTCTTTAACCAAAGCAAGTATCTGCTCCGCGGCATCATTCAATCCGGCGGGGTTCTTCAGCAAAGTTGTTATATCTTTGAAAATAATCCCTTTTTTCGGGAAATCGGGAATGTCACGAATCAATTTTTGTAAATCCATTGTGCTACCTTTTCTTTAAAAATGATTGAATACCTTTTTCAAATTCCGGAGTGTATCTGCCATGCAGATTTTGTTGTTTCAAGTAAAATTCCTTTTCATCACTATCAAGAGATGGAAGTTTTAATAGCATTTTTTTAATCGTCTGCATCGTAATAAGTGGATTCTTGGCCCACTCCGCAGCCAACATTAGTGCATCATCAAGGGGGTTTTCGCTCGTTGCATCGATTAATCCAATCCTGCATGCTTCCGGAGCAGAAATTGTTTCTCCACCGATAAGCAATCTGCGTGCAATGCCCTCCCCTGCTCGTTTTACCAGTATATCTGAGACAAGCGCCGGGATGAATCCGCGTTTTACCTCCGGGAATCCAAACAAGGCTGTTCGAGTGTCTGCAATGATATAATCTGCTGCCAATGCCAGTCCGCAGCCACCGGCTAACGCGGGACCGTTTACTGCCGCAATAACGGGTTTTGAGCAGGAGGATACGGACTTAAAAAACCGAGACAGTAATTCTACATCCCTGCTATTTTCTTCAAGAGGTGCATCTTTTAAAGCAAGCATATATTCTAGGTCGGCGCCAGCACAGAATGCTT
>JACPGF010000044.1:2193-5043 GCA_016182615.1 Ignavibacteriales bacterium
CAGCGAGTTCATCTTCTCCGGGCGGTTGAGAGTTAAAACAACTACATTGCCATGTTTTTCTGAAAGGATCATATTACTTAGCCTTGATAAACTTGAGAAAATGCTCTTCGGTAAAATAGTTAATAATCTGCTCTTCCTGCAAGCCTCCCTTTTTCGCTATCATTATTCCATATTGCACGAACTGAATACTGTCTTGAGTATGTGCGTCTGCATTGATTGCAAACAAACAGCCTTTGCTTGAGGCGTAAGGCAGCCATCGCCAGTCCAAATCCAAGCGTAAAGGGTTTGAATTAATTTCAATAGCTGTGTTATTAGCTGCACAAGCATCAATCACCTTTTTCATATCGACATCGAATCCGTCTCTTTTCAACAATAATCTTCCTGTTGGATGGCCAAGTATATTAACCTTGGGATGTTCAACAGCTTTAATTATTCGCGCGGTCATCTCAGCTTTCGAGAGATTAAAATTCGAGTGAACGGAGGCAACGATAACATCAAATGATTGAATAAAATCCTCATCATAGTCCAGACTGCCATCGGTTAAAATATCCGACTCAATACCGCTCAATACCGTAACACCGCAATTTAATGCCACTTGCCGTATCTCATCCCGTTGATGAATGACCCGTTCCTTTGAAAGCCCGTTAGCATACGTTGCAGTGCGGCTATGATCGCAGACGGCGAAATATTTGTATCCATAATCTTTCCCGGCTTTAATCATATCTTCAAGACTGTTTAATCCATCAGACCATGTTGTGTGAAAATGGAACATCCCCTGCAAATGCTCCCTCTGCAAAAGGGATGGTGAGTTTGGAACTTGATTTTCATCAAAGTTATAGTATTCTGTTTCGAATAACGGGAAGGGGAAAGAATCCAGATCAGTAAATGAATTCTTCAGTTTCTGATACCGCTCTTCGAGTTGATGCGGTATGGTATTATCCACAATGGCTTGCACAAATGCACTATTTGTTAAAGTGATATGCAGATGAATCGGAATTTCCAATTCATTTATAGTCAGTGAAGAATCATCATGCAAAATAAAATGAAAGTGCTTGGCAAAATGTTCGAGAAAGACAGTTTGCGATTCAACAAGTAAAGTAAAATCGAGCGCTGAATAGACTTCGCGTATCAGTAACAATTGTCCTGATTCATGGACACGGGTTACCGAGGCACATCCTTTAATTATACTAAGGAAATGTTCATTCAGATCACTGGCTTGATGAATGTAGATATAATTCTTTGCCCGGGCAATCCGGCCTAGTTCAGATTCTATTTGCGAAACAAGCGCATCACCAAAGCCTTTAAGATTTTTAAGAGTCCCGTTGTGTAAAGCTTCTGCGAGCTGGGTAAAATTCTGTACATGCAATTCATTATAAAGGAGAGCAACTTTTTTGGGACCTAATCCACGGACTTCCAGCAAATCGAAAATGGTAACCGGAATAGTTTCTGTCAGTTCTTGGAAAGCGGGAGAGGTGCCATCGCTAATGAACTGCAGCACAGTGTTATAAATACTATTGCCGATTCCCTTTGTTTTTTTCAATTCCCCCGATTCAACCGACACAATTATATCATCCTGCAGTTTACCAATTATTCTGGCAGCATTTCTGAATGCATTTATTTTAAAGTGGTTCTCGTTCTTGAACTCAAGTAAATCGGCAATCTGCTCAAGATGTTTAATAACCGCATTTTTCATACCGCGGTAACGAACAGGATATAGAAATTAAGTAAGCCTATTAAACAGCCTGCAAAAGCACCAGCAACCACTTGAGCCGCCGTATGGCACTTTAATTGCAGCCTTGACCAGCTTACCATAGTTAGAATTACAACAAGAGCAATGGGATTGAGAAAACCGAGCTTGAACAGCACAATAGAACCCACTCCAACACTCATAAGATGAGCACTAATTTTCCACCATTTGTTAACAACGGTAATAAAAATCAGCGTTAACAAATAACTCGACCAGAGGTAAATAATAGCCATACCGGCTTGTACATATAGTAAAAGGAAAAGTCCCAGAACGGTGATTCCAATTCCAAAAAGATACGGAAGTTTTCTCTGCTCCTTAATTAACGCATCCTGATCTGCAACGGTGTTTTGTTTCATTAAATACACGAAAAAAGCAATTGGCAGGATAAATCCAAACAGAAAAACGATGAGGGCTGCAATAATAGCATTACCATTACGGAGAGCAGGTGAAAAAAGAATGGAAAAACCGACGACAATTAAATACACCGGAGGCAAAAAAATATTTGAAATACCGCGGGCAATAAAATAGGTAATTGTTTTTTCCATGACTTTTTTGTTAGACTGGATTTTCCTGCAAATCTTCGCCATGCATCTGCATATCACTAAACTTTAATAAATACTCTTCAACCTCAACATAGGTATTTAAAGTCATTAAATGAGCCCTTGCCTGAGAGGCATTTCTCATTCCCTTCAGATAACCTGAATAAAACTTGCGGTGTTCAAGTACGGATCTTCTTTCGGTTTTAATGGGAATACCTAAATAAAGATGCTGTAAACAGGCTTTTATTTTTTTCTCTGCGGTAAGTGTTTCAGTTTCCTGTCCTGCAAGTTTTGCTTTTGCCTCGCTAAATATCCAGGGATTACCAATGGCTCCACGCGCGATCATTACCGCGTCAGCAGGGGTTTCTTTAAATGCTCTAACAACATCGTCTGAGGTCATTATGCCGCCGTTTAGTATTATGGGAAATGAAACAGTGTTTTTAATCTTCTCAATCCATTCCCAGTCCGGGTCACCACTATGCCCCATAACTCTGGTCCGGCAATGTATGGTCATAGCTGCAACACCGACATCTTCAAGGCGTTTTACAATTTCAAGAATATTAA
>JACPGF010000380.1 GCA_016182615.1 Ignavibacteriales bacterium
CAGCACTTAACAAATAAACCGCTGACATTTGTGTTTCCGTGTGAGCTGAGAGTTCGCCAAGCACCGAGTAAAAGAACTTTTTAGCATCGTCCTCAGCAACAATTACACGGGATAAATTTGCGATTTTTTCATCATCCGAAAAATTTTCTTGAATACTGTCGGCAAGTGAATTGAAGGATGCGGCAAGCAATCCTAATTCATTTTCTGATTGTATGGTGCTTCTAGCCGACTGATCGCCATTATGAAAACGGTTGGTTGTATTGGTCAGTTCATGGAGAGGCTTCCTGATATTCCGGAGCAAAATATAGTTTATAAGAATAGACAGCAATAGAATAATGGCTATTAAAAAGAATAATCGTAAGTTGAGCGAGCGTATTATTTCATTTGACTGATTATATAGATTATCACCTTTATTCTTCGCGAATGTATCAATCTCATTGATTTTAGCCATCAGTTTTTCACGGTACATGCCTGTTACTCCGGTAACGAGCAGGTCTTCCTTCGCGCTGTCAAGTTTACCCTCCAAAGCCAGCTTAGTATTTTCTGCACGGGCTGTCCGCCATGCAACAAATAGCCTGTATGCTTCATCAACATCTGCCGGATTGCCAAGAAAACGCTCTTTGATTATCCTGAACTGATTGAGAGCATCATCGGCTGCTATTTCCATCCTTTCTATAGCTGAATGTTTTTTACTATCATCAACCGCTAGTAATAAGTCTCTGGTTGCTATTTGCATGTTCAGCAAATCGGATTCGAGTTTGCTGACTGCCCTGCGTACTTGCATGGGATGCTGATAAATAGTTTCAGTTTGTTCATGAATTTGCGCACTTTGCCAAAAGGAAGTAAGCCCCAGCACGGTAACAAAAAACAACATGGCTAAAAAGCCCAGCTTTAGTTGAGTTCCGATTTTCAGGTTTTCAAATTTCATGTAATTGCTCTCTTTTTTTCATTTTTTTCTTTATCATGCCTTACATTTTTTCCGCAATCTGGTGAAACAGAATATAATACAATATGCATCAGCAAAATATGGCTGAGTACGGATAGACTTCACGGAAACCATGGCTAAGCAAAACAGCCCTTTCGGTTTCCCCCGTAATTAAAAAGCCTCCTTTAGCCAAGCAGTGCCTAAGCCGGTTGAGAATTATCTCTTGGTAAGGGCTTTTATAGTAAAACAATAAATTCGCACACATTATTATATCAAAATCTCCAAATATGCTTACCGGGGGTGCCCCCAATTGATCAGTTAGCAAATCAAAGACGGAAAAATCGATTTGTCCTTTTAGTTCAGGTTTAACCAAAAAACCGTCATCCCGCTTAATAAACCATCTTTCCAATTGTTTAGCTTTAACATTGCCAATTTCTGAAGCAGAAAAAATACCTGTCCCTGCTTTTGCTATTTGCTCCTCGGATTGATCAGTTGCAAAAATCCTGTACAACGTCTTCGTATTGTCCGGTTGCAGCATTGATTCAAGCAGTATTGCAAGGCTATATGGCTCCTGACCGGCAGCACAGGCTGCTGACCATAAACGAATCTCTTTCCGCTTATTTGCCTGCTTCTGCTGGGTAATTGCCGGTAACACTATCCGCTCAAGTACGGCGTACGTTAACGGGTTCCTGAAAAACTCCGAATACCCGTTTTGGAGCAGATGAAATAGTTTATTCACCTCGCTCAAGTCGTGCTCTAAAATACTGCAATATGATTCAATTGAACCACAGAGGAGTTCATTCGTCCGGTTCTCAAATATTCGGCCGGTAAATGATTCCGTGTACATCGATACATCAACCGCATGATGTTCATACAATACTTTAACTATTTTTTCACTTGATTCATTCATAAGTCCACAAGTAATTGATTAGTTGCTAGGAATTGGCATGAACTATATTTATTCATTTTGCTTATCAGCAGCTGCCAATGTAAAGCAAAAAGTACTTCCGCCCGAATGCGGTTCATCAACAGTTTTTTCAATACTCTCTGCCCAAATTCTGCCGCCATGTTTTTCGATAAATTCCTTGCAGAGTATTAATCCCAAACCAGTGCTCGGTTCGTTTTCAGTGCCTCTTGTACTAACTTTTTCACCCAATTGAAAAAGTTTGCTAATGCTATTTTTTGGAATACCTATTCCGTTATCGGTAATATTTATTTGTATCATGCCGCCTGCTGTAACTTCTGCATGTGCTATAACTGTTCCATTACGCTCTGTAAACTTTACCGCGTTGGATAGTAGATTCCGAAGGACGGAATTAATCATTTTCTCATCCGCGTAAACGGTTAGGTGTTTTGGGATTTCATTTTTTATTGCAATTGCTTTTTGCAATGCGCTTTGTTTAACCGCATCGGCACTTTGTGTAAATATACCATGCAAATTTATTTCTGCAGGCGTGTAACTGATTGACTCTTTTTGCAATTGCGCCCACTCGAGTAAATTTTCAAGCAGCTTGTAAAGATTGAGTACCGCGATATTTACCGCCTTACTATATTTTTCCAGCTCAACGGCAGACAACAAATTATGTTCGGTGGCCAATATCTCGGTTAAACCAATTAAACCATGAAAGGGACTGCGTAAATCATGAGCTATAATCGAAAAAAGCTTGTCTTTTTCTGATACTAATTTCTCAAGTTTCTTGTTGGCAATAGTAATCTCCTCCTCGGCCCGCTTGCGTTCGCTGATATCAATGTCCAGGCAGAATAACTCAGGTTCAAGCCCTGGGATACGTACAACCGCGTGACTGGAAAGAACAGCCACACGAGTCCCATCCTTGCGCTTAAGAGTAAGTTCCGCAGCAGGAACCGGAATACCTGATTGCAAAGAACTTTTGACAGCCTCGCGGATGCCATCCTCCAGTTCAGCAGGGATAATAAGGTCGAGCAGGTTCCGTCCAATGGCTTCCTGTGCAGTATAACCATAGAGGCGCTCAGAGGCTTCATTCCAGTATTGTGTTGTCCCGTCTTTGCCATATCCTTGCACCGCTATTAAAGGAACACTCTGCAGTAAATTACGGAACCGTTCTTCACTAAACCGCAGTGCCAGTTCTGTCCGTTTCCGTTCGGTAATGTCTTTTGATACACAAGATATCCACAGTACTGTCCCGCCTTCATCTTTAATCGGGTCAACCATTGTTAAAAAGTATTTTTTCTCACCATTACTTTGAACAATAACAACTTCAATTTCTTCCTTCTTACCTGTCTGAATGACCTTCTTAATTGTAGCAAGCCTTTTTTCAGCCTCAACTGCCGGAAAAACCGAATGCGGATTTTTCCCAATAATTTCACCGGGTGATTTTTCAAATGCTTTAGCGAAAGCTTCGTTAACAAACCGGTAACTCCCATCGGTATTAAAACTAAATATCGGGTCGCTGGAATACTGTACCAACGACCTGTACTTTTTCTCACTTTCTTGCAGGGCTTGCTCAACTAATTTTCTGCCGGTGATATTTCGGAATGTTCCCATGAGTAAGGTGCGCTCCTGGAAACGGATTAACTGAGCCAGAATTTCGATGGGAATTTGAGATCCGTCTGAGCGAATCAGGATAAGTTCGATAGGGTGGGTGGATCCGGTATCCTGCGATTCCTTAATATGCTGCTTAAATTTGGCTTTCGAAACTTCTTCATTCTGCGGTGGATGTAATTCGTGTTGATGCATGGTTATTATTTCTTCGTAAGGTCTTGCCAACAACTGGCAAGCAGCTTTATTCGCATCCACTATCATACCCGTCTCCGGATCAGCCAATATTATCGCATCCGGGGCTCCTTCGAATAGCACCCTGAAACGCTCCTCACTATCCCGTAACTCCTTTTCCGTCTGTTTGCGCGATGTAATATCCTGAATAACACCAAAAACGATGCGGCTAGTATGGTCAAATTCTGCCACTGAATGGATATCGATAATTTTTCCGCTCACGGGATGTTTAATCTTAAATTCGATATCATAGGGTTCACCATTCGCGATAAGCATTTTCATCGCACTGTCCAGAGGTTCCCGATATTCAGGCAAGGGAATTTTTTTTATATCATCAAAACTGGAACTACCGTGTATTATTCCGTAGAGAAGTTCTGCACCTTCCGAGTATATTACCTTTTCAGAATCAAGATGTAACTCCCAATTGCCCGATTTCGAGGCACGTTCAGCCCTTTTTAACCGGGCTTCGCTTTCCATCAATGCTTTTTCATTCCGTTTAAGTAACGATATATCTTGTAACGTTGTACGAATCCCGATAATTTTACCATCCTGATCTTTCAGAAATTTGTCGTGCGGCATTACGGCAATTTGGGTTCCGTCTTTTTTTAGATAAGTCCTTCCGGGATTTTGCCCTTCAATTGGGGTACCTGCTAGTTTTGCCAGAACCGATTTTTTCGAGATTTCTTTTTCAAGAATAAATTCCCAGACATATCTTCCCAGCATTTCCTCCGATGTATAACCCAGCATGGTTAGTTCTGTTTGATTTACACGGGTAATACAGCCGGTATTATCCAACTCGTGATATCCAACAGGAGCTTCATCATATAACTCTCTAAACCTTGTTTCACTTTGACGGAGCGCTTCTTCGGCAAGCTTGCGTTCATGGTTTGCAAGTGTTAAAGCAATCTGGTCTGCAAGCTGGCAAACAAAAACAATTTCTTCGGTTGTCCAGTAATGTGGAGTTTGAACATGCTCAACACACAACGCGCCGGATGTTTTACCGGAGTAACAAATCATCCCGGCAAGCATCGAGGAAATTCCACGTGGTTTAAGATATGTTTCAACATATCCTGCAACAAGCGGATCTGACAAAACATCAACTATATCGATATATTTGTTGTTCTTTAGTGCTTCGAACTCATTCCAGTACTCCAATTCATGCAATATAGTTCCGGAACTATGTGCATTTTTGGACAATTCAAACAAATCAACACATACAAGTTGGGTTGCAGATTTATCAAATAACCAGACCGAAACACGCTCCACTTGTAAATATTGAGCCACCCGCTCAGTTAAGAAAATGGAGAGACTTTTCACGTCTCCCTGAGCAACAAATGCACAGGTAGCTGTTTCAACAAGAATATCCTGCTGCTTTGCTAATTGCTCCCATTGCGCTCTTTTTTCTTCATGCACATAATGGTTACTCACGATATCTTTTTCATATCTGCTCTTTAACTGTTCATAATCAAGTTTCAGTTTAGCAATTTCACTTTGCAACTCTTGTTCTATCTTTATTCGTCTCGTCATAATCATTCACTGAGTTTTAATCGTATTCCATATTTTTAATCATCGTTATTTATGTAAAAGGCTCCGGATTATTGTTCTTTAACGAGTGTCCGGACAATATATTTTTAATTTAAAACGCTCGAGTTTACACTTTATATTTTGCCCTCATTATTCATTCTCATTATTCATTGCCACAACACAAGTTTCTCGATCTTTTCAAGCAATTGAAAACCCTTAAATGGTTTTGCGAGATAATCGTTACATCCTGCTTCAAGCGCTTTTTGATGGTCTTCAGGTAATGCATGACCGGTTACTGCTATTATAGGAACCGTTGGATTTTTTTCCCCGGTTCTTATTACATGTGTCAGTTCCAATCCATTTAACCCTTCTTTCAGCGAAATGTCCATGATGATAATTGTAAAATCATGTTCCAAAAATAAATCCAGTGCTTTTCCGGCGTTTGGGGCAATTTTCACATCACATTGTTTTTGGAGAATTACCTCTAAAAACAATTGGTTAACTTCATCATCCTCTACCACCAGTACAACTGGTTTCGTGCCTATCGGCTGCTCCTGCATTTTTGATTTACTTCCGGTTATTTCAGCTGTTTTTGCCTGCGCACGCCTTGTTCCGCCATTTGAAAAGCTAACGGTAAACTCTGTACCAACACCTTTTTTACTCTTAACTTCAATGGATGCTCCATTAAGGCCAAGCAGTTTTTTTACAATTGCAAGTCCAAGCCCCAGCCCTTCAAAAGGCCTGCTATAGCCCATCAGTTCCTGAGAGTATGGCTCAAATAATACAGGAAGGTACTCTTCGGATATACCAAACCCGGTATCTTTAATATCCACGCACAGCAATTTTTGTGTATTCAGGTACACCGATATCCCGATAGTGCCTTCGTCCGTAAATTTTATGGCATTATCAATTAAATTTCCAAATGCAGTGTATAGCGATGTTTCGTCTGCAAAAACAATATCATCTTCAATTTCCGGATTAAAAATAATGTCGATCGATTTTTCCCTCACAAAAGGTGTATATTCGCTAATAAGCCTTTCTAAAACAGCAGTGATGTGTACCATGTTACTACTGGTGACAAAATCTCCAACCTGAAGCCTTGAAAAGTGTAGAATTTTATCAACCGTGTTAATTAATCTTTTTGAGGAGCGCTCGATCGATCTGAATATCCGGTGATCCTCTTCGCTCGCAAACCGGGAGTATGATTCCTGTACTATTCCCGTCATACCAAGAATTCCATTTAGCGGTGTTCTAATCTCGTGAGAAATATTTGCAATAAATGCATCTTTTAATTTGCTTGCCGATTCTGCCTTATCCCTTGCATCAATTAATTCGTTAAGAATTTCTTTTTTTTCAGTGATATCCTCCTTAACGGCAAGTAAATGAATTATTTCTCCATTATCGTTAATAATTGGAGAAATAGAAGCCGACTCCCAGAAGAGTTCACCATCTGCTCTTTGGTTGTAAATTTCTCCCTGCCATTTACCTGATGAGATTACTGTCGCAACCAAGTTATTAAAATCTTCCTCAGCAAGTTCATTTGAAAGAAGAATCCTAAGGTTTTTACCAGTAAGCTCTGCAACCGATTTACCGGTGGAAGCACGGGCTTTGGGGTTTACATATTCTATTCTTCCGCGGGGATCAGTAATAATAACAGAAGTCGGGCTCTGTTGCACTGCTTGTGAAAGTTTCCTGAGTTCCATTTCGGCAAGCTTCCGTTCTGTTATATCAATCATGATAAGGTATCCGGCAATTACCTGCCCGTTATCATCGAAGATGGGAATACCATGTACAAGTTCGTAACGGGTGCTGCCATCTTTGCGGATAATACACCGTTCGATACCTTCGGTTCTATTTCCCAGAAGGCTTTGCATCAATGGAAGGCTTTCAATAGTTCCTGCTTCGCCATTCATGTCGTAATCCAGCCACGAGGGCTTTATATCAACAAGTTTAGTATTGATAAGCGAGGGCTCATCATTAATCAGCAGAAAATCTCTGCATGCCGGATTCGCTATCCGGATGATGGCATCGGGCATACTAACAAGCACCATAGGGACTGGTGATTGCTCGAATGTTTGCTCAAGGAGCAGCTTCATAGTCCGTATCGTTTCCTCTGCAAGTTTCCTTTCGGTTATATCACCTATCGTACCAAGCATAGTTACCGGCTGGTTTTTGTCATTACATTTTAAGCGCCCAATTCCATGTACCCAACGTTCCGTTTTATCATTTTGCCGGACAATTTTGTAGTCTTTGTCAAATTTGGTTACTTTCCCAACCACTTCATTAACAAAATAATCCACCATGGTTTTTTGCCAGTCAGGATGAATGATGTTCCCCCATCCCTCGACTGATTTTTCATAATCCTCGTCAATACCAAAAATTGCATCAAGTACTTCGGAACTTTCCCATCTTCCGGACGCGATATCCATCGTGTACGTTCCAAGGCGGGCAATCAATTGTGTCTCTTTCAAAAAGCTTTCACTTTTACGCAGAGCTTCAGTAACACGTTTTCTTTCGGTAATATCCTGCAAGGTAAACTGCAGCAATTGCCTCTCACCCGAATAGAAACTCATCAGGTGTACTTCGGCATCCCACAACTCCCCGTCCGGCCGCTGATGCAGCCACTCGAAAACAACAACACCTTC
>JACPGF010000381.1:0-18397 GCA_016182615.1 Ignavibacteriales bacterium
AATATCCCGCTCATGCCACAGGTTAATATTTTCCATGGCAGCAGTTGCATTACCGCGCAATACACGGGCAAGACCTGCGACACGCTCGCAAATAATCGGGTTACGTTTGTGCGGCATTGCAGAGGAGCCCTTCTGCCCTTTTTTAAATGGCTCTTCGGCTTCAAGCACTTCCGTCTTTTGCAGGTGTCGTATTTCCGTGGCAATCTTCTCAAGGCTGCCGCCTATAATTGCCAGCACGGAAAGAAACTCCGCGTGCCTGTCACGTTGAATTACCTGTGTTGAGACCGGGGCGGGTTCAAGACCAAGCTGCTTGCATACGTATTCTTCAATATCGGGAGTAAGGTGGTCATACGTGCCAACCGCGCCTGATATTTGTCCCACGGAGATACTTTTGATAGCCGCGGAAAGCCTAACCAGATTGCGCTTGTTTTCTTCGTACCAGAGTGCAAATTTTAATCCGAGCGTGGTCGGTTCGGCATGTATGCCGTGTGTTCTGCCGACACAATATGTATATTTATACTTAATTGCTTGTTCTTTTAAAATCACATCAAGCTGTAGCATGCTTTTTTGCAGCAGCTCCCCGGATTCTTTCAATTGTATAGAAAGGGTAGTGTCCAGCACATCCGAAGAGGTCATGCCATAATGCACGTGCCTTGAGGCGGGGCCGATATGCTCTGCCATGTTTGTTAAGAATGCAATTACATCATGGTTGGTTATTAGTTCAATTTCATTGACCCGTGCAACTTCAAAAGCTGCTTTTTCTTTTATGGTTTGTAAATCTTCCAGCGGCACTTCGCCTTTAGCGGCGCGTGCCTCGCATGCAAGAATCTCAATTTTTTTCCAAATCGTATATTTATTTTCATCTTCCCAGATATACTTCATCTCGGGTAAGGCATACCGTTCAATCATTATTATTTCTCCAGTTTCATTTGAATTTTTTCTTCCTTGTTTTCGCGCAGCACGGTTATATCCATAACCTGTCCGGCGCGGTACTCCTGCACGACACCTAAGAGACTCTGCTCGTTGTCAACGCGGTACTCGTCAATCTGCTCGATGATGTCTCCGGGTTTCAAGCCCGCTTTTGATGCTGAGGAACCTTTTAATACACGGGTGATGATGACACCGCGGGCAGAAGCCAGCTTGAAATATTTCGCGATACCCTCGTCGATATTCTGCACTTCAAGCCCGATGTTAAACTCCCGGTTTATTTTGCCCCGGTTCTTCAGCTCATCAACAATTTTTTTAACTTTGTTTATAGGGATTGCAAACCCAAGTCCGATACTTCCTTCGGAGCCGCGTGCAGTAAAAATAATGGTATTCATGCCGATGACTTCACCAAGGCTGTTTACAAGCGGCCCGCCGCTGTTGCCGCCGTTAATACTTGCATCGGTTTGAATCATGTTCAAGTAGTAACGGTTTTCAACCTGATTCAAATTCATTCCCTTGGCACTGATAACTCCAACAGTAACCGTCGGTTTATTATTAATCTCAAAAAGCCCGAACGGGTTACCGAAGGCAATAACCCACTCGCCAATCATCGCATCTTCCGAGTTACCGAGCTTCAGGTACGGGAAATTTTCACCCTCGATTTTAAGCAGGCAAATATCTCCTGCTGGATCGCTCCCGATGACTTTTGCATTATAATGTTTACCGTTTGTAAGGGTTACTACAATTTCGGTCGCGTTTCCGGCAACGTGGTCGTTTGTTACGATATATCCATCAGGTGAGATGATGAATCCCGAGCCTAAGCTCTTAACTTTTTGCGAGTACGTGCGGTTGCCAAAAAAATTGCTGAAGAACGGGTCGTTAAAAAACGGCTGGAAGAAGGGATCCTGATATTGCTGAATAGCGGTAACGTTAATACCCACAACAGCCCCGCTGACCGTTTCAACAGTTTCGGTAATAATTGTCCTGCGGCCTTGGGTTATGGCATTATTAGCCGAGTCAATTTTGCTTTGTGAAAATAATGCTGAAAGAAAGAACAATGAAAAAATACATGTGCGATAAATATTTTGTAACAACATAGTTTTTACCCGGTATAATATTTTAATTGAATACCTTGAAAATAAAGATTTTATTTGATAATTCATGCGAGGGGATTTATTTAAGCCTCAATGAGAAGAATGCCTGTAACCAAGGATAGTTGTATTTGGTTATATGGGGAGTGCTCATTTCCATTGGAAAGCTTTTTGCTTTTTTGTAGAGTTGATACGCAATTTGCCTCACTCCATGTTCCTCAAT
This sequence comes from Ignavibacteriales bacterium, assembly GCA_016182615.1. Lineage (GTDB taxonomy): Bacteria > Bacteroidota > Ignavibacteria > Ignavibacteriales > Ignavibacteriaceae > JACPGF01. Next base: position 2,242 of record JACPGF010000381.1, read on the forward strand.
AAGCCTTCTTTGCGTTTCAATTTTTGATTATGTATATTGTAGATATTCTATTCCTAGTAAGAAGTGTTCTTATGAATAATCAGATTAATACAATAACCTGTCAAAATTGCAATACTTGTGTACTGGTATGCCCGAATAAAATAATTAAAAAAAGCGATGCCGGTGTTACTGTTTTTGCTGGCGAACGAATCCATTTGTGCATAAGTTGCGGACAGTGCATGGCAGTTTGCAAAACCAAATCCATATATATTGAGGGAATGTCGTACGAAAAGGATATGATATCTACCAACGGCCGCAATGTGGATTTTGAATCTTTTTATAACCTCGCGCTTTCCCGCCGGTCCATTCGCAATTTTAAGCAAAAACCTGTTCCCGTTGAATTGCTGCATAAAATAATTGAAATTATTTCCTTTGCCCCTTTCGGAGCCATTCCTGATGCAGTTGATATTACTATTATCAGTGACAGAAAAACAATTGGAGAAGGGCTGCCATTAATGTCCGGGTTCTACAGAAAACTTGGCAATTGGTTTAAAAACCCATTTATGCGAATGATGATCAGGGTAAAATCCGGAGCAGAGCAATTTAACACGATAAAATATCATTTGTTGGACAGGATAAATATCGGGCATTATGATACTGATTCGGGGCAGGATAATATTACCCGTAATGCGCCTGTTATCATGCTTTTTCATGGTAAGCCTGGAACTGAAATGCTTACTACCGATAGTATTATATACAGTACCTATACTGCATTGGCCGCGCATTCGCTTGGTCTTGGCGCCACAATTAAAAGCCTTGTTCCGGCCGCTTGTAATAAATCAGCAGAACTAAAACGACTGTTTGGTATTCCTCAGGAACACAAAGTTATTGAATCTGTACTGATTGGATATCAAAAAATCCAATATATACACGGAATAAAACATCAGAAAAACAAAGTACATTGGAATTAAAGCCAATATAATAATCAGTAACCAATAGCTTATGTTTGGTAAAAGCCGGAAACTTGCACTGTGAAGATTATTTGGGCTTTGCAAACTCTCGTTTATTTACAACTATCACTTCAATAATATTGATTCCAAATTGAAAGATAGGTTAAAATGCTTAGCGTTAGTTGACACCTGATTGGCCCAATGCTTTAATATATCCTTTGGGAGGTCGCCCCAGTGCTTTTTTAGTTCATCCTTGGGAATACTTTTAAGCATCTTTTTAATCTCTACTTTTTTAGTTAGTAGTCTGAACACTATTTGTGGTAGTTTTTCATGCATAACTCCATTAATTAGAAAATTTTTCTTCCCGCCAGCAGTAAATATATCCCGAATATTCGGGCAAATAATGCTCTCGTAATTGACTAACCATACAGATAACCTGTTAAACTTATCTGGATGATTGTTAAATATTTCGGGGAAATATATCATTGCTTGGATAAAATAGTTTTCTCTTTCATTAGCTTCTAAATTATTCCATAATCTTAAAAATTATATATTTTTACTGATGTTTTTTTTGCATACAAGTTTACTGGTATTCTTTGTTTTTTCAAAAACAATCGCGGCTTACTTTGCGCAGGATCCGGTTTTTTTCCGTAATGGTTTTATTAAAGGACGAAAAAGAGTTTTGTGATTGGAGGAAGTTCTAAGAGAATTCGTCAATCCATAAAATGAAAAATTTGAGAAGGAAGTGGAAAATCTGTAGACAATAAAAATTCAATTAAGAAAAATTTTGTCATGATGAGTTTTTAAATACTCTGGTTCAGGACAAAATTTATCTGGTAGATTGATAGTTTTGTTTTGGAATCTCACAAAATAGGCTTCAGAAGTTTGTGTATCTTTTATTTTATTAAGGCGATTTGAAATAACTATTTTATAGTTTGGGTCTATACCTAAATACCCACATTCATAAGCTTTGTCGTGAATGTTACATAAACAAATTCCATTGGCAGGATTAAGTCTTTCAGTAAAATTCTCCGACCATTTTAGAATATGCCCGGCAATGAGTAAATCGGGTACATCGAGGTTACAGACTGCACATTTATTAAAATAGTTCGCAATTATTACTTTTCTAAAAATCGACTGATTTACTCTTATTTTTGTCAATGCTTGTTTTGTTAAACCAATTTTCCCAAGCAAAATATCTGCATCGATTTTTATCAACCTTGGAGGATGTAATTCATCGATTAGTTTATTTTCTCTTTTAGCGAGTAATAACTCGCTCTCAAAGATCATTTCATCCCAATTCGAAATGAATTCATTATAAATGTTTATGGCATTTTGACCCGGATTGGCTAATCCTTTAATCCCCCGGTTTTTATGAAACTGATCCAGTCCTGAGAAGTGCACAAGTTTATAAGCAACAGCACCAGGCGATCTGTCAATAAGTGTTGCAAGTTTAATGATTTCTTTATTACGGGCGTGGAATTGCCCGTAAGGAATTTTTGTATAGAGATTTAAAACAAGTATGAATTCCTCTCTTGTCCAAATCCTTCTACTCATTTATTTCTTTCTCAAGTACCTTTAAAGACTTGTTGAGTCCTTCAAGCACAGAATTGTATTCATCTGCAAGTTCTTCAATTGAAACAGATTCCAACTCATTCTCAATCAAGTGAATAGCATCAACAATGCTATCTCGAATCTTTTTAAGATCCATTTAGGCCTCCAATACAATTTTAAAATAATTGTTTTTTCAATATAACAATAAGTTAGAAATTGAATAATGAAAAAACGCGTATTTTTTTATTCCTCTTTTTGAACTTTCATTTTAAATCAAAAAATCATCCAATCACATCAAAATTACCGCCAAAACCTTTATATTTGTACTATGACCAAGAGAAATTACTAACTAAGCGCTCCCATTTTCTGCCTTGCGGATTTTCCGCCAAGGCGTTCCCTCATTATTTTATTTCCTTTTTAACAATAAGATTATAACAGAAATGGCCAGTATTTTAAATTCAGTGCAGCACAGAAAAACATTTGCAATTATCAGTCACCCCGATGCGGGTAAAACAACATTAACAGAAAAATTGCTGTTGTTCGGCGGCGCCATACAGGAAGCAGGCGCGGTAAAATCCAATAAAATCCGCAAAACAGCAACCTCCGATTTTTTGGAAATTGAAAAGCAGAGGGGCATCTCGGTAACCACCTCAGTGATGAACTTTAATTACGGCGGAGTAAAAATTAACCTGCTCGATACCCCCGGCCACAAAGACTTTGCCGAGGACACCTACCGGACCCTTACCGCTGTTGACAGTGTTATACTTGTTATCGATTGTGTAAAAGGCGTCGAGGAGCAAACCGAAAAACTCATGAACGTTTGCCGTATGCGTAATACTCCCGTTATTGTCTTTATCAACAAATTGGACAGGGAAGGCCGCCCGCCGATAGAGCTTTTGGACGAGATTGAAGAAAAGCTGAGCATAAAAGTACGACCATTGAGCTGGCCCGTGGGAATGGGAATGTCTTTTACCGGTGTTTACAATATCTTTAACAACACTTTCAATTTTTTCAGGGCGAACAAGCAGAAAATTGAAAAGGATATGGAAACCTTCAACAGCCCGCTCGATCCCCGTTTGCGGGAACTCATCGGTGACGGTGCCGATGTGCTTAACGAGGAACTGGATCTGGTTAACGGTGTGTATGGCGAGTTTAGCGAAGAAGAATATCTGAATGGGCACATTGCCCCGGTATTCTTCGGCAGCGCGCTCAATAATTTTGGTGTTAAAGAATTGCTCGACACATTCGTAAAAATTGCCCCTGATCCGAGAAGCAGGGAAACAACAAAGGGCACAGTACATCCGGAAGATGATTCTTTCTCGGGATTCGTGTTTAAGATACATGCTAACTTAGACCCAAAGCACCGTGACCGTATCGCGTTTTTACGTGTTTGTTCCGGTAAATTCGAAAGAAACACTTTCTATTATCATGTCCGTTTGGGCAGGCAGATAAAGTTTGCCAACCCCGCCACGTTTATGGCCCGGGACAAGAGCCTTATCGAGGAAGCATATCCGGGAGATGTAATCGGCTTGTATGATTCGGGCATATTCAAAATAGGCGATACTCTTACCGAGGGCGAACACATGATGTTCAAGGGAATTCCAACATTTTCACCGGAGATATTTAAAGAGCTTGTGCTTAACGATCCGTTCAAATCAAAGCAGCTTGATAAGGGTATCATGCAGCTTACCGATGAGGGATTAGCTCAGGTATTTATCGAGCACAACGGAAACAGGAAGGTTGTAGGCACGGTAGGGGATTTACAGTTTGACGTTATACAATACCGGCTGATAAACGAGTACGGTGCGGACTGCCGTTTCAGGCCATTAAGCTATATTAAAGCCTGCTGGGTAGTGTATGAAGCTGTCACGGATATTGCCGAGCTTTTGCGTATCAGGTCGAATAACCTGTTTTATGACAAACACAAAAACCTCGTGTTCATGGCTGAATCGACGTATCAGCTAAATGCAGCCAAAGAAAATAACCCGAAAGCCAAGTTTTTGTTCAATATCGAGCATAACCCTGAAACGGTGGACATCGAGCGAGAGGGATAACAAATTTCCGTTTTCGGTAAATGATTGTTTTAGATTTGAAGCTTACCTGGTTGGTAAGCTTTTTTTTATTTCGGATGGTGAAAATTTGTTACGTGCAGTTTATTGTTGTGCAGCCGGTCATTTGAGGAGAAAACGCGAAGAAGGCAAAAGGGGCGCAAAGTTCGCCAAGAAAGTTCAGGGATTTTTTTACACCAACAATTTCTGTGAAGTGTTTAATATTTCAACAATTATCATGCCATAAAAAAACCGTTTTTCTCATTTACGGAAACTGTTTTTCTACAAATAGTAATGCTTGACAGTTAACAATTAAATAATTGTAAAATTTTCACTTAAACCAATGCTTCGTGTGTATGATAATTGGTACGTTCTTTGCTGTAATTGAGCAAACCAATAAGAAGGTTATATGCACAATCAAATTTTTGAAAAATACACGAAAGCGGATAAAAGTTCGCTTATTCCCTTATTACAAGAGGTGCAGGCAATATATGGTTACCTGCCCGAAGATGCTTTGACGGATGTTTCCGAATATGTAAAACTGCCTTTAAGCAGAGTCTATGGTGTTGCCACCTTTTACAATCAGTTCCGGATGTCACCGCTTGGTGAAAACGTTATCCGGGTCTGCCGTGGAACCGCTTGTCATGTAAAAAACTCAAGTAATTTATTATTTGCCCTTGAAGACGCCTTAAATATTAAAGCAGGCGAAACGACGCGTGATAAAAAGTTTACCATCGAACTGGTTAACTGTATCGGTGCCTGCAGTATTGCTCCTGTTATAACGGTTAATGATGATTATTTTGGCCGGATTACCACCAAAGATATTCCTTCAATCGTAAAAAAATACGCCGGTAAAACAAAAACTAACGGTGTAACCGTTACCGAGGAGGCAGTATGATCCGTTTAATTGATAAATGTTGTAACGAATGCTGGCACTCCAAAGAAAGACCGTGTGACTTATTTGTCCGTTGCAAAGCCGAAGGACCATTGTGCCACCATGACAAAAATTGTGAACAGCAGATAAAGGATCTTAACAGCAGGATACGTTATCAGGAACATGATTTACCGATTATTTTTATCGGTATGGGTACATGTGGATTGGCAGCCGGAGCCGCTAAAGTTGAAGAGGCAATCAGGGCAGAGTTAGAAAAATTAAATATTCAGGCAGTTATCGAAGCAACGGGTTGCATCGGTTTTTGTGCTAAAGAGGTAATAGTCGATATAAAACTTCCCGGTGAGGCAAGGGTTTCATATTATGAAATCACTCAGAAATTAGTCCCCAAACTGATACAGAAAACAATTGTCGAAAAAGACATTTTTACTGAAAAATTACTCGGGGCGCATGCTCCGCATTCGAAAAACATACAATTGTTAAATGACGACCCGTTCTTTAAAAACCAGATTAAAATTGTCCTGAAAAATTGCGGTGTTATCAATCCCGTATCAATTGATGCTTACATAGCTCACAGCGGTTTTAAGGCCTTTGATAAAGTATTGCGCCTGTTGAAACCTGAAGATGTAATTCAGGAAATTCTCCGGAGCGGCCTTCGTGGCCGTGGCGGTGCAGGCTTCCCGACCGGGAAAAAATGGGAACTTGCTTTCAAGCAAAAATATCAACAAAAGTATATCATCTGCAATGCCGATGAAGGCGACCCGGGTGCATTCATGGACCGTTCGGTTCTAGAGAGTGATCCTTTCCGTCTCATCGAAGGTATGCTTATTGGTGGTTATGCCATTGGCGCAAGTGACGGATATATTTATTGCCGCGCTGAGTATCCACTTGCAATCGAGCGTCTGGAACGGACGATTGAACAATGCACAGAGTATGGAATTCTTGGTGATAACATTCTCGGCAGCGATTTCAGTTTCCACCTGAAAATTAAAAAGGGTGCCGGTGCATTTGTTTGCGGTGAAGAAACAGCATTAATTGCTTCTATCGAAGGCAAACGCGGCATGCCAAGGCCAAGACCTCCATTCCCTTCAATTTCAGGTCTGTTTGGCAAACCTACAGTTATTAATAATGTTGAAACCTTCGCTAATATTGCCGAAATTCTTATGAACGGTGCCGAATGGTTTTCTTCTATTGGAACTGAAAAAAGCAAAGGCACAAAGGTATTTGCACTTTCAGGCAAAATCAGGAATACCGGTTTAATTGAAGTACCGATGGGTACAACCCTAGGAGAGGTTGTATTTGATATTGGCGGCGGAATACCCAATGGCAAAAAATTCAAAGCCGTGCAAATCGGCGGCCCATCCGGCGGATGTTTACCGGAAAGTGTTATTGATACCAAAGTTGATTACGAAAACCTCAAAGAAGTCGGTGCAATGATGGGCTCCGGCGGATTCGTGGTGATGGATCAGGATACGTGCATGGTTGATATTGCAAAATTCTTTTTGACGTTTATTCAGAACGAATCATGCGGTAAATGTGTACCATGCCGTGAAGGTACCAAAAGAATGCTCGAGATCGTCGAGAGAATTCCAACCAGTTATAAGTTGACAAAAACAAAAACTGACCAGTTGCAACGGTTTAAAGGAATGATTAATCTGGAAAGATTAGCTGACGTTATCCGTGATACCTCGTTGTGCGGGTTGGGGCAGTCTGCCGCTAACCCGGTTTTATCAGGATTGAAATATTTCCGCGAGGAATATGAAGAGCACTTATATGAAAGAAAATGTTCGGCAGGTGTTTGTAAAGAGATTCTGGTTTATACCATCGATAACAGCCATTGCACAGGCTGCGGTGTTTGCGTGCGCAAATGCTCCTCAGAAGCAATACTCGGTGAAAAAGGCCACGCGCACTATATCATCGAAGATAAATGTGTCAAGTGCGGTTTATGCTTCGAGGCATGCCGGTTTGATGCAGTTAATGTTAGTTAATCGAGGAAGGACAACAGGTAAATACAATGGTAGAATTAACAATAAATAAAATAAAAGTAAAAGCAGAAGATAACATGACCATTTTGGATGCGGCCAAGTCGGTTGGTATAACCGTACCCACGCTGTGCCATCTAAAAGATCTGGTGCCGAGTGGTGCCTGCCGTATCTGCTCTGTAGAAGTTGAAGGTTTCAGGAATCTTGTTCCCTCCTGCGCGTATCCGGTTTCCGAGGGATTGGTTGTTGAAACCAACTCTCCAAGGGTGCGCCGTGCAAGAAAAACAATCGTTGAGTTACTGGTCGAAGACCATCCGCAGGATTGCCTTGTGTGCGTAAGGAATAAAAATTGCGAGTTGCAGGACTTGGCTGAACGGTACAGCCTCCGGGAACACCGTTTTCATGGCGAATCCAAAGAACACTCGATTGATATATCAAGTGCTTCGATGGAACGTGATCCCGGTAAATGTATCCTTTGCGGCCGCTGCGTACGTGTTTGCAACGAAGTACAAAAAATCGGTGCCATCGACTTTACAAACCGCGGCTTTAAAAGCATTGTAACCACTCCGTATGATAAAGGTTTAAATGTTAGTGATTGTATTCTTTGCGTGCAGTGTATCGTGGTTTGCCCAACGGCTGCCTTGCGTGAACGCAGTTCCATGAAAGAAGTAAGTTCAGCACTTGAATCGCGGACAAAGTTCGCGGTCGCCCAGATAGCCCCGGCGGTTCGTGCAACCCTAGGAGAAGAATATCACCTTCCTTTGGGTACTGATGTAACTGGAAAATTGGTAACAGGTTTAAAGCGTTTAGGCTTTAAAAAAGTATTTGATACTAATTTCGCGGCAGATTTAACAATATGGGAAGAGGCAAACGAGTTAATACACCGGTTAGTGAATAATGAACCGGTGCCTATGTTTACAAGCTGCTGCCCGGGCTGGGTTAAATTTTTAGAGCATAACTATCCGGATCTTATTCAGCATCTTTCGTCCTGCAAATCACCTCACGAAATGGAAGGTGCAGTACTAAAGACCTATTACGCTAAGAAATTAGGCATCAGCCCGAAAGACGTTTTTGTCGTGTCGATAATGCCCTGTACGGTTAAAAAGTTCGAGGCATCACGCCCCGAGCTGACAGAAGAAAAATTGCAGGATGTTGATGCGGTTTTAACCACGCGCGAATTAGTGCGTTTCTTCAATGTTGCAGGTATCGATTTTGCCGACCTTAATGACAGTGAATTTGATAACCCGCTCGGAGAGTCAACCGGTGCTGCAGCAATATTCGGTACATCCGGTGGTGTTATGGAAGCTGCCCTGAGAACTGCGTATTTTACCCTAACCGGTGAAAACTTGGAAACAATGGAATTGAATGCGGTCCGCGGTACGGATGGTGTTAAAGAAACCATTATTAAAATTGGCGACAAAGAACTCCATGTTGCGGTTGTTAACGGCATTGGTAATGTCAGGGAAATACTCGATCAGGTTCGTGAGGGCCGGTCGCATTATCAGTTTGTTGAAGTAATGGCGTGCCCCGGCGGATGTATCAACGGTGGCGGCCAGCCAATTCATCAAAAAACCGATAAAGTATTGCAGCGCATGCGTGCATTATATGAAATAGACAAAAAAATGTTAAAACGCCGTTCGCATGAAAACGAGTCGATTAAAACACTCTATAAAGAGTTTTTTATTGAACCCGGCAGCCATGTGAGCCACGAAATTCTGCACACGCATTATCACAGCAGAAAAAAATAACAGATTGTAACTAATGAATGAAAAGCCGCCGGACGGGTTTTAATTAACCTTCCGGCGGTTTTTTTATTTTAAGATGCAGGAAAATGGGGTAATCTAAAAATACTAATCTAAAAATTCTATACCGTAAAGTTTTCTTTTTAGAAGAAAATTACGTAATTTTGTAATCTTATAAGAAAAATGCAATATAATCAGGAAAAGACAATGAAAAAAGGAATCCACCCGAACTATCGTCCGGTCGTTTTTAAGGATTTTTCATGCGAATTCGCAGTTTTAACCCGCTCGACTATCAAAACCCATGAAACAATTCAATGGGAAGACGGGCAGACATATCCCTTAGTTCGTCTGGAAATTTCTAGCGGCTCACATCCGTTTTTCACGGGCAAGCAGAAACTTCTGGATTCGGCTGGCCGTGTTGAGAAATTCAATAGGAAATATAGCCGTCCGCAATAGTGCTGTTTTAAATGTTTTTTATTAAAGCTATCCTATTGATTTAGGCATAGCTTTTTTTATTTTTAGGCTTCGAGAATAAAATTTCCTTATGAGTACAACACAAGTCCACCAAGTAAAAGACCTGTACACCGGTGTGCGAGGTATCGCTATAAAGGTGTTAAGCAGAATTGAGCGTACTGATGCCTATCTGGAACGCTTGCTCGACTATGAACTCAAGGATAAAGCCCTGCTATACGAGATCGTGCACGGCGTTATCCGTTGGATGGGACGCCTTGACTGGATATTGAGCGGATTTTACAAAGGACAGTTCTCGAAAGCTTTACCCATTCTCAAAAATTCCCTCCGGGTCGCATTGTATCAAATTATGTTTCTTGATAAAGTGCCGGAGTATGCCGCCGTTAATGAGGCAGTGGAATTTATTAAAAAACTGCTCGGCCAAAAACCAGCGGATATTTCCAATGCAGTGCTCCGGAATATCCTCCGTAATAAAAACTCTCTCAGATATCCTGACCCCCAGGAAAACCTCATCGGCTATCTTTCTACATATTATTCTCATCCTGCGTGGATTGTTAAACGGTGGCTTTCGCGTTATGGCAAAGAAGAAACAGAGAAACTTTTAATTGCCAATAATGAAAGACCGATGAATACTCTCCGCGTAAATAGTTTAAAAACAAATACTGAAGAGTTCTGCGGGTTACTCAATTCGGTTGGGATAAAATACTTGCAGAGCAGTTATTTACCTGATTTCCTGCGTTTACAATCGCTGGTAAACATCGGCGGATGGCAGTATTTTACCGAAGGCTATTGTACCATACAAGATGAGAGCGCCGGTTTGGTCTGCAAACTGCTTGATGTAAAACCCGGTCAAAGGGTATTGGACATGTGTGCCGCACCCGGCGGGAAAATGTCGTATCTTGGTCAGATGATGAAGGATGAGGGCGAATTGGTGGGTATTGAAATATTTGAAGCACGTAGAAAAGTCCTTGTGCAAACCATGAAACGTGCCGGGCTGGTAAATTATGTTACCGAGGTTGGTGATGCGCTTGATTATAAAGGTGAACCATTCGACTGTGTTTTGACTGATGTTCCATGTTCAGGATTCGGGACACTATCAAAAAAACCGGATATCAAGTGGAAAAAAGAACTGCTTGATATTAAGCAAATTACCAAACTGCAGTACAAGATTTTAAGCCATGCTGCAACGTTTGTTAAGCCGGGTGGAACATTAGTCTATAGTACCTGTACAATTGAACCAGAAGAAAATGAAGAAGTGGTATTTAAATTCCTGTCAGAAAACCCTAACTTTAAGATAGAATCTGCGGAAAAATTTATACCATCTGCCGTGGTAGATTCGCACGGATTTATCCGTACATTACCGCATATCCATAAAGTTGACGGTGCATTTGCTGCCCGTCTTATTCGAATAATATGATTATCCGGAATAACAATGTTTGAAAAGTTAGCTGAAGAACTAAAAGAAGCCAGAGAAAAAGCACAGCTTTCACCTGAACAGCTTGCGCGAATTATCAAAATTGATTTAAAGTTTTTATACAAAATTGAATCCGGTGACCTTTCGTTCCTGCCGGAACTCTATATTAAAGCATTCCTGAGGGACTACTCGGTTGCTGTCGATTTGAATGACGCGGCAATCATAAAAAAATATCAGGCTGCCAAAGAAGGACGCCCGTACGAAGATGTTAGAGCGCCCGAGGAGCCTGTTAAGCCATCAGGGATTAATGTACTGCCTCCGGATGCTTCAACATCTCCTGAGCCATCGCCAATAATTACGCCGAGAAAAATTGTGTATGGCGAAACAAAGCCATACGAACAGGAAACAAAAAGAAGTATTACTGATTCGTTAACAAATACCCACAAAATCACGATTCTTGGCGTTTTGATTGTTGCTATTCTTGCCGCGTCTGTTTATTTCTTTTACTTCAAAAATGAGACCCCTGAAATAGTAGTTGAGCAGCCCCTTGAGCAAGTAAACGATGAGAATAAACGGTTTGAAGTACCGGTTGAGCAAAATGTTGCTACAGAACAAGGTGATAGTATTAATTTAAAAATTGATGTACTTGATACCTGCTGGGTACAGATGGTAGTTGATAGTTCAACTATTGTCGAGAAGGCGCTTATACCGCCTTCTACATTTGTGCAAAAAGCTGCCAACAGTATCAAGATAAATCTCGGTAACTCGGCAGGCGTTAATCTTTTTGTAAACGGGCAAGCAGCAGATTTTCCGAAAGTAAAGAAAAAATCCGCGCAGTTCCTCATCACCCGCGAAGGTATTAAGCAAATTAACCCGGTACAGTAGGAAATTATGGCAGATGATTCCGTTATCCGTCGTTTAGAAGAATTACGTGAACTCATCCGCAGGTATGATTATCATTACTATGTACTAGCGGAACCATTAGTTAGTGATTATAACTACGATACCCTTAACAATGAACTGCTATCCATAGAGAAGCAGTTCCCCGAACTGATTACCCCCGAATCCCCATCTCAAAGGGTTGGAAGCAGCCTCACGAAAGATTTCCCGGCATACAAACACCGGTTCCCGATGCTGAGCCTTTCGAACACCTATAGTGAAGCAGAAATTTATGATTTTGACAGGAAAGTACGGGATTTACTTCCACAACAAATGCAGCCGGAATATATTGTAGAATATAAAATTGATGGCGTATCTATCAGTATAACGTACGAGAACGGTTTGTTTGTCCGTGCCGTTACACGCGGCGATGGTGAAACAGGTGAGGATGTTTCAGCCAACATTAAAACAATTTATTCGGTGCCATTGCGCTTAAACGATTCTTTACTGCAAGAATATGGTTTGCAGACTTTTGAGGTTCGCGGTGAAATATACATGGAGCCGGAAGATTTCAATAAGTTAAATAGTGAACGGGTCGGCCGGGGCGAAAAAACATTCGCGAATCCACGGAATTTTTCGGCAGGAACAATAAAATTACAAGACCCCCGAATTGTTGCTGCACGGCCTCTTAAAATATTCGTGTATTACCTGCTTTCAGATACTGCCAAACTACAATCACAATCGGAAAATTTAGCATTACTAAAAAAACTTGGTTTTAGAGTAAACCCCGATACTGTTATTTGCGGCTCAATTGCTGAAGTTGTTGAAGCCTGCAAGAAAATTGAGGAAAAACGTTACTCGCTGCCATACGAAATTGACGGTGCTGTTATAAAAGTCAATTCAATTGAGCAGCAAAAGTTACTTGGCTCGATTGCGAAAGCCCCCCGTTGGGCTGTGGCATGCAAGTTTAAGGCAAAGGAAGCAATAACCCGTTTACATGCAATCACGTGGCAGGTAGGCCGTACCGGCGCTATTACTCCTGTTGCTGAGTTAGAGCCGGTCTTTTTAGCGGGCTCTACCATCAGCCGTGCAACTCTGCATAATTATGACGAAATTGTACGAAAAAATATTCGTACGGGAGCCTCTGTTACAATTGAAAAGGGTGGAGATGTTATTCCCAAAGTAACAGGAATAGTGGAAGATGAATATTTTGCATCTTCTAAACCCGTTGTGCTGCCTGAAACATGCCCTGTTTGCGGGGCAAATATTTTTAAACCGGATGGAGAAGTTGCAATTTACTGTGAAAACAGTGCTTGCCCTGAGCAGGTAAAAGGCCGTATCGAGCATTTTGCATCGCGTACGGCAATGGATATCGAGGGGTTAGGGGAAGCCTTAGTGGCGCAGTTGGTTGATAGCCATTTAATAGAAACATACGCGGACATTTACGAGCTGCATACAAAAACCGATGCATTAATCGGATTGGAGCGGTTTGGAAAAAAGAGCGCGTTAAATCTTATTGCAGCAATAGAAGAAAGTAAAAAGCAACCCTTTTATAAAGTGCTGTTTGCGCTTGGTATCCGGTATGTTGGTATTGGCGTTGCCCGCAAATTGGCAATGCACTTTGGCAATGTTGAAGCTCTTTCTGCAGCAACCGTTGAACAAATATCTTCAGTTTATGAAATTGGGGACAGCATTAGTGAAAGTGTTGTAGCATTTTTTACCGATACACATAATAAAGAGCTTATTGAAAGGCTGAAAAATTACGGGCTTTGTTTTATTGCAGAAGTACAAAAAGTTGATGATGGGTTTTTCAAGGATAAATCATTTGTTCTTACCGGCGCCTTAACAAAGTTTACCCGTGAAGATGCAACTGAGATGATTATCAGGTTTGGCGGCAGGGCAAGCAGCAGCGTCAGTAAAAAAACACATTATGTTGTCGCAGGTGAAAATGCCGGTTCAAAGTTGGCGAAAGCTCTTGAGTTGGGTATAACCGTGTTGAATGAAGATGAGTTCCTGGAGAAAATACGTGATTATCAATAAAATTTTCCGGTTTTTACAGAGTATTGTTCTGGGCATTTTTATACTTAAACACCGCACGGGGTTTAACGTGCGAAAATTTTCATCCGGTATTGCAGGTGTTAAATCGGTGCTGTTTTTATTACCGGACTCCGAAGAAGTGTGCAAGGCGGCAAGCGGCTTCGTAAAATCAATTGCTGATGCAAAATTGGCAGTTACCATTGTTGTTCATAGCCGTTGCAGGACACATTTTTCAGGGATACAAAACATTAAATATATCGAGTATTTTCCGTCAGATATTGCAAAATTAGGCTACCCCAAACAATCATTTCGTGAAAAAATGCACTTCTCGGAATCTGAAGCTTTAATAGCAATAAATTTTTCTGATGAAATCTTTTTGCATATTTGTGCATTATTGTTAAAATGCAGAGTTAAAATAGGAGTAAAAGGAAAACACACTGATTGGATTTATCAAATGCAGTTTGTCCCTGCCTCAACTTCAATTCAGGACTCGGTAAAAAGTCTTGAAAAATATTGCCATATTACATAGAAGCGTATGAAAATTAGTTTTGAAAAAAAATCAGAAGTCTCAATCATCCGGTTAGAGGAAAAAAAACTTGATACAAGTAATTCCGGGCTTTTAAAAGGCGAGATAGTGCAAATTATCGAGCAGAATGATATTCGGAATCTGATTTTCAATCTTCTTGCTGTTGAACAATGCGACAGCTCAGGGTTAAGCAGCCTTCTTGTTGCAAACCGTGTAATGCAGGCAAGAAAGGGTAATCTTCGTTTTATTCCTTCGGAAAAAGTTTTGGCTCTTATCAAGGTAACCAAACTGGATAGAATACTGCTCTATAATAAATCAGAAGATGCTGCTGAAAAAGAATTACTAGGATAGGCTGACAGCAATTTCGGTTACAAAACTGTTTAGTGTGTATTAGGGTGATGAGTTTCACACGGATTTTTCAAATTGCCGTAAATCACTACCTTATTTTTGCCCTAACTTTATTATCTTTATAAGTTATATAATTTTTTAAAATGATCTTTTTATTTGGATTCGCGTTAAATGGAAATAAATGATAAAAGGCTCCGCTCACTCAAACTGATATTGTTTGATTTGGATGGTACCTTATTAGATGATTACGGTGAAGTTGGTAAAGAAACAATACGTTTGGTTTCTGAATTGTCAAATATGGGAGTGACCTTTACTTTCGCGAGCGGAAGATTACACTCGGCTTTAACACAGTATGCCGATTTATTAAAAATTACCGCTCCTATTATTTCACTCGATGGTGCATTTATTAAAAGTCATCCCGATAATACTATTATTTCGGAAACCTATATCCCTAATAAAAAAGTTGCCAAGACGGTTGCGTACGGTGAGATGTTCCTGTTAAAATACGCGTTGTGCCATGCTGATGCAATTTATTTTACCGAGCATAATGAGATAATACCGGATTTAATGGACAAATTCGGTGCGAAGTTTGTAGAAGTTGACTCGTACAAGGGATTATTTGATCATACGCTTGAGATTCTATTTATCAGTGACTACAAGGACAAATTACGTTTCGTACGGAAAAAACTGAGTTTCCCTTATACACTGGGGCTTATTACTTCATATTCGAAATCAATTACCAACGAAGGGCTCTACTTCCTTGAAGTGCGGAAAAAAGGCTCCACCAAAGCTTCTGGTCTGCAAAATCTGCTAAAATATCTTAGGATAAGTATTAAGGATACCGCGGTACTGGGCGATTGGTATAACGACATCTCGTTATTTCAAACTGATGCGGTTAAAGTAGCCGTTGAAAATGCTGTTGGTGATATTAAAGACCATGCAGATATTATAACAAAACGGTCGAATAATGAAGATGGTGTTGCCGAATTTCTTGAGATGGTACTTAAAGCCAAACGACATAAAAAATAATTATGTTCAAAAGACTGCACGAGAGCCTTCGTGTTAAATTTATCATTCTGATTGCAACAACGATAATTATTGTTGCTCTTTTACCGAGAGGTGAAGCATTGGAATCGGAAGTAACCGTAGGCTCGATTTGGATGCAGGAAGACTTAATTGCAGATGTTACCTTCCCGGTTTTAAAAAGTGCAGAAGTCATTAAAAAAGAAATTGAACAGGAAAAAAAAGCAGTAGCCCCGGTATTCCAGTTCGATGAAACGGTACTGCCTTCGGTACTTGACTCGCTGTCAAAATTCCACGCGTATGTACAAACT
>JACPGF010000381.1:18422-26012 GCA_016182615.1 Ignavibacteriales bacterium
AGGCTGGAGTATTGAGAACCCCACTTTTTTATCATCCGAAGATTTTCATGCAATAGTACGGTTGCGCACTGAGCCCGGCAAACACCGTTCGTTCAGTTTCGATGCATTGGCAGCGAAATCTGTCCAAATAATCCGAAAACTCTATAGTGTTGGCCTGTTAGAAACCCCAAGGGGCGTTAAACTGACGGACAGCATAGCAGTCAGGAATAAAAACATTGACATATTGCAGCCCCGTTCTAATTTTATTTTACAGAATGATAAAGCACTGATACTATATAAAAACGCGGTTGAAACGGGGATTCCATCTGCATATCAAAAGCTGGCAGCAAATTATAGTACCTACTTCGTGCGCCCGAATCTTTTGTTCCAGTTTGTTGAGACTGCCGAAGAGCAGAAACTTGCCGAGAAAAGAGTTACCAGATATATCGGCATTGTTACCGAAAACGAGCGCATTGTTAGCAAGCACGATAGGATAACGCACGAGATTAAGCAGAAAATTGATTCGTACAGCGTGGCAAAAGGTGAAACCATCGGTTGGGAAGGATTGCTGTTACAGAGCTTTGGAAAGTTTCTCCATATCTTTTCCCTGCTGCTGCTGCTGGGTATTTACATATTCCTTTTCAGGCAAAAGGTTTTCCGTGATAACCTGAAACTTGCAACATTTGCCATAATTATTTTATGGATATGTTTTATTAGTTACCTGATTAACCTTTCGAGCATGAACGAGGCGGCGCAGTTTCTGGTTTTTATACCGGCTGCTGCAATGTTAATTACCATCATGTTCGATTCCCGGCTTGGGTTTTATACAACGGTAATATTCTCGCTTATCTGCGGTGGATTGCAGGGAAATAATTACACATTTGTTGTTATGAATATTGTTGCCGGTGTATTTGCTGTTTACACGGTAAGAGATATTAAAAACCGCACACAGATATTCCGGTCATTTATCTTTATTTAAATCGTGTATATCGTAACAATTTTTGCATTCGGGTTTGAACGGTTTGACCCGATGAAAAAAATATTAACAGAGTTGATGTTCGCGGGGACAAATGCATTGGTCAGCCCTGTACTTACTTTCGGGCTGCTGATATTTTTCGAAAAAATATTTAAAATCACGACAGATTTAACACTGCTTGAGCTCTCCAATTCAGACAGTCCGCTGTTACGCGACCTTGCGCAAAAAGCCGCGGGGACGTATAATCATAGTATTGTTCTGGGCTCCTTGGCAGAAACAACTGCTATTGCCATCCACGCGAATTCTTTACTTGCTAAGGTTGGCGCTTATTATCATGACCTTGGCAAAGGAATGTCGCCAAAAGCATTTGCTGAAAACCAAGGCGAAACGTTAAACATTCATGATGAAATATCACCGGAAGAAAGTGTCCGCATCATCCGCGAGCATGTAACCCTTGGGATGGAAATAGCACGTAAGAACCATTTACCACAGGAAATTATCGATTTTATCCCCTCTCATCACGGTACGACAGTCATAAATTATTTTTACGATAAAGCCGTTCGCATGTATGGCGAATCGAAGGTAAATATCAACGACTACAGGCATCTTGGGCCCAAGCCCAGTACCCGTGAAACTGCCATCGTGATGCTGGCCGATACCTGTGAATCTGCCTTCCGCTCAATGAATAACCCTGAACCGGAAAAGGTTGAAAACCTTGTCAGGAAACTCATTGATGCACGCCTCGCGGACGGACAACTGGACGATTCCCCGCTTACTTACAAAGATCTTGAAATTATCAGAAAGACCTTTGTTTCCGTACTCATCAGTCAAAGTTACCGCAGGATACGGTATCCAAATCAGGACAAGCTCGAACGCGCGGATTGAAACAGAAATTCACCGCCAGCATTTTTTCTCCGTTTTTACGCGAGTATCACACGCATCTGGCAATACACAAAAATGCTTCGGACAACACGTGTTCCGCTTACATCCGGGATCTTGATAGGTTTTTACAGTTTATTATCTCTCTTGATATTCCCGATCTCAGCCTCGTCAGGCACGAGCATATTACCGCTTTTATTACCGCCCTTTCCGCGGATGCGAAAGTTACTGCAAGAACTGTAGCGCGTTATCTCAGTTCCATTAAAGGTTTTTTTATTTATCTTTTGCAGATGGGATATATTAAAGAAAATCCCTTGGTTAAAATTAAAGCCCCGAAAATTACCCGTGAGCTGCCGTCGGTTATGAACCGTGAAGAGATTGAGAAACTGCTTACCATGCCCGATTTAGCAACCGTAGCGGGCAAAAGAGATAAGGCGATTCTAGAACTTTTGTATGCCTGCGGCCTGCGGGTTAGTGAACTGCTTAACCTTAAAATATCCGATTTGTTTTTTGCCGATGAAGTAATCCGTGTAACCGGAAAAGGGGACAAGGAGCGTGTGGTGCCAATCGGCAATACCGCGGTTTCGTTTATTACCGCTTATATAACCGGGTCAAGGCCAATGCTGGTTAAAAAAGCAAAGAGTGGTAATTACTTGTTTATTAACAGCCGCGGCGGCAAGCTTTCACGGATGGGCTTGTGGAAAATTATCCACGGGTATATTAGCGCGGCGGGGCTGAGTGCAGCCATTCATCCGCATACATTCAGGCACACATTTGCAACACACTTGGTAGATGCCGGTGCGGACTTACGCTCCGTGCAGGAAATGCTCGGCCACTCGGATATTTCGACAACACAGATATACACGCATATCGAAAACGATTTTATAAAACAAGAGCATAAGGATTATCACCCGAGAGGGAAGTAGGCAAACTACGTTTGTAGTGTATTCCGGGACTTTTTCACCTCAGACCCGATCTTCAGAGGCAGTGTTAAAACACAAATTTTTGGAGCCATATTTTGTTTTTTGCCTAAAATCGAAGAATTAAAATACTTGACAAGGGGTTTTTAATACAGCCTCTGAAACTGGAGACAATTATACTAATCACCATCTCAACAGCCAGTAATAAGGTTATTTTAAAATTGCCCCCGGATTCATCCGGGGGAGAACTAAAAAACAAAACGAAACAGGCTTTAGCCACTTACCTGTTATGTTCTGATAAATCTATAGTTGATAATTCCTTGTTGGATTGCTGGCAAATTCCATTTGGGCTGAAGCCCAGTGTGGGTGGGTGTGGGATTTGTGATCCCCCGGATAAATCCGGGGGCAATTGTAAATAGCCGCATATGTTGCTTGTAATATGTTAGTTGTTTTGTCATTTTGATGATTGGATAATTTTAGTGAGATGCATTTGTGAGACAAACTTGATTTTAAATTGCCCTCGGTTTCAACCTATGACGCCATTGGTAGACATTGGGTAAACCGGGGGGGGAAATAGGACTAAACTAAATGGGCTCCAAGGGGATTTAACCCGCCAGTTCCGTTTCCCGGTGCTAATATGGCTGCCATTTTAACCACCGGCTCCATTGACTTTACCATTTTTTTTCAATAATTTGAATTCAAATATCAGCGGATTCTATTTTCAAGTTATACCGGAACCCCAAATACTCTTAAAATTGTACAATCGTGTACAGGTGAAAACTAAATGCTCATGAAAAAAGGCATTTTATTTATAAACATATCTTCAATTAATACAGGGTTACTTATGGTTACTAAATCCCCCCCCCCCCGAGTTGCATAAACAGCAGCGTGCAGGCTTATACGGAGTTTATTAAGGCTGTTTATGGTAACATACCAAAGGTTATTTCCTTATTCTTTCAAAGCAAGTTTATCAGAAATAAAACAGGGTATATTTGGTGTCTATTGTGCCTGCTATTTGTTTTAAACTCTATTGCTTGTAAGAAAAGAGATATAACTACAATTGCGAATGGAGCAGCTCCATATAATTTAGTGGGGAATGATAACACTACAACCGTATATATAAAAACCCAATTCCCCCGTTATTACTTTTTACCGGGTGAGAAAAGAAATATTTTTGTGTATGGCTTAACTGATTTAAATTATTTTGAAGCATTATCGAGTGGTATAACTTTTTTTGCTAATAATACATTTAATAACAATCAAGATAATATGTATTGTGAAAAAATATCAAATGGTAATCTTAGATTTACCATACCCCTTGAAATTGCGGCTAACCCTAATACGCAAAATCAGTCCGCCTCAATTACGGTTCAATCAGGATCAGGGTCAACTTTTCTTAATATTTATGTTGGGGAAAAAAGAGAATTTCATATCACGCGGTATTTGTATTTTTCAAATTCTGATCTTTTTAATAACAGTATAGCTGATAGGTTCCCGGAATTGACAACTTCTGCTTTCGCTGCTGCAAAAACAAAAGTTTTTTTTGATGAAAAGAAGCTTTTACAATCGTCAAATATAATACCCAGTAGCAATGACCCAGATGTAATAAAAAGTGGAGTGCAAATTTGGAGTGCATATAATCAAATATGTGCCGCTCAAGGTATTATAAACTATCTATCAAATGGTTCAGCATTTTTAGGCTCGTTGTATGAGGTTTCTACTAACATTTTACTTGAAAAAGTCAGTGGACAGTCTTTAAATAATCCTGAACATTCTATTACAATGCTATATCACAAGCGAATTGAGACAGAAGCTGCCAGAATAATTACCAATCTACTCTATAGACCGACTTATATGAGCGCAATAGCGATTCATGAACTTGGCCATGCAAGAGGCAGAAGTTTTTCCGGAAACGATGGTTATTGTCAAAACGATATTACCAATTCTGACCATAGTTTTGGGCAAAACGGAATTAAAAATTCTGAATGTGTAATGAGAATCGGCTATCAAAGTGGTGCTGCCTTAATTAATACCCTTAACTACTGTGGTTTTTGCGAAGGGCATTTGCAAATGTTATTTAATGCTGAATGGTAGGAGTTAAAATTATGAAATTATTCAATAAAATTTTTATTAGTTTCTTTATCCTTGTAAATATCAATGCTCAAGATTTAAATTTGCATATTCAACTTGAAAAACAAAAATATTTGTATGGAGAAAGTGTTTACTTTTATTTTGAGCTTCAAAATATGAGCAACGAAAAAATTTCTTACGATGCCAGTAATGTTCTGGCAGATGTTAATCATCTAATCATCGATTCAGCGAGAAGAAAACTAAAGTTGCTTATTTCTTCGTCTATTTGCGGAGAAGTACCTTGGAGTTATTTAAATACAGGCGGAAAGCATAAAGCCATGTTTGATTTAAGTTGGCTTTCTGGCTACCCGGAAAGTAGAAATGTCAGTGTTACAGGCATGTACTATTATATGCAAACAGGTAAGTACACATGCGAAATTGATGGTAATTTTAAGTTCAAAAATGCTAAAGGCGAAATTAAAAACGTTCATCTTATTTCAAATGCAATTGATTTTGAAATAGTGCCACCTGAAACAGTTGAAGACAAGATGATATATGATACTTTAACTTCATTAAATATTCTTTCAAGTTATTATCCATCCATAAAAAGCAAAGAAAAATTCCACGGTTTTTATGCGGCATTAAAGCGGTTTCTCAATCAGAAAATTAAAACCCAATATATGCCTATGATTGTTCGGGAATACACTTCTTACAATATTGTTCTTAACGTCGATAAATCTGAAATTAACCAACAGCTTAAGGAGAATTTGTTATTTCTTGCTGAGGAATACTCAAGTAGCTTTGACGCTATCGAATTCCTAAATGACAAATTTTTAGGCGATCCAAGTTTGTTAAATGAAGAATTAACACGTAGTATTTCCAAGGGTAAGTTCAAAGATATTTTTTGGCTATACGATACAAAGTATAAAACCGAGGTATTGAAATGAAAAGTTTTTATTTAGGAATATTTTTTACATTTACGGTTGCCACAATTTCATTTCCGCAACTGCTCGATAACATTAATACAACGGATAGCATTGAAAAAAAGGAGATTTCCCTGGCGCTGTTGCACTTTGAGAAGGCTATTAATACCGGAGACTTGCTCGAATTACCCGATGGTATTCGTACAAATGTATTAACAGAGCGTGAAAATAGCAAGATTAGCAAAGAATTTGAAAATATTCAGATTAATTGCCGGGAAATAACCATCGGCAAAGATAGCGCAACTGTTACAGGGACATATTTCTTTTGTTATGATTCCGTTAGGTCTGAAGAGCAGAATTATACAATTCATTTAATCAAAAAATTAAAATGGGAAATTAGGAGTGCCGAAGAGATTACGAAGAACCTTGCTCACATAAAAATTCAAAACAAACCTAAAACCGGCTATACTCTGTCATTAAATACTATGCTTTTCAGTGAAACAACAATGCAACAAATTCCATGGTCTAGTTCATTGTTAGGAACTTTTTGGCGTATTAATTATTTGGATGCAATAAACTATTTGGGGGAAGCGATACTTTCGGCTGATTGTGAAATTGATGGAGATATATATTATGATAGCAACAATAAAAGGGTTGGTTTTTTTCTTGACCCGTGCAGCAGAGAAATAGTTTATTCACTCGAAGGCAAGAATGAAACCTCAATATACCGCGATTTGGATGTTCTTGAAAATCCGGTTTCTATTTCAGTTAATCAATGGGGTGAAATATTTGTTGTTGACGCAGCAAAGCACTGCATCATGAAGTTATTGTACGATGAAAATACGCGAAAAATTGTTCCTGCAAATGCTACCACCCCTTTTGTGGATATTAAATTTGAAGATCGAAATCCGCTTGATATTGATTACTATTACAATCAAACTCAAAGTAAAGCTGATGATATTATTGCGGTAACGTATCCTCTTA
This sequence comes from Ignavibacteriales bacterium, assembly GCA_016182615.1. GTDB lineage: Bacteria > Bacteroidota > Ignavibacteria > Ignavibacteriales > Ignavibacteriaceae > JACPGF01. The sequence continues at coordinate 25,154 of JACPGF010000381.1, forward strand.
ATAACAGAATTGCTTTTTATAGATCCGATGGCAGTCTAATAACAAGAATTCACAATTATTCAGTTGCAGGTTTGGGTTCTATTGAATTTGATTCACCATGCAAGGTTCTGTTGTTTAAATCTGGGACTTTGAAGATTGCAATAATCCAAAAAGATAAAAAACAGTTGCTAATTGGCCGCCTTGATTTAACGGCAGGAACAATAACTTGTACAAATGATCCGGTTAATTCTGAAAACCCTATTTATCAACTCGGCAGGGATATTAGTAACAATATTCTTGCCACCAGCTATTTCATTGATATATCGCTAAATAGGATTGCAGGAGTTGTGCATAAATTCGATGAGTATGGCAAATATACCTGTAGTTTTACCAGTGGAGTAACGATATTGTGACCGGGGATATATTTATTTCGCCTAGTGGGTATCAGCGGTTTTTACCGGGAGCGGATATCCTTGATTTCCAACATGTAACTGATAGGCTAAGTATGATTTTCAGATTTAAACCAACAGATCATACCATTTACACTGCTGAATTAATTCGTTCTTCAGATAACAGTATAATTTATTCAGAGGAATCTTTCGCTCAAAGTGGCTTCTATAGAGAGGTTTCATTTAATCATCTCCGGTATCTAAATTCCGGTGCTTATAAGTGGAGGCTCAACTTTGCTCCGTTAACAAACGATGAAAATTTCTATCCGATGCATGTTGACAAGGCTTACCCATTTATTTATACTATGCATACTCCGGAAATAACAAATTTTGTTAAGGAACCTGCGATTATTTATCACGGTGGCACAGGCACTGTGGTCTGTTATGCAAACTATGATTTTGGCAATGCAAGTTATACTTGGGGGTCTCAT
>JACPGF010000383.1 GCA_016182615.1 Ignavibacteriales bacterium
CAAGGCAGGGCTGCTGAGAAAATCCTGTTTACCATATTAGGCGGCAAAGGTAAATTTATCCCCAACAACACGCATTTTGACACCACCCGGGCAAATATCGAGTTTTCCGGTGCCACCGCGGTTGATTGCTTGAACGAGATTGGTAAACATCCTGAAATCCGTGCTGATTTTAAAGGCAACATGGATATTGCTGCTTTAGAAGCCTTTATTAAAGAAACCGGGCCTGAAAATATCCCCTTAGTAATGATAACCGTTACCAATAATAGCGGCGGCGGGCAGCCGGTTTCAATGGCAAACATACGCGAGACGAAGGAAGTCTGCAAAAAATATAATTTACCCCTTTTTCTTGATGCCTGCCGTTTTGCGGAGAACGCGTATTTTATAAAAATGCGCGAACCGGGCTACAAAGATGTTGCAGTGATTGACATAGCAAGGGAGATGTTCTCGTATGCAGATGGCGCAACCATGAGTGCCAAAAAGGATGCACTGGTAAATATTGGCGGATTTTTAGCGATGAATGACAGTGAGTTGGCTATGCAATGCCGAAACCTGCTTATTGTTACCGAAGGATTCCCGACGTACGGCGGATTGGCCGGCAGAGACCTTGAAGCGATTGCACAGGGACTTGAAGAAATTGTCGATGAGCATTATCTGCAGTACCGTATCCGAAGCATCGAGTATCTTGGTGAAAGGCTTGTTGCCGCCGGTGTGCCGATTATCGAGCCCCCGGGCGGGCATGCAATATACATCGATGCGAAACGTTTTGCACCACATATCCCTCCCCATCAGTACCCCGGACAGAGTATTGTTTGTTCGCTCTATATCGAGGGTGGTGTACGCAGCGTAGAAATTGGCAGCGTTATGTTTGGTAAATATGCTGAAGATGGAACGGTTATATCCCCGGCAATGGAATTGGTAAGGATGGCGATGCCGCGCCGGGTTTACACGCAAAGCCACGTCGATTATCTGATTGAAGTCATTCTTGAAGTATTTGAAAAAAGAAACGAGCTTAAAGGTTACAAAATAACATACGAGGCTCCAATGCTCCGGCATTTTACCGCCCAGTTTGAACCAATTGGATGATATTGTTTGTATCATTATTTTTGCATTACGAAATTAAACTAGGATAATCAAATATGTCAACATTGCCCCCGCCTTTTGTTAACGAGTTCCCTCAGGACTCAATCGAGAAAAAAGTGTACTCTCTTATCGAGAGTTTTGCCGAATATCTTCCTGTCCCGAATGACAGGAACCGTTTAGGTTACAACGCGTTTAAATATATGACCGGTGAAGGTGACCCGCCATTGATCATGGTTAAGGGCGCAAAGTTAACCCTTAAGGGAATAAGCGTTGAAAACTTCGCTCAAAAATTAGAAGATGGTTTAAACCTTCTGAAATAAAAGAAACATTTACATACGGCTGTACACCAATGCAGCCGTATGTTTTAATGGCGGGAGTTTTATGGGTACCCAAAGCGTAAATGTGTTTATGTTATGTACATGCAGATACCTGGATGAATCAAGGCTTCTGCGCTGTATGCCGTTATTGCTTTGTATTTTTTTATTCCCTTCTCCATCTTTATATTATCCGCAAAGCGTCCCGCTCCCCAGAGATACCGTTCTAACAATCTCAGAAGTAATGTTTTATGCCCCCTCCGGCAATAACGAGTATATTGAGATACATAACCTCAGCAATACTGCCACAATTGACCTTGCCGGATATGCAATACAGTATGAAACAAATGCTTTTGATTTTATCAGGACAACAGGGAAAGGTACAAAACTACTCCCCCGCGCTTATGCAATTATCCTTGAAGGCGACTACGATTCCCTCAACGGCATGTATAATGCTGCCATTCCTGCTGCTGCCCTTGTCCTTAAGATTAACAGCAATGCTTTCGGCAGTAATGGCATGGCTAATACAGCGGAACGAATTGTTTCTCTTATCCGCCCGGATAGCAGTGTTATTGAAAGTTACGCCTATACACCTCAGAACAATGCGGCAGGAATTTCGGATGAGAAAATTGTATTGAATAAAAACAACGCTGCTGTTAACTGGGCAAATAGCAAAACGGTTAATGGTTCACCGGGGAAAAGGAATACCGTTACACCACCGGATTTCGACTTAGTTTTGAGTAATCTTACTGCAAGCCCCGGGTTCTGCAAACCGGGCACACAGATACAACTTTCCTCGTGCATTAAAAATAATGGTGCAATACAAACCGGGAGTTATATACTTAAATTATACCATGACCGGAACCGTGATAACATCCCCGGCGCAAATGAGCTTATCTTTCAGCTTGGCAGTTTCCCTCTCGCGTTTGGTGATTCTACAATCTTACATTTCAACTATACACTTTCCGATACGGGAAAGCAATATTTTATTGCATTTGTTGAAACACCCTCCGATGATGTACCCGCGAATAATTACGCTTATACCACTGTGCTTTGCACATACGGAACTCTTCCGGTTTCCGGATTACGTATTAACGAGATAATGTATGCACCGGCAAACGCTGAACCTGAATGGATTGAACTGCTCAATTCTTCCGCGGCATCCATCGATTTGCATAAAATGACTATACATGATAAATTTTCACTCTCAAGTATCAATGCACACAGAGTGTTGAAGCCGAATGAATATATCGTCATTGCCAAGGACAGCTCGGTGAAAAACTTTTACAGTGAAACTTTTTCCTTCTTAACAAGCTCATTGCCCGTTTTTAATAACGACTCCGATGCAGTTGTCCTGCGCGACTCGACGGGCAGAACGCTCGACAGTCTGTTCTATCATGCGCATTGGGGTGGAAATAACGGCTTTTCGCTTGAACGTGTGCTGCCTGATACTTTATCATCCGATTCGACGAACTGGAAATCATGCGCTATTGTAACACGGGCAACACCGGGACAAAAGAATTCGGTTGCCATTAAAGACTATGATATTTCCGTGAGCGGTATTACAGGGTTACCCGCCTATGTTGCGGTTGGAACAGGTTTTACGGTGAACGGTATAATTAAAAACAATGGCACAATGCCATCGGGGACAATAGTAGTTCGTTTACTCCTTGATGCTAACAATGACGGTATCCCGCAACCCAATGAAACCATAGCATTGCAGGACATTCCATCTCTCGCGCCCCATGAAGAAACAACGCACAGTTTTTCTATTTTACCTACAATCCCCGGCCGTCTGAAATACTTTTTCCATGCCTCGGTTTCACAGGACGAAAACATCTATAACGACTATGTGGTTTTCACCGTCCCTGTAGTTGTAATTACCGTTCACCGGAATGATATTATTATTAACGAAATAATGCCAAGACCGGAAACCGGGCATACCGAATGGATTGAGCTTTATAATAATTCGGAATCATCGGTACCGTTAAATAAGTTTCAGATAGCTGATGCAAATGATTCGGTTTCATTCTCTGTGACCGATGCTATTCTCATGCCCGGAAAGTTCATTGTGATTGGAAGGGACAACAGCTTTAGTCAACAGTATCCCGGTGTTCCTGTACTCATTGTTCAGTTCCCCACACTGAATGATAACGGTGACAAACTGATGATTATGGACTCGCTAGGCAGGATAATCGATTCACTTGCTTATTCAGCATCTTGGATTGGTGCTCATGGTTATTCTCTCGAAAGGATTGAGCCTTCGTCATCAAGTACCGATTCGACAAACTGGAAAGTTTGTGTTGCCCCGGCAAAAAGCTCTGTTGGTGCAAAAAACTCAGTTACCCGGAAAGATTATGACATTGCCATTCTGGGAGTAGTACAATTCCCCAAATATCTTGAACCGGGCAGCTCTACCACATTTTCAGCAATTGTTTCCAATGCAGGGAAACAGGCCTGCTCCAACATCGGCGTAAAGTTATTTCATGATGCCAATAATGACGGGATTGCCCAATCCATCGAGTTAATATCAAACGAAACACTGCTGAACCTCAATTCCGGAGCTAACGCCAGTGTCCCTTTTATCATTCAGCCAGCCGCCGTGGGCACTTACCGGTATATATTGCAAGTAGTTACTCCGCTTGATGAAGCTGCCTATAATGACTTCTACTTTTGTTCCCTGATTGTTATAAATGCAGCAATACCGCGTGGAAGTATTGTTATAAACGAATTCATGTGTAAACCGGAAACAGGGGAAGGTGAGTGGATAGAATTATTCAACAGAACTGACTCACTCATTTATTTACGGGGTGTTCAATGTGCTGATTCCCACGACACCGTTTACCTATCAAGTACACAAATTCCAATTAGTGCACATAGTTATCTTGTCCTGACAAAGGATAGTGTACTTATAAAACAATTCCCCGGAATAAACGCCGTAATCTGCTCTTTCCCCGTATTGAATGACGACGGTGATGGCATCATGATTATAGACTCGCTGAACCGGATGATTGATTCTTTAGAGTACACAAACTCTTGGAACATTAAAAAGGGCATTTCTTTCGAGCGTATTTCCCCATCAGGGAGCAGTACAGATACACTGAACTGGCATCACTGTCTCTCCCCGGATAAAGCCACCCCCGGCAGGGCAAACTATGTTACCACAAAAAAACAGGATGCAGCAATTACCGGGATATATGTTTTTCCACCCTTCGCACATGTTGGGGATTCAATCGAAATATATTGTTTGATAAAAAATCTCGGAACTTCTCCCACGGTTGCCTGTTCTCTAACCTTTTTTGATGTAACACGGAATAAACAGCTTTTCCTGAAAAATATTGCCACAACTATATTACCGGGCGATTCACTCAGTGTAAGTACAGGATATTTTGTTCTCTCCGATACCCTTCTCAACATTAAAGTTCTGCTTACAACAGCAGCCGAAGATGATAGCAGCAATAATACGAAGTATATAACTTACCGGGCGAATGAGAAACCGGGTTCCGTCATAATTTCCGAAGTGATGTATGCACCTGAAAATGGCAGTATTGAATGGGTTGAACTGTATAACAATTCAGGAACAGTTATCGATTTGTATGACTGGTCTATTTCCGATGTGCAGCCAGCTCCAAAATCCGGAAGTTTCTCATCGCACGTGTTTATAGATAGTGCTTCCTATCTTACGGTTACCAATGCACCGGAAGCAAGCTCAGGAGTTCAAACCCGCGTTCCGTTCGGGATACTTAATAATACTGGGGATGGCGTTATGTTGTATAACCGGGGCGGGCAAGTAATAGACAGCATGGTGTATGATAATTCGTGGTTCGGTAAGGAAGGAAAATCTTTGGAAAGGCTGCGCGCTTCCGGCAGCAGTACCGATAAATATAACTGGCATTATTCATTATCATCATACGGCTCTACACCGGCGGGTAAAAACTCAAGTGAGCAGTTAAAAAGCAATTCCAATCCTCAACTGTTAATTTCAGAAATCCTTTACGAACCCGCTACGGGTAA
>JACPGF010000384.1 GCA_016182615.1 Ignavibacteriales bacterium
GGATTTCTAATTTTAGCGGCGGAGTATAACCACAGTATCCCGCCAGCCCTGAAGAATCTTTTAGACCATTTCCGGGAAGAATATTTCTTTAAGCCGAGCGCGATTATATCATATTCAAGTGGACCATTTGCCGGTGTACGCGCGGGTGAACACCTGAAACTAATCTGCTCCGAGTTGAAAACACCGCCGATTCCTTCAACTTTACCAATATCCCGTGTTCACAACAGTATTCTTGAAGACGGAACATCGGTGAATGGTGACTATGAACGCCGTGCCAAAAAATTCCTTGATGAATTTGCATGGTACCTTGAAGCAATGAAGGTACAAAGAGAAAAAGGAACGCCATATTAACAATGCCAACTCTTGTACTGCTGGATTCCATCCGGCAACTATTTCCCGATAAAATATCAACGTATCATAATACAATACACATGCATAAAACCTGTGTTTTTGTAGTAAAAGAGTGAGGCTTTGACCTTTTTTTTGTTAATAGCATGTTGCTAGCCTTCCCCCTAAGAAAGGTTCTCCCCCGTTGGGGACGTTTCTGCATAGGGGTGGTCTCTCCGTGGGTTTCACCCACGGTTACTAAAACTGAACCCCTTCAGGGTTCTGGAAAAAATTCCAAAACCGGTTTAATTAACAATTCACTGTTGAATTCAAATCAACTATGGAAGAAGTAGCGGCAAGTAAACATTTAGTTTTTAGATTAAACAGTTCATATGAACCCCAAAGTTTCGTATAATTTTAATGTCGTACACCCGGGAGAGACCGAAAGTATGCTTCACAGCAAAAAAAGTCTTATTTTAGTAGTAAAGTTTTACAGTCCAATCGAACCGGAGTTATGGTATGGTCGAGATAAGTGCATTAACATATGACGGCACCAATTTCACTTTTCAGGAAATTGAAGGTGTTGAAGGCTTACATGCCCTGCCTAAAGATGTTCAAACTACTTGGATAAATATCGAGGGACTTGAAAATAAAAACTTGCTTAAAGCAGTGGCTGATTTGTACGAGCTGCACCCGCTCATCCTCGATGACCTTAAAGAAGTTTCCTCACAGCCTAAATCGGTGTTCTATGATGAGATGATATTTGTTGTGCTGCGGATGCTATCCACTTCGGGAGTAGATGAGGAAATAACATCAGAACATATCAGCATCGTATTGGGGAAAAATATCGTTATAACCTTTCAAGAAGGCAAAGAGGGAGACGTTTTTGATGAAATCCGGGAAAGGCTGCCCAAAGTAAAATCGAAACATGCAAAAAACTCGGCTGCTTATATCTGTTATCATTTGTTACATGCAATCATCGATAATTATTCAGACATCATCGAAAAAACCGGTGAGCGGATAGAAGAACTTGAAGAACTTATACTTGAGAACCCAACCAAATCCGCCATTGTTCAACTGCACGAATTACGGAATGACCTGCTGCAAGTCAGGAAGGCTATTGTGCCATTGCGTGACATACTGTTTAAGTTAAGCAATGATGACGATGAAATTATCAGCAAAGAAGTGCAGGTTTATTATAAGGACTTGTATAACCATGCTGTCCATCAGGTTGAACAAATAGAAGCTTCCCGTGAATTGGCAATGGGGTTACAGGATTTGTATCTTTCAAGTGCAAGTACCCGCACGAATGAGGTAATGAAAGTTTTAACGGTTATCACCGCTATCTTTATTCCCCTTACCTTTATCGCGGGTGTGTATGGGATGAATTTTAAATATATGCCGGAATTGGAATCCCCTTACGGGTATCCATTAGTGTTATTGTTTATGTTACTTATTGCGCTTGGAATGGCAATATTTTATAAAATCAAAAAGTGGTTTTGAATAGTGGGTTGGGCAAGAGCTTATATAGAATGATGTAATATTAGTCTCCTGCATAAGTAGTGTATTTTGCAATAGAATTTGTTTACCGTAAATCAAAAACATACCAATAATCAGGATTACTCACATCTGGTGGTAGTTGGCCGGGGGCCCACTCCGGCGAAGTCACCTCGAGGAAATAATACTTTACTCCTTCGTACCACTTGTAACCGCCTGTTGCCGGTATATTAACTCCAAGCATCGCGTGGGTATAATAACCGCTCCACATAAAGACACAATCGATATTTTGCCGTCGAAGCAAAATATATAACAGCAGTGCTTTTGTGTCGCAGTCACCATAACTTTTTGCCAATGTTACTATTGGAGGCAGTACGCCCATACCATCTTCGGGTATAGCATAATTGATGTTTTGTATAAATGTGGTAAGGAATAAAAATTTCTGCTGCTGTGACATTTTAGCTTCAGTAAAAATTTGATCTAACTTTGTATTCAACCCATTGAGCTGTACGGCCCCTTGAGCAAGTATCCTCTTGTATAGAACGAACCAAACTTCCCTTGCAATAAGCAGGCTGTCCGTGCTGCCGGATAAACTTCCTAATCCTAATTCATCATCCGTCGCGTTAATCAAAACCCTGATAAAATCCAAAGCACTTTTCACTTCTTGTTCAGGAATGGTAAGCGAAAGGCTGGCATTATACCTGTTAAGATTGTCATCAACATAATTCCATGAAAAATCACTGTGTATATTTTGCTGTGGTTTATCAGCAAGATTAATGGAATAATGGTAGTCGATTGTTTCAAATGAAGGACTAAAATAGATGAGGATAAATATAGCAAATACCGCCCCAGTAATAAGGAGCAGAACAATCAGACATCCGGAGCCGAGGACACCAAAAAATCCGGCACGTTTTGAATTATTATTTGCCATTTTGGTTTAATTAACGTGAAATATTCCGTAAAACAGTTTCCGGATATGGAATCAACGCATCAAGCAGAGTTTTAATACCCGGCTGCACCAATAAGGCAACACAAACAACCACAGCGGCCATTAATATTCCGACAGCAATATTATTACGTTTCAATTCCTCCATTTCATTCAAGTCACGGCTTAACAAAATAAAGAACTGCAGAGCGATAAAAATAGCGGCAAATCCTAAGACTCCTGAAACGATGAAATGCGAGAGCATAATTCCAAAAGTTGTAAGGTATTGTTGTAAACCAGCCTCAGGATTTCTGAGAGTATTGGTAAATACTATCAGCGACGGATCCATAGCGCTTTTTATGATGAAAGTGACCGAAATGAATATGGCACTAATTAAAATACCAACCGCTGTATTTTTTTGTTTTAATTCAGAAAGTTCGTCCACACCCTTGGTTAATGCAGAAAACACCCTGAAAGCAGCGTAAATGAATAGCACCCCTAACAATAAAGAGAGAATAATTTGGACAATTCCGCTAATGAGCAATACCAGATTCATAGATAATCCTTAGAATTGTTTTTACATCGAGTAACTTGTGCCAAAATACAAAGTTATTCAGATTGATTTCATATTTTATTTAAATAATTTACAATAATTTTAATAGGTTACCTGATATGCAAGCCGAGTTTCCTGCTTTATGGTGGGAGAAAACTGCGGAGAATAAAATACTGTGTACACTATGCCCCCGTTACTGCACAATCAGTAATGGGCAGCACGGATTTTGTTACATCAGGAAGAACAGCGATGGGAATCTGGTTTCTCTCGGTTACGGCCATCCTTCGGGTTTTGGACTGGATCCGATAGAAAAAAAACCACTGAACCATTTTTTACCCGGCTCGCAAATTCTCAGTTTTGGCACTGCCGGATGTAATTTGGGGTGTAAATTTTGCCAAAACTGGCACATAAGTAAGGCCAAGGATGTTCAAAACACGACTATATATTATAGCCCTGAACAAGTTGTTGCAATTGCGCGGCAAAACAAAATACC
>JACPGF010000387.1 GCA_016182615.1 Ignavibacteriales bacterium
AATGCACAAAGTGAGAATTTTAATGCTAAGATAAAATCCTTAATGGCAAGGGTCAGAGGTGTGAACGATAAAGACCTTTTCCTTTACAGACTCTTTAAACTCTATGCGTAACACTTTTGCCACCGATTTTGGATTTGAACCCTTTCTCCTGAAAATGCAAAAAAAACCATGTTATGCGAAAAAGAAATAATTTCATTGCAGTTCAGTTTTTAAGTATTTTACATGTCTTTGTTATAATATATTTGTCATTTAAAACGGAGCAGGCATGAAACTCCATGCAAGCGAATCGACAGCAATTGCATACCGGGGACGGAAATTCACCTTTAATGAAGTTCTCTCCAGTATTTCATATTTTTCTTCTTTGTCTGAGTCTAAAAGACCTGAAAAAATAGCAATTTACTCTGAAAACCGTCCGGAATGGGTTTATTTACTATATGCCGGTTGGAGGAATAACGCAATTGTTGTTCCAATTGATTATATGTCCAAGCCCGAAGAAGCTGCCTACATTTTAAATGACAGCAAACCCGAAATTTTATTTTATTCCACCGGACAGCAAAAATCGGTGGATGAAATTCTGCCATTACTCAACTACGAAGTTTTACTGTATAATATCGATGAAATACCAGCCCCGGAAACAACATATCCTGTAGTCAATTGGACTGTTTCTGAACCTGCAAAAACAGCTGTTATTATTTATACATCCGGCACGACAGGCTCCCCGAAAGGAGTAATGCTCTCCTTTGATAACCTGATGATGAATGTTGAGGCAGTTACAGAGCATATCGATATTTTCCGGCACGACCGCCCTGTTTTGGCTTTGCTGCCCTTTCATCATATTCTTCCGCTGCTTGGAACAATAGTAATGCCTTTTACCGTCGGGGCAACTATTGCTTTTACCCCTTCGCTGCAAGCCGAAGATATTATTAATACATTACAGCAAAATAAGGTTGCAGTTATTATAGGTGTGCCCCGGTTCTATGAAGCTATCCGTAAAGGTATCATGGATAAAATCAATAAAAAGGCGGTCACAAAAGTTATATTTAAGCTCGCTAAAGCAATCAACTCGCAAAGCTTTTCCAGAAAAATTTTCCATCAGGTACACGAAAAATTTGGCGGGAAAATTGAGTTTATGGTTTGCGGTGGGGCAAAACTAACAGAATTTATCGCGAATGACTACAAGGCTCTCGGATTTGAAATGCTCGAGGGATTCGGCATGACCGAAGCAGCCCCGATGATTACTTTTACACGCCCCGGCCGTTGGAAAATTGGTTCGGCAGGCGAGGCAATGCCGGGTGTTGAAATGAAATCACTCGATGGAGAGATTGTTGCACGTGGCAGAAATATCATGCAAGGATATTATAACAAGCCGGAAGCAACCGCGGAGATTCTGAAAGATGGTTGGCTGCACACGGGAGACCTTGGTCATATAGATGCCGAAGGGTTTATCCATATTACAGGCCGCCTGAAAGAGATTATTGTTCTCTCGAATGGCAAAAATATTAATCCCGAGGAAATAGAAGTTAAACTGAAAACGATGTCAGGGTTTATTGCCGAGGTTGCAGTTTTTCAGCAAAATGATACTTTAAGTGCAGTAATCTATCCCGATTATAAAAAGATTCGGGAAGAAGGCTCGATAAACATTGAAGAGATGTTCCGATGGAACGTTATAGACATGTACAATAAACATTCAGCCTCGTATAAAAAGCTTTCACGCTTCTATATAAGTAAAGATGAATTACCTAAAACAAGGCTTGGTAAAATTCAACGGTATAAACTGGCAGCCAGCGTGCAGGATTCATTCAAGAAAAAACATGAAAAAGCAGAGCCCGGATTTCAAGAATATATTGTTATCAGGGACTACCTGAAGGAACAGAAAAAAGCCGACGTCTTTCCTGACGACCATTTTGAGATTGATTTATCATTAGACTCTCTTGATAAAGTTAACTTTCAGGTTTTTTTAGAATCAACGTTTGGTATTAAAATTAGTGATGATGTTTTTAACAGCCATCCTACTGTTGAAAAACTTTCACAATACATGAAAGAGAAGAAAAACAAATTACATGTTGAAGCGGTTAAATGGGCTGAAATCCTTAAGGAAAAAACTGATTTTAAGCTTCCCAAAAGCGTGTTTACTCATAATATTTTCAAAAATATTTCAAAAACGTTCTTTAAGCTCTATTTTCGGATAAAGTCAAGCGGAACGGAAAACATACCAGAGGGGCCTGTTATTCTTGCACCAAATCATCAAAGTTTTTTCGATGGTCTTTTTGTGAGCATGTTTCTGAAAAAGAAAATATTTAAAGAAACTTATTTCTATGCCAAAGAGAAGCATGTGAGAAATAAATTAGTACGGGCTTTGGCAAATACAAACAATGTTATCGTAATGGATTTGAACAAAGATTTAAAGGAATCATTACAAAAACTTGCAGCCGTTTTAAAAGAAAAGAAAAACATTATCATTTTCCCAGAGGGTACTAGAACCTATTCCGGCTCTCTCGGTGAATTTAAGAAGTTCTTTGCAATACTGAGTCTGGAGTTTAATGTACCTGTTGTACCTGTATATATTAATGGTGCAATAAACACGCTCCCGCGTGGCAGCTTTTTCCCGCGGCCTTGGAAAAAAATTGATGTAAAATTTCATAAACCGGTGTACCCGAAGAATCATAATTATGAATCATTAACTGATGCCGTATATCAGGCATTGGCTAAGGAAGTTCATGTTAAATAGTTCAAAATAATTCCCTCCTTACTGTGTGTCTGTTATTACTTTATCAGTTTTGTAAATGGACTGGTGATTTTCATCGTTCAAAATTTAGAAAGGTAATAAAAAATGGTTCATTTTAGTAAATGTTCGTATTCAACCGCAATGCTTATAATTGTTTTATGCGGCGCTGTCACTGAACTGCATGCCTATCCCGGTGGGGTTAGCGGTTATACCAGAAAATCGGGTACCGCAGGCTGCAGTTGCCACGGAAGCAATTATTATAATACAACGGTACTTGTACAGATTAGCGGACCTGATACGGTGATTGTAGGGCAAACATATAATTACACAGTCCGTGTTTCGGGAGGACCTTCGACCAAAGCTGGTGTGGATATTGCATCTTCGATTGGTGCTTTAACGCCAGTATCCTCGTATCTTAAATTGATGAACGGCGAATTAACTCAAACTTCATCAACAAATTATGTAAGTGGTGGTGTTGACTTTAACTTCAAATATACTGCTCCAACCACAGCAGGAAACCAGACATTATATGCAACCGGCAGTTCTAAGAAATATTGGAATTTTGCAGCGGATAAACCTATAGTAGTTAGAACCGAATCATCAACTTTACAATCAAATTTTTCTGTTAATTCAGGATGGAATTTGGTTTCTGTCCCTTTGCTTGCTGCAAACATGGCGGCATCAACTATTTTCCCAAATGCCAACTCATCACTATATGCATTTAACAATGGATATACATCGGTAACAACTTTGTCAAACGGGTCGGGTTATTGGGCTCGTTTTTCTGCTTCACAGAGTATAACGGTTGCGGGTACGGCAGTAACTCCTAAAACTATTACTGTTAATGCAGGATGGAACCTTATTGGAGATTTACATACCTCTGTAGCTATAAGTTCGCTAACAACAACTCCTGCAGGAATTATAAACTCTCAATTTTATAGTTATAATAATGGATACACGAATCCAACAACCCTTGAACCCGGCAAAGGCTACTGGGTTAGGGTAAGTCAAAGTGGAACAATTAACATCCCCTGAAAAATAAAAATTTATGAAATTATTCGGTCTTGAAAAACCAGTTATCGGGATGATTCATTTAACCGCGTTGCCCGGAACGCCAAAGTATAAAGGCACCGTCGAAGAGATTATTGCAAAGGCACTGAACGAAGCTGATGAGTATAAAAAACTTGGTATCCCTGTTTTAATGATAGAAAACATGCACGATGTGCCGTATGTAAACCGGGTTTCCGGGCCGGAAATAACGGCAGTTATGAGTATCATCTTGTATGAAATAAAAAAGCAAACTGGTTTGCCAACCGGAATTCAGATACTTGCCGGGGCTAATATTCAGGCACTTGCAGCGGCAAAGGCAGCCGGGGCTGATTTTATCCGCGCGGAAGGCTTCGTGTTTGCCCATGTTGCCGATGAAGGGATATTCTCCTCGGATGCAGGTGAGATATTAAGGTACCGCAAGTCGATAGAAGCGGATAATGTGCTTGTTTTTACCGATATTAAAAAGAAGCACAGTTCCCATGCGATAACCGCTGATACAGACATTGCAGAAACAGCCAGAGCCGCCGAATTTTTCCTGAGTGACGGCGTAATTGTTACCGGCAGCAGTACAGGCAGCCAGCCATCTGTTGATGAAATGCGAGCAGTAAAAAGTGCAGTCAATATTCCGGTGCTCGCTGGATCGGGTATTACTCCTGCAAACCTTAATGAATTTTATCCATATTGCGATGCATTTATTGTCGGGTCATATTTTAAAGTTGGTGGTAAATGGGTTAACCCTCTTGATCCTGAAAGGATTTCGAAATTTCTTGATGTAAAAGCAGGGTTAATGTAATTTTTCAGGTTTTTAGGTAAGTGATGGGTAAGTAAACAAAAAAAGTTTTTCATATTTTTTTTATATATGCTTTGAAATAAATCTGGAAATTATTACTTTTACTATCTAGTTATTACAATATATTATTTATTGTAGTTTACAAGATTAGTGAATGCGGGAATAGCTCAGTTGGTAGAGCGCAATCCCAGTGGGATTGAAGTCGTGGGAACAAATTTTTATGCGGGAATAGCTCAGTTGGTAGAGCGCAATCCCAGTGGGATTGAAGTCGTGGGAACAAATTTTTATGCGGGAATAGCTCAGTTGGTAGAGCGCAACCTTGCCAAGGTTGAAGTCGCGGGTTCGAGTCCCGTTTCCCG
>JACPGF010000403.1 GCA_016182615.1 Ignavibacteriales bacterium
GAAGCAGCTTTACTGATGTGGCTTAACGGCAGTGTTGATGGCTTTTCACAGGAATTATATCATACCTATCTCATGAAATTCTGGGAATTGAATGTTTATCCTACGCTTGGTATGGCATCTGCATTCCCAGCTTTCTGGAACAGCTTGCTGCACGATGGCGTATTTGTTAAAAAATCAGCTCCTGCCGCTGCGAAGAGTTTCTCGCTTGCCGGATTTGATACAGCTCTATCCAATACTGTTACCGCTACGGGAATGTCTTTAATGATAAGTGAAAGTTACGCCCTTGGTGATGGTAAATTTGCCCATAATGGCTGGCTTCAGGAATTAGCACACCCGGTTACCAAAGTAACTTGGGACAATTACGCTTCCATATCTTACGCTACTTCAAAAAAACTTGATGTTAAATCAAATGATGTTGTTGAAATAACCGTTAACGGTAAAAAAATAGAATTGCCTGTTGTTGTACAGCCCGGTTTGGCTGACAATTTTATTGCAGTTGAGTCCGGTTATGGAAGGGAAGCAGGTCCCGTGGTTGCGGTACAAGTTGGTGTTAATGTTAATACTATTCTCAGCAGCAAACAGGCGGCTCAACCATTCTATTACTCAGGTGTATCGGTAACTAAAACCGGAAATATAAAACGCCTTGCAACAACGCAGGATCATCACACCTATGATGAAGAATTAATCAAAGATATTCACAAGAAGCGCGAAATTATCCGCGAAGGCACCGTTGGAGAGTATAAAAAACATCCAATGTTCCTGAAGGAAGAAATTAAGCCTGTTGGCGAGAACATGTACGCGGAGTTCGACTACAAAGAAGTCAAATGGGCAATGGCCATCGATTTGAACAAATGCACAGGCTGCGGTGATTGCATTGTAGCATGCAGTGTTGAAAACAATATTCCTGTTGTCGGGCAGGATCAGGTTTTATTAAGCCGCGAAATGCAATGGTTACGTATTGACCGGTACTATGCAGGCAACCCCGAAGACCCGAAAGTTAGCGTGCAGCCGATGATGTGCCAGCACTGCGATAATGCGCCATGCGAAAATGTATGCCCGGTTGTTGCAACTAACCACAGCCCTGACGGCTTGAATCAAATGGTCTATAACCGTTGTGTTGGTACCCGGTACTGTTCAAACAACTGTCCTTATAAAGTTAGAAGATTCAACTTCTTTAATTTCCGTGACCATTTCCATGATGGGCACTATACACAACCGGTAATGCAGCTTTCTGCAAATCCGGAAGTAACTGTCCGTTCACGTGGTGTTATGGAAAAATGTACTTTCTGTGTACACCGTATTTCTGATGGCAGGGCAGAAGCTGCCCGTGAAGGAAAGGTATTTAACGGAGCTGCAATTACCTCAGCCTGTCAGGATTCATGTGCTGCAAACGCGATTGTTTTTGGAAACGCAAATGACCCGGATTCACAAATTGCAAAATTAAGAAATCATAACCTTGGTTATGGTGTTCTTGAAGAGCTTAATGTGAAGCCAAATGTAACTTATATAGCTAAACTCAGAAATACTCACTCGGAGGAAGTCTAAGTGCAAATCGACTATTCACGTGAACTGCCCGTTGTAGAAGGGCGTTTAACGCTGGCTGATATTGAACGCTTGGTCGCCAAGCCGTTGGATACGAAGCCGGATAAAAAATTCCTTATTGCCATCTCCATAACCGGCAGTATGTTATTGTGGGGTGCTTTTTGCCTCGCGATGACATTTTACAAAGGTACCGGGCTTTGGGGCAACAATCAGCCGGTAGGCTGGGCATTAGATATTGTTAACTTCGTGTTCTGGGTTGGTATCGGTCACGCCGGTACACTCATTTCCGCGGTATTGTTCTTGTTCAGGCAGAAATGGAGAACCGGTATAGCCCGTTTTGCCGAAGCTATGACGATTTTTGCCGTTATCTGCGCCCTGTTATTCCCAACCATACACACGGGCCGCCCGTGGTTGGATGGATACCTTATGCCGTATCCTAATCAGCATGGTTTGTGGGTTAACTTCACCTCGCCATTGCTTTGGGACGTGTTTGCAGTTTCAACCTATTTTATCGTATCGCTCACTTTCTGGTATGTCGGCCTTATCCCCGATTTTGCAACATTAAGGGACAGAACGAGTTCAACCATTAAAAAGACAATCTATTCAATCTTTTCACTGGGCTGGAGACACTCGCACCGTAACTGGCAGCATTACGAAAAAGCATACATGTTACTTGCAGGTTTTGCAACACCATTGGTGCTCTCGGTTCACACAATCGTATCTTTCGATTTTGCCGTTTCGATTATTCCCGGCTGGCATACAACAATCTTTCCACCGTACTTTGTTGCGGGAGCAATTTTCTCCGGCTTCGCTATGGTGGTAACAGTACTTATCTTTGTTCGTAAAATTTTTGATTTACAAGACATTATTACCATTGGTCATCTTGAAAAGATGAATAAAGTAATACTCGCGACTGGTATGATGGTTGGATACGCTTATGGTATGGAATTTTTTATTGCATGGTACAGCGGCAGCCCGGTTGAACAGTTCGTGTTTATCAACCGCGCGTTTGGTCCGTATGCATTGGCTTACTGGATAATGGTTAGCTGTAACGTTATTTTCCCGCAACTGTTCTGGATTAAA
>JACPGF010000071.1 GCA_016182615.1 Ignavibacteriales bacterium
ATCAGTATCAGTGTATTCATGAACAACACCGCGGTCATTTCCGAGATATGGTGCAAATCCATTGTACAAATCACGTAGAACCGGTCCTAAATCATAATATCCGGTAACACCATTTGCTAGATCATATTGTTCCAGTTCTTTATATGCAACTTTGTTGCCAACAGGATCGGTAATAGTAAAAACATCACTAAAATCATATCTGCCGCTTTTGTAAATCTTATATCCTTCGAAATCCTTTTCCTTGGTTATATGATCCACCGTCGCTTCAGATTCCGGAGACCAATACAAATGTACTGAAGTCCCTTCAACAGAGGAAGCAAGATTGGGGGCTTCGGGAGGCAGAGGGAATGTATAATTTGCATTGTAAATAATCTGTACAACACGTTTAATACGTAATACATCACGGAAGTTTTCACCAAAAGCGAGCGCTAATGAAAACCGCTCAGTTTGCTGAGGTAAAAGCGGGAAGTAACCGGAACCATAAATAAAGTCACCATCTTCACCACGTGTAGCCACGTTGTTAACGATATTGCTCGGTACTTCGTATAATCCGGGTGTCAGGCGTTTCCACATATCTTCATCATCAGCCATTTTTATGCCGTTTGATGGTGCATAATACTGGAATGAAGTAAGTCCTAACTGATCTGATTCATGAATATCTGTCAGGTCAACATTTGGCTCACCGGGAGTTGGTAATCCATCACCCTCACCCAAATCATTTGTTTTTGCTTTACCATCTTGTCCAACGTCATCTAAAATTGTCCAATCACGATCATTATCCAAACCGTCATCACGACGTTCATCGATCATCTCGGATTTAACCATCCCACCAAGATAATTAATAAATTGTGTTGCATTAACAGTATCAATAAGTACAACACCGTTCGCACCAGCAGTTTTTTTATACTGGCGGTAATGAACCGTATAATTTTCATCAATTATACCGTCAAGATCGTTATCAATACCATCATAGGCATTGGGGTTAACAAAGGTTCCCGAACTGCCTACTTTCAAGTCACCTTCAATTAACTGCGTTTCACCCGGTTTAAGGATGAATTTAACACCCATTGAAACGACAGTATCCGTGGTTGATTTAACCGTGTACTGAGTTCTCGTAAAGTTATCCTTGTTAATAAGAACAATTTTTTCTCCAGCAGACACAATATGGGTAGAAGGAAAATCAGTCGGACTGAAATAAGGGGCACTATTTGAATAGCCCCTGTTATCACGGTCATTATCAATACCGTCAAAACCATTACCCGGAGATTCAAGAAATGCATAAGCAACATAACCAACTGAAGTTGGGTTTGGCAGCCACCTGGGATTTGATGACGGGTTAATCCTATTGTCAAAATCCCATGTATAAGTAATAGCTTCGCGAACTTCAAAGAACGAAACATCATCGTCCCATTCATTGCCTTCTATACCAACATAGGTTCCCACAACACAACCAAAAGTAGACTGATCGTAGGTTGAAGTACCGTCATTTTTAATATTATACAACCAAAAAACAACGTTTTGTGCAACCGGGTCACCGCCCCACTGTAAACCACGTACAGAGACCTGAAGCCCTTGTCCCCTTCTGGCAGGATCGGCTGCATCGGGCGTAAAACCATACAGTTTAAAGAATTTTCGGTCGCTGTTATCATCCATCCAGAAATAACTTTCTTGTGTAGCAACCTTTTCGCGCCCGCGGCCAAAATAACCATACCAGTCAACGGTAGGTTTATAATCGCTGTTGGCATCCTGTTTTTCTGTAAAGGAAGTAATATCCGGTCTGTTTGGCCAGCTTACCGGCCAAGAAATTGGCATGTGGCTCATGGGCTCAAAACCGGAAAAAGCTCCGTCAATATCTTTGCCTCCGCCCGGGCGTGAAACCGGAGTAATAACAACACAATGAACGGTATCAACTTCAGTATCAGTAGTATCCCAATTTCTGATAGGGAGTAAAACACCGACCACAGGGGAAACATCACCGACGTATCCATTATTGTCAAACTTCCAAGCGCCTCTTGGCGGGTTATTTTGTGATGGTTGTGCAATAACGCCATAATTAGAAAAAATGGTGTGCACTAAATTGCCATTGTGAGTACCTGCTCTTCTGTGCTGAAAGGAGCCGCGGGCATTCACTCTTGTTTCTTGTGCTATCAAGCCGGCAGCTAAACTGACCACGAGCAGCACGTATAGAATTATTTTTTGAAATTTCATTGTAAATCCTGTTTCATTGCTCAAAAGTAAAAGCTCGCGCCAAATTCAATTCTTCTCGGCTCGTTATACATCGTGGGTGTCCTGAAAAACTCATCGATGGAGTTAATCACAGGATTCTGCTTGCCTGCTGCATTCTTTTCATCAATAGTAAAGTCAGCAGTACCACTATCAGAATAAACATCATATTGATTTTTTATATCAAAGAGATTCTGTACACGCATGAATAAGCTTAAACGAAACGGGTCAACTTGAAAATCTTTGTAGGCTTTCAAGTCAACATTAAATGTCGAAGGTTTGGTTTCAGAATTTGTCAATAAGCTTGACACATCAGCAGATTGAGAAGGAGTATAAGGGAATCCGCTTCCATATTGTCCGATAATACTGAATCCCCAGTTGTCAGGGTTTGCATAGCTGAATGTTACATTTAAAGTATGGGTCTGATCCTGTCCCAATGGAATCAACTGAATTTCCGGTTGCTGCCCGCTTTTAAGTTGATTAACTGTCGTTGATGGATCGGATGCATTTCCTTTTGCGGATTGCAAAGTGTAATCAACAGTTCCTGTCCAGCTATTCGACATGCGTTTGGTAAGTGTTAATACAATACCTTTCACATAGCCAAAATCGCTGTTAACAAACTGAGCATACTGGCTTGTATTTCCATACATACTTATTAAGTCTGCTCTTGTACCAGCCAAATCACGAATATCTCTAAAATAACCGGTAAGATCGATTGATATATCATCGGTGAGTGCCTGCTGTAAACCAACATCACCACTAACAGTTGACTGAGGTTTCAGATCAGGATTTCCTGCAACACGCCCATTGATACCGGTGCAAAGGTCAAACTTGTA
>JACPGF010000389.1 GCA_016182615.1 Ignavibacteriales bacterium
CCATTAATAAATGATAAAGGCAGGATTGTAAATATTTCCTCCGGTACAACAAGGTTTTGCAATCCCGGATACTCGATCTATGCTTCGATGAAAAGCGGCGTGGAAACCCTCACCCGGTATCTGGCAAAGGAACTTGGGCCGCGGGGGATAACGGCTAACGTGCTGGCTCCCGGCGCTATTGAAACAGACTTTAACAATGCTGCTCTCCACAACAGTGCTGAATTACAGTCCCGTATAGCCGGTATTACAGCTTTAGGAAGAACCGGGAAGGCTGAAGATATTGGCGGGATAGTGGCTTTTCTCTGTTCACCCGATTCATACTGGATAAACGGGCAGCGTATCGAAGCTACCGGTGGTGTGAATCTTTAGATTTTTATTGCAACTGGAGTTCATTAATTATTTACTACAAAAGGAGTCCTGTCTATGAAGTACTTTGGCATATTGGTTATCATTACACTATTTTTACCGGGTTGTGCAAAAAAGAACGATGATGCTTTACGCGAGAAGGGCAAACAGGAGATTTTGCAGACGGAGAAGGATTTTGAAGCTATGGCGCTGCAAAAAGGAATCCCCGAAGCGTTTGCTTTTTATGCCGCGGACGATGGTATCGTAAACAATAACGATAGATTGTTGAAAGGTAAAGCAGAGATAAAAAAACATTACACGGAATGGCCGTACAAGGATGTCGTGCTTAAATGGGCTCCGGATTTTGTTGATATTGCCGCGAGCGGGGAATTGGGTTATACCTACGGCAAATATAGTTTTTCCAGAAAAGATACCACGGGAAAAGTGATTAACAGCACGGGTTATTTCCATACTGTATGGAAAAAACAAGCAGATGGCACCTGGCGCTTTGTTTGGGATTAGCGAATAAAAAATTGGCCCTCTTTAAATAATATGCATAAACATACTATTCATAAGAGGGCCGCGTCGTTTATCCAATCGCATCAATAATTAATTAATTCGGGACATTGCCTCAAAGTGCGTCAATAAATGAACTTCACGTTAAATGTGAATATACACCGGCAAACGTATTGTGAAAAAAAATTCGCGATGTAAAAATCAATTGAATAGTTCATTTTTTTTAATAATAGGGGAAAAGCTGCTTCTATTTGCTATTCGAATTAAAAAACACTATACACAGCAGATAACTTTTCAGGCATCATACATCCGATTCAAGTTTTCGAAGATTCAACAACCAAACCTCAACTCTTTGATAATTGAGGATATTTTTTTAATTTTGAAATGCTGTTTCATTCATTTGAAAAAATTGCACATGGTTTTTTAACGGATTAAACAAATAATTTATTGCTTACTTTGGTTGATTTTATGGGAGTTATTTATGCTTTGTAAAAAATTATTTCAACTCTGCAAAATATTGTGTTTTGCATTTGCCACTGCTATTCTTCCGGTTTCCACTCTTTATGCACAAAATGTCGAAGATGAAATGCGGTCCCCTATGTCGCGTTTTAACGAGCGCGGGTATGCCAAAAGTGCTTCGTTCGGGGTAAACGGGAACGAAATAATAACCGATTACAGCGGCGGCTTAATGCTGCAATACAACATGCCGGTTAACCTTCCCAATCAGTTAGGCGGTGATGTAACGGTTATTTATAATGTCAATACCGAGCATGATGTTTTTCCGACAGTTACCCCGGGTCAACCTCTGACGCAGGCATATAGTGTCAACCTTCCGGAATGGATTATCGGGTATAAGGGCATTGCCCTGCAAGTGTTAAATTTTCCGGTTAATTTTTGGGCAGGTAATTTTGGCACTAATCCGGGTGGCCCTCTTGCCGGGTTGTTAAAAGGTGAACACGTGCCATACATTGTGCCGGGATATCATTACTGCAACAGGATAGACAAATTTAATTTTGAAAACGATCACGGGCGTATTGATAAAAGAGATGCAATATCCATACTAATGGCTGATGGCAGCAAAAAAGTATTTATTAATGTGGTGCCGTTTTCTATTGGCCCAAAGCCCGATACGGGCACGTATGTTGCTTCAGGGGTAGAAGACGCATCATACGCGCTGGTTCGTAAAAACCCGAATAACAGCGCGCTCCGGAGGATGTGGTACTACCCGGGTGACGGGTTGATTTATCTTTTTGTTGAGGAAAAAATTCATTTTAATGACCGCAAGCTGCCGCTATTTGAAGACATTTATACGAAAGCGTTTTATCTTAAGCAAATTATTAACCCCAATAAAGAAACGGTTACTTTTAACTATGCCAGCCGGACTACCATTAATCCTTCGGGTAATTATGGCCCGGACACACTCGGTAGAAAACTTTGTACCGGGATTACCGTTACCGGTATTAACGGCAGCCAGGGTGTGGTAAACCTCGCGTATAGCGAGATAGGGTTCCCCGGAAGTGAAACACTTAATTATATCAGGATTACCAATTCATACGGCTGCGATACATTATTACTCGGGATAGACCGGACTTTGGGAGCAGGAAGCCCGTGGTTTTCCTTGGCAAAAGATGCCTCGGAGAGCGCCTCGCAAATAAAAATGGTTTCGGCCATTATTAAAAACGGAGAATTGAAGGATGATTTTCAGTACCGTGTATGGTACCGGGATATTGAACATTCATCCAACAGTATCACAAAATTCAAATTCAGAACACCGGCCTACACGCTTGAGTCGGCCAAGTACAGCAGCGGTTCAGTTTCGCATTTCAGGTTTTGGGGTGAAAACTATCTGAGCTACAATTATAACGATCAAGGCTTATTACATTACCGTGACCAGAACACGCAATTAATGTTACTGGAACGGAGGCAAAGCCGGGAGATTGGCGGCATTTCACAACCGGCTTTATACGAAAACTATTATTACACGGATCCTTTAGTGCACCGGAACGAGTTGAAGGCACGGGAGGATAAAAGTATTATTACCAGTGTCTGCTCTAAAAGGTATGATCAAAACGGCAATTTACTCGATACAATTGAAACGGTGAAAAAGTTTAACAAATACAGCCTGTTAGGTTCGCATCTCTATCATGGAGACATCCAATCGGTTACCCGGCTGATGGAGGAGACACAAACCAACAACAACGAAGTGAAAACCCTGGAATATGAATACGAGATTGGGGGGATGGAAACTCTTGACGGGAAAGAATACCGTGTCGGGTCTATGCAGATGAGCCGCCAAACCGAAAAGCGAACCCTTGCAGGGGTAAGTTCGGAGAGGGTGACACTTTTTCTTCCAAAGCATACTGCCGGATA
Source organism: Ignavibacteriales bacterium (assembly GCA_016182615.1). Taxonomy (GTDB): domain Bacteria; phylum Bacteroidota; class Ignavibacteria; order Ignavibacteriales; family Ignavibacteriaceae; genus JACPGF01. The sequence continues at coordinate 3,232 of JACPGF010000389.1, forward strand.
CGGCTTTGGCGGCACTATTAAAAAATTAACAAAAGACAGTGTTTTTTCAATTTTTCCTGACGGTTACACCACCAAAACAAAATATAGCAGCGGGAATTTAACATTTGATGTAGATTCAGCAATCCATGCAATGGCTTATTTCGCTGACCGGGTAATTGAGAAAATTGATGGTTCTGATACTTTATGGTACGAATACAATGGTGCCGGGCAAGTCGTCAGGCAAATTGCCGATCCGGGAACGAAACCGAAAATAACAACATACAAATACAAACATTACCTTAACGCTGATCAGTTCGCGCACAGCCAGTATAATCCGGCTATTACTTTTAACAACCTCCTTGAATCGGTTGAAATGCCGAATGGTGTAAAAATCCAATACAAGTATTTCCCGGATACCAAAGTCGATTCTTTTGTTATCAGCCCTGATCCTTATTACATTCCGGTACACACGGCAACTGATTCAGGCCTTGTGCTAACCGATAGTATATACCGGTGGAATAACGCGAAATACAGCTACGGCATTAAAGGCAAGATAGCATTTGATAATGCCAGCATATCCGATACTTCCATCGGGCTTGGTGCGCCGGTACTGGATTTTACCCCGCTTAAAACTATTGTCGTTCCGGTAAACGGTGATACCTTGATAACCGAGCAAATCCTTAATGCCTCCATGCTTCCGGTATTCGAAAAAGATGTTAACGGTTTTATATCAAAATACGAGTACGATAACCTGAAGCGGCCAGTGTTAGCGGTGTTCCCGGGATCTTTTTCAAAAGAAACAGTGGGGCAAGGACAGCAGGTGCATTACTATTATAAAAACCTCAGCCTTCCTATAACCCGTGGTATTACTTATGATGAGTACTACCCAAGCCCCAGACCAAATTTGGATGTCATCCTATTAAGTAAAGACGGTCAATTTGGAGCTCAGGAACTTGATCAGGTTCAGATTTTGGCCGATGATGCAGGACAGTCAGATATAGCTGACAGCAGTCTTATTGGACAAGACTCGGCAAACACTGAAGGGTTATTTGGACCAATACTACACAAATTTGTTTTTTGTGCATTCATTCAAACTCCGTTGCAGTTTAGCGGTGGTGAAAGGGTTAATAGTGCTAAATTAAGTTTCTTTTCCGGGGAGAAAGTGGGTGGTGGAAGCTATCACGATCTCAAAATAGGCATTTCTGCAGTTACCCAGGCAATAAATACTGCCGAAAACACGGTCAACTTTACAACAACCGTCGAGGTACCCAGCGAGTTTATTTTTATCGATTCGACACATTTTTTAGTTGATGTTGCACCTTTAATCTCGGGAC
>JACPGF010000390.1 GCA_016182615.1 Ignavibacteriales bacterium
AAGAAAAATAAAACCGTTTTATAGAAAGTTCGTATAGTTACATTGATCATTAAATGTGCTAAATACCGGTGAAAAAACAAAGTAAATAATAAAGATTCAAAAATATTTGTCTAAGAACACATTTTTCCGTATCTTCGCCCTGATTTATGAAAAAATTCTACTACTACTCAAAGTTTAAAATTCATCCGGTTGACCTGAAAAACTACCGAATGAAATTTGCAGGGCTGGTTTCCGTAATTTTTATGGTTACTTTATCCCTTGTTGCATCTTTTTACTTTGTCTATTCAAATTACATTAATCCCCCTAGAGATCTTGCTTCGTTACGGTCTGAAAACTTGTACCTAAAAAGCCGCCTTAAAAACCTTTCCGGCATGTACTCAAAATTGGAAAGTGATTTAGATACTTTAGTGGTTCGAAATCAGACACTGCGGATTGCTGCGAATCTGGCACCGATTTCCAATGAAGAGAAACAATTAGCGACCGGTGGATCTACGTTCGGAAGCGTTTTAGATTTGATCTCGGGAAAAAATGGGAATCTTAAAGAAACTATTAATGAAATTGATCAGGTAGTACGAAAGTTTGAATATGAAAAGAATAATTTAAACGCGATTCAATCTGCACTGGCAAAAAATAAAGAGTTATATCGATCAATCCCTGCGTTGAAACCATGTGCCGGTGAACTTGCTGCACACGGTTTTGGAATGCGTTTGCATCCAATATTACATATCGTTCGCATGCACGAAGGGCTTGATATAATTACTGGAATTGGCACACCGGTATTTGCACCTGCTGATGGCGTTGTTGCATTTTCCGGATATAAAAATGGTTTAGGGCTTTGTATTGAAGTTGACCATGGCTATGGATATACAACAAAGTACGGGCATCTTTCTGCAGTAAAGGCAAAGGAAGGCCAAAAAATTTCGAGAGGCCAATTTATTGGCAACACGGGCAATTCCGGCCTGTCTAGCGGCCCCCACTTGCATTACGAAGTTCTGAACAATGGTACGAATATTGACCCCATTCAGTTTTTCTTTACAGATAATGCTCTTTTTCCCAGTATTAATAGCTCAAAAGAGGAGTAATATATAATGATTTGGACAATTGAACTTGCATCTTTTTTAGATGATGCGCCATGGCCTGCTTCAAAAGAAGAATTGATCGATTACGCTGAACGTATCGGCGCACCTTTAGAAGTATTAGAAAACCTGAAAGAATTAGAGGATACGGAAGACGTGTACGAATCTATTGAAGAGATTTGGCCTGATTTTCCGACAGATGATGATTATTACTATAACGAAGACGAACTCTGATTGTTAGCTCACCCTATTAACTGACGAGGCATTGCATCCTTATGAGGCATTTATACTATGGATGATTTATGGCAAGGTGTTATTGGTCAGGAAAAAATTAAAAAGTTTTTCGATTCACTGTTCGTTTCAGAACATTTACCCCAGGGGCTTATTATTTGCGGGCCAAAAGGTACCGGTAAAGATTTTATCGCAGCCCGCTTCGCACTCCAAATGAATTTATGGAAGGGGAATTTAACTGCACGTGATTTTTCCCATCCTTTTTCTCAAGTTTCAGCGAAGTATGTTTTTGCCCTTCCAAGAGGCAAAAATGAAGAAAGTTTTGATGATCCTTATGAAAAACTTACCAAGGATAAAATTGCAGAAATCCGTGAGCAAATTGATTTAAAAAATGCTAATCCTTATTTAAATATGATTATCGAGGGGGCAAATGAAATTAAGATCAACTCCATAAGGGATATTCAAAAATTTCTTTCCTACACCTCAGGCACCGTTTACCAGAAATGTGTTATAATTTCGCAGGCTGAAGGGATGAATGAAGAAGCACAAAACTCTTTGTTAAAGCAAATTGAAGAACCCCCTGAAGACACTACTTTTCTTTTAACCACATCAAATCCAGCCATGCTTAGAGAAACGATTCGCTCAAGATGCTGGGAATTGTCAACAACACCATTTTCCGAAGCGGAAATTGCTCAAATTTTAGTGCAGTATTTTCACGTTCCGTTTGATACCGCTGATACGATCAGCAGGTTTAGTGAAGGCTCATTGGAAAATGCATCTATTTTGCTCGAAAAAGACTTGTTGGGCTTAAAACAAAATGTTATTGAGTTTTTACGGTATGCCCTTGCCGACAGGGTAAATTCTGCTTATACAATTCTATCTTCGCTGTTACAAAAGGAAGGTGAAGACTCAATATATCTGTTATTTAAAATGATTTGCCTGTGGCTTGCTGATGCTGAAAAATACAGGTATAATTCCGAGCACTTGTTCTTCGAGGATTTTAAAGATACTTTCAGTAAATTTTACAGCAGGTACAAGGTAAATTCATTTGAGCCCTACATCCATGAAGTTGAAAATTATGTTTCTTTGCTGAAAAACAATAATATTAACCTGAATATTGTATTTTTTAATCTCATACATTTATTGGCATCAATAATTAACAAAAAATACACGCCTGTTTTGTAATTCGTGTCAGTTACGTAAATTAATTTGGAGTACTTTATGGATATTAAAAAAGCTGCGATAATAGGCGGCGGCACAATGGGTAACGGTATCGCGGCAGTCTTCGCGCTGCATGGCTTTGATACATATTTGATTGAAACATCAGATGCTCTTTTACAGCGGGCTGTGAAAAGTATTCAATCAAGCTACGATCGTATGGTTAAAAAAGCTGTCATCGGGCAAAATGACTTAGAAACAGCATTATCCAATTTACACGGCGCGATTGGTATTTCTTCCGTACCTCAGGATTGTGATATTGTTATTGAAGCTGTTTTTGAAAACCTTGCAGTAAAGAAAAGTATTTTTAACGAATTACATACCAATGTAAAAGCTGAATGTATTTTCGCAAGTAATACATCGTCTATTTCAATTACCGAACTTGGTGCAGATACCAGGCCTGACCGGTTTATTGGAATGCATTTTATGAATCCTGTACCGGTTATGAAACTTGTGGAAATAATTCGGGGTTATTCAACGAGTGATGAAACCTATACCACTATTCACAATCTTTCCATTTCTCTGGAAAAAGTACCGGTCGCGGTGAATGATTATCCCGGGTTTATTGCAAACCGTATTCTTATGCCTATGATAAATGAGGCAATATTTGCGCTCATGGAAGGTGTGGGAGATAAAGAGGCGATTGACACTGTTATGAAGCTTGGTATGAATCACCCGATGGGTCCATTGGCTCTTGCAGATTTTATCGGGCTTGATGTTTGTCTGGCAATCATGAATGTATTATATGAAGGATTTAAAGACTCGAAATACCGTCCATGCCCACTGTTAGTTAAAATGGTCGCGGCAAAAAAACTAGGAAGAAAGACCGGAGAAGGGTTCTTTAAGTATTAGTGTATGTTTGTTTTAGGGAATAGTAATGCTAAGAGGGTTGTGTATATGAAATCTCGGCGGAGAAGTTCTTAAAATGGAATTATCTGGACTGTTTTTAGAACCCGGAAAGGGTTCAATTTGAATAACCGGGGGTAAAACCCCCGGAAATGCACCCTGAATTTTTCCGCCACTGAAGGTGGCGAACTGTTATGGATTATTGAGAATTGAAGCGATAACAGCAAGAACCTAAAATAGTATAATATCAACTTCTCAATTAATAAGTTTGTATAGTTTTCTCACCGCAAGGTTCGCCCCCGTCGGGGACGTTTGCGATGTTGGGTTCTCTTTCCGTGGGTTTCACCCACGGTTACTCAAATTTGATCCCTTCAGGATCGCTAAAAAGTTCTGCCAAAGTTAGGTAAAATTTCTCCGCTTAAATATCATGTGAACCAGCTGGTTTCGTAAAATAACTTTTATGCTGAATTGATATATTCTTATAAATCGCTTTACTTTTTGCTTAAATTGTCTTAATTTTGGTTTATTGATTCGGGGCTATAGCTCAGCTGGGAGAGCGCTTGAATGGCATTCAAGAGGTCAGCGGTTCGATCCCGCTTAGCTCCACGCGAAAATCCTTGTAATTGTTTACAAGGATTTTGTATTTTAAATACTATGTACACGATGATTCCCTTACACGTTCATTCTAATTTTTCACTCTTAAGAGGTGCTGCCACTGTTGAGCAACTAGTGATGTTCGCTAAAGAGCATGATATTACGGCGATGGCACTAACTGACGATGACAGTATGCAGGGGTTTGTATCATTTGTAAAGGCGGCTCATCAGGCAGGCATTAAACCCATCCTTGGTACCACCATAACGCTTACCGGGGACGGCAGCAGTTATGTGATATGCCTTGCTAAAAACAATACAGGCTACTCTGAGTTGTGCAGGCTCATTACGAGAAAAAAACTACTCGATGATTTTTCACTGCAAAATATTGTCTCATCTTACTCGGATAATTTAATTTATATCAGCCCATCGATAAATGTGTGCACACAATTAAACTGGCACTCGAATGTATTTTTCGAGTTGAGAGTGTTCGATAAATCTGAAACAGCGATGAAAATTCCTGTTAAAAATGTGGTCTATACAAATCCGGTTTATTTTCTCCGTACAACAGATTTTTACTTGCATAAAATCATATCTGCAATACGGGAAAGAAAAACAATAGAGTCGGTGCCTGAAACTGAACTTGCAAACAAAAGCTGTTCTTTCGAAAATCTGCTCCGGGCAAGTCCGATCGATATTCCTCCTGAATACTTTACAAATTCGCGGGTTATTGCCGGTAATTGTAATGCTGAGATGGAGTTGGGAAAATATAAGTTCCCTGTTTTTCCGGTTAATGAAGATGAAACCACTTTCTCCTTGTTATATAAAATATGTATGGACGGGCTTCACTCAAGATATACTAATCCGGATACGAAAACTATTGAACGGATGCACTATGAACTGGAAGTTATCTCTGAACTTAACTTTGTAGATTATTTTCTGGTGGTCTGGGACATTGTTAAAGAGGCAAAAAGAAGGGGAATGATGATGATCGGCAGGGGTTCGGCTGCAAATAGCCTTGTCTCATATTGTCTTGGATTCACTGAAGTTGATCCGATAAAATACGATTTATATTTTGAGCGTTTTCTCAATAAATCCCGGACATCACCACCTGATGTTGATCTGGATTTTTCGTGGAAAGAACGTGACGAAATTGTTAAATATGTATTTGAGAAGTACGGCTATGAAAGGGTTGCAATGATCTCAACAATTGTAACATTCCGGGCACGTTCGGCATTCCGGGAAACTGCCAAGGTATTTGGTTATTCCGAATCGCAGATATCGCAGTATTCTAAATTTATTCCCTGGACAAGTGCTCAAAATTTAGAGCGGTTAACGGAGCTTTTTCCTGAAGCACGGAACCTCAGTTTTGATGATGAGAAAATAAAACAAGTATTATCGTATGCCTCAAAACTTGCTGGATTTCCAAGGCATCTTAGCATACACCCAAGCGGCATTGTAATTACCCCTGAACCAATTACCAATTATACCGCGCTGGATTATGCTAAAAACAAAGGGTTGGGAATTATTGTAACACAACCAGACATGTATGCCATAGAAGAAATCGGACTGGTGAAAATTGATTTGCTCAGCCAGCGTTCATTGGGCGTACTCCGGACAACATTATTGCAATTGGAATAAAAAAAGTTCCAAATGCATGTATGTATTTCATTTACCCGATTAAATAACTATTTTCAACTTTATTTCTTAAACATTCGGTTAGAGCTATGGCATTGCGATTTTTAACAGCAGGGGAGTCACACGGAAAAGGATTAATAGTCATCATTGACGGGTTACCCTCGGGAATACCTATTACGCAGGAATATATTAACAATCATCTCAGAAGGCGGCAGCTTGGTTATGGCCGCGGCTTGCGCATGAAGATGGAAACTGATACTGCCGAAATTATTTCCGGATTACGGTTTGGCAAAACCACCGGCAGCCCGGTTTCTTTAATTATCCGGAATAAAGATTGGGAAAACTGGACTGATAAAATGGCGGCATTCGGATCCCCGGAAAATATTGAAAGGGTTACAATACCAAGACCAGGTCATGCAGATTTAGTCGGGACGGTTAAATACCGGTATAATGATATTAGGAATTCCATAGACCGCTCGAGCGCGCGTGAAACCGCTGCTCGTGTTGCGGCCTGCACCTTTGCCAGGAGAATGCTTGAAGAACTTGGCATACAGGTTGGCAGTTTTGTTGAAAACATTGGTGGTGTTTACCCGAAGAAAAAATGGTATAGCATACTTCTGCAAAACAAATTAAAAAACCCGCTGCAGTCACTTTCCGATTTGGCAGAAAAAAGTGAAGTAAGGGCACTTGATAAAAATACAGAAAAACGAATGATCGAGAAAATAAAATGGGCTAAAAAAGCTGGTACGACACTCGGCGGTACATTTGTTGTTTTTGCCGAGGGTGTCCCCACTGGTCTTGGAACTTTTGCAGAATATGACCGCCGCCTTGATGCTGCAATTGCACATGCAATCATGTCTATCCATGCGGTTAAAGGCGTTGAAATAGGTATGGGGTTTGGTGCTGCAGACATCGATGGATCAAAAGTTCACGATGAGATTATACTTAATAATAATGCATTTTGCAGAAAGACAAATAGGGCCGGAGGTATTGAAGGCGGTATTAGTAACGGCATGCCTATCTTATTAAGAGGTGCAATGAAGCCGATTGCAACACTGATGAACCCCCTACAGAGTATTAATCTATCCGGTCTGGATACAGTTGAAAGCCGCAGGGAGCGGAGTGATTTTACTGCTGTTCCAGCTTGCGGAGTAATAGCCGAGTCCATGTTAGCATGGGTTTTGGCAGTCCATATTTTGGAAAAACACGGGGGAGATTCACTATCCGAATTGGTAAGCAATATAACAACATTTAATAATAATATTTTAAACAATATTCAGAATGACTTTTAACCCCTATGAATATTAGCGAGCCAAAACTTAAACTTAAAAGATTTGTCTTCAATCCGTTTATGGAAAACACGTATGTGATATGGGACACTTCTTCAATGGAAGCTATAATCGTTGATCCCGGGAATAGTATCCCTGAAGAAGATGATACTTTACTTTCATTTATAGCTGCCGAAAGACTGAGGATAAAGTATCTAGTTAATACGCATGGACACCTTGACCATATACTTGGAAATGCAATTATATTAGCTAATTTCAGTGTCGAACACTATATCCCCAAAAACGATTTGTTCCTTCTCCAAAATGCCGATAATCAGTGTGCGGTGTTTGGTATCGAATTCAGGCAGTATCCGCTTAAAGTGAAGTTTTTAGACGATTTAGATGAGCTGCAGTTTGGAAGCCTCACCAGTAAGTTAATTTACACGCCGGGCCATACTCCCGGTGAGTTTTGCCTCTATTTTAAGGAGCAAAACCTTCTTATTTCCGGAGATGTGTTATTCTTAGAAAGCATTGGCAGAACGGATTTGAAGGGAGGCAATTCTGAGCAGCTTCTAAACTCTATCCGAGAAAAACTGCTCACGCTCCCACCCGAAACAATAGTATTACCGGGACATGGCGAGGATACAACTATTGACAATGAATTAAAAAATAATCCCTTCT
>JACPGF010000391.1 GCA_016182615.1 Ignavibacteriales bacterium
CGCGCGAAGGTGTACAGCGTGATTTACTTCCCATAGTCGAGGGTTCAACTGTTAATACCAAATACGGCACGGTTAAAACCGACCACGTTTTGTTTATTGCATCGGGTGCTTTTCATATTGCAAAACCTTCTGATTTAATTCCTGAATTACAAGGGCGTTTCCCTATCAGGGTTGAACTGAAAAGCCTTACCGAACAGGACTTTATTAAAATCCTCACGCTGCCTCAGAACGCCTTGCTGAAACAATACTCAGCCCTGCTTGCTACTGAAGGAGTGGAGCTTACTTTTCAGGATGATGCAATTGCCGAGATTGCAAAAATTGCACATGATGTGAATGAACAGGTCGAGAATATCGGTGCACGCAGGCTGCATACAATACTTACTACTTTACTCGATGAAATATTGTTTAATGTTCCGGATAATATCGAAGAGCGTAAATTTACTATTTCTGCCGAGATGGTCAACTCCAAGCTGGACAGTATTGTTAAAAACAGGGATTTGAGTAAATACATTTTATAAAAATATTCTCTGCTCCCCGGTAAGTATAACCGGGGAGCGTGTAGCGCGAAGCGAAGCTTCGCTAAGCCCCCCAGACAACCCATACCCTTGAAAACTCTCACACGAATGTAGCGCGAAGCAAAGCTTCGCTCAGCTCTCCAGCTAACCGGTAACCCCCGGAAAACTTCTGCCCCGTTTACAGTTTACCCGGTTTACTGCTTAGTGGTTTACCGTTTACGCGGCAATGGTTATACTTCTACTAAACTGTACGAAGCTGGGCTTCGAGCTACATGCTCAACGAAGCTCCGCTTCGAGTTACATGAATCCCAGACACTATTCTCGCATCCTATTGCTTGTTATCATATCATAAACCGGTCAACACAAAAGAATTACCTATATGAACTATCAGGAACTGAAAGCAAAAGCTTTTACATACGAACAGTATAAAGACAAACTGCAAAACTATATTGCAACAACTGATGAATTTACATTACCTGCTGATCCGAAGGAAAAGTACGGATTTATAAAGCTCAATCTCGTCAGGATGGCGCGTATTGATAAAACCTATACTCCGTCTGAAACCCTTACAGAATTATTATCCCGGATAAAAGAACGGCAGTACTGGATAATTTTAACTATGCGTCCCTGCGGAGACTCCGCGCAAAACATCCCGCATTTTGTGAAGATGGCGGAAACAAACAGCAACATAGAAATACTCCTGCTGGAAAGAGATGCCAATCTTGAAATAATGGATACATATTTAACTGACGGCAAACGCAGTGTACCTAAAGTTGTGGCTTTCTCAGAGAGTGGCAAAGAACTATTTATCTGGGGCAGCAGGCCAAAAGAAGCTCAGGAAGTTGTATCAACCGCGATAAGCGCGGGTCTTACAAAGGCCGAGTGGGAATCGAAGCTGCACCTGTGGTACGCGAAGGATAAAGGACAGACTTTGGAGAAAGAGGTTACGGCTTTGCTAGTGGGATGAAGCGTTTCCTCAATTTATAAGCGATAATTTAAAATCTGCGAACACTTGAAGAGCAATCAAAAAATATGTTCAAGTTTAAAAGTGGGAGAAGCAAGAGCCAATGTGCCATCCAAAAATGATTTTCAGTTAGCGTAAAAGACATTACGTACTTGATCTGTCCGCAGTCAAGCAGAACGGAACATCATCGGAACATATCGATTCCATACATATCGAAAAGAAATGAACAATATCGTAAGAAATTGGAGTGTCGCCATTGGACATTTTCTTATTTATTTCGCTAATAAATTAAAAACTTTTTGTACTTTGTTTTTGTTCATTTATACAGTTTAATATTCATTCTCGTGGGAAATTATTGTATGCTTGCCCAAACAATGACATTTAGTAAATCGAATTTTGGTGTATTGCAAAAAAACAAAGATTGCTCTTTTTTCCCCTCTACGCATAAAAATTTCATTACCACAGAATTACAATCTTCTGCACACTGCAGTGTTTGTGATTCGACAACAACAATCCCATCCGAGCACATGAACCTCATGGACACATTGGTTCCAATGTGAATGCGTAGAGAAATTAATGTGATGTTATGAAGGACATGATATTCCAGGAAATACCGGATGATTTAGATGAATCATTTGTAAATGGTGCGTTATGGGGCGGGATGGCATCCACACGAAATAATATGGAAATGGCTGAGAGCTTTGAAAAAGCTTCCTGGATTATAATGTCAAAACATACGAAAATAGGCTTGGAAGCATATGAAATTGTAAATCCCCTACTGTACCTTTACCGCCATACTATAGAATTGTATTTTAAGGCAATAATCAATGAGCACGATCCAGAGGTAGACGTTCGCACATACTCACACAATCTGCAGAAATTACTTCGTAAAGTTGAGGAGATTCTTACCGCGTATAAAGTCATATTGCCTGAATCAGCGGTAAAGATAGTACTCGAATTTTATAAAATCGACAGTAAATCCTTTAGCTTCAGATATGGTGAAGATTTTAAATCGGGCGAATTCTGGGTCGATTTCAATTTACTTAACCGTAACATGGATTGGCTTTTTGATGGCTTAAAAAAAGTCTATAGACTGATTTCTTCTGAGAAAGTGAAGCTAAACGGTAAACAGAGGTATAGTTAATGTTAATCTTCAATTTTGTATTTTTGTTTTGAAAAAGATGAAGACTATGAAAAAGCAAATGGAAAAAAATGAACCAGTTCCTCGAATTGAAGAATTACGGGTAAAAAATTATCGTGCACTGAAAGATCTGCACTTAAAGGACATGACACCACTAACGGTCTTTCTTGGACCCAACGGTTCGGGTAAATCAACCATCTTCGATTTGTTCGCGTTCTTGTCGGAGTGCTTTTCCATCGGTTTGCGGAAGGCCTGGGACAAGCGGGGCAGATTTAAGGAATTACGTTCCCGCGGGGCACAAGGACCAATTGAAATTGAATTGAAATACCGGGAAGCGCCGGGGCAAACCCTGATCACCTATCATCTGGCAATAGATGAAAACACAAAGGGACCATTTGTCGTTCATGAATGGCTTACTTGGCGGCGAACCGAAGAGAAATTCGGAAGGCCATTCAGGTTTCTGGAATTTAGATCCGGCAAGGGTACGGTCATCAGCGGTGAAATGCCCGACAAGGAAGCAGACAGGATAGAGGAGGAATTGTCATCGTCCGAAATGATTGCCGTGAATACACTTGGCCAATTCGCAAAACATCCCCGGGTAAGCGCTTTACGGAGGTTTATTGCCGGATGGTATTTGTCATATTTAAGTGCAGACAATACACGGTATCAACCGGAAGCAGGGCCGCAGGAAAGATTGAGCGCCACTGGAGATAATCTGCCAAACATTATTCAATATCTTAAGGAACAGCACCCGAGAAGATTAAACGAAATCCTGAAAGTATTATCTCAAAGAATTCCTAAACTGCAGAAAGTTAAGACCGAAATAATGCTGGATGGTAGACTGCTTTTGCAAATTAAAGATGCCCCGTTCAAAGAACCTATACTGTCGAAGTTCGCTTCTGATGGAACTCTTAAACTGTTGGCATATCTAACCGTACTCTACGATCCTGATCCGCCACAATTAATAGGCATTGAAGAGCCGGAAAATCAACTCCATCCCAGACTTTTACCTGAGCTTGCTGAGGAATGCAGGAATGCTTCAACAAAATCACAACTAATGTTTACAACGCATTCGCCATTTTTTGTTAATGGTTTGTTATCAAAAGAACTATATGTACTTTATAGAAACTCCAAGGGATTCACTCAGGCGATAAAAGCAACTGATATGAAAGGCGTTGACGAATTTATGAGTGAAGGTGCTCTGCTTGGAAATCTTTGGATGGAAGGCCATTTTGAAGCAGGTGACCCGCTTACCGATTCTGGGGATCGGACAACAATAAAAACGAAGTCAAGAAAATAAGGAGAGGTATGCATTTAGAAGTTTTGGTTGAGGAGCCGTCCGCTGAAGCTGCATTGCAAAACTTGCTCCCGAAAATTTTAAGCAGCCCGGTTACGTTCAAAATTATAGTTCATCAGGGAAAATCGGACCTATTGAAAAAATTAGCACCTAAACTAAAATCTTATGCAAAGTGGATTGGACATGGTGTTAAAATTGTAGTCCTTGTTGACAAGGATAGAAATGATTGCAAGGAACTTAAGAAGTGGCTGAATAAAACAGCTGCTGATGCGGGTTTAGTGATTAAAACAAACGTAGGTGATTTCACAAATAATTTTCAAATACTCAATCGGATAGCTGTGGAGGAATTGGAAGCATGGTTTTTGGGTGATAAAAAAGCAATCACTAAATCGTATCGAAGGGTAAAAATTGCAGAATTGGAGAAACCTAAATTTTCCAATCCTGACACAATTGCAAATACTTGGGAAGAGTTGGAGAAATTGCTGCAAAAATACGGGTATTATCAAGTTGGATTAAGTAAGATTCAAAATGCAAGAATTATTTCCGGGAATATGGACATTAACCACAATACTTCACCAAGTTTCAATGCTTTTCGAGACGGGTTGCATCAATTGCCACATAAATCATGATGCTACTGACTGAGGTCATGGTAGAACTTTTAGCAATTAGTCTTCTGAAGAAGCAAGGTTCAGAATTTAAATGCTGTGTGAAAAATGTGGGTAATTAAAGATCAATATGCCACACAAAAAGTAAATCATGTTAATAAATGGTGATTATATTAGATAGACTACAAGAGGGTGAAAGGACCACGGATTATTTACGGTGATTCACCATTGCATAACAAGCAATTATTCTAAAGATATATTGTCAGAGTTCAGTATTAGCTGAAAGTAATCGTTAGCCGCTAACCGGATTTACCAACCCTAATATCTATATTTCACTTACAAAAGCATATCTCATCTTTGTAAATTTTTATACAAGTACAACATCAACTCCAAACAAAAGAGAAATTTTGAAAAAAAATTTCTAATAACCCCTAAACTAATTTTCAGGAGTTGCGATAGTACAAGTGGAAGTTAAATTAATTGACTAGCTTCCCGGGAAGTAGGGATACAACCCGCGATCACATTAC
>JACPGF010000395.1 GCA_016182615.1 Ignavibacteriales bacterium
AATGGATAAACTGATGCATAGGCAGTTGATTGTGCCTGTACCGGAGCAAGTGAATTCGCGAATTCAAGTGCAGGGGGGTCGGTCATGGTGCCTGCAAGCATACCGCAAATTTTCAGATAATTAAACTTCATCAGCCGGGCAACTATACCGGCAATCATTATCGGAAAAAAAGTAATAATTGCGCCATACAGCATCCACCAGTATCCGCCATTCCATATCGTATCGAGAAATGTTGCACCCGAGAGCAAACCGACTGAAGCAAGGAACAATGTTATGCCAATTTCACGGAGTATCATGTTCGCGCCGGGAGTCATATAAAAATCTGTTTTACCGATACGGCCTTTGTGGCCAAGTAACAATGCTACTAGCAGGGGACCACCTGCAAGGCCCAGTTTCGCGGGAACAGGCATGCCAGGAATAAAAATAGGGATACTGCCAAGGATAACACCAAGAAAGATGCCTATGAAAATCGGTATGGTATTTGGGACAGCCAGCTCTTTTATCGAATTGCCCAGTTCATTTCTAATTTCAGGCAGCAGTTCTGCCTTACCCACAATACGAACCGTGTCGCCAAACTCGATAGGTATGTCGAGCGAAGGGAGTATTTCCATTCCAGCCCTGAAAATACGGGTTATGTTGGCCTCGTAACGGCGGTAGATGCCGATTTGCTGTATGGTTTTCCCCGAGTATTTCCGGTTTGTTACCAGAACGTGCGCCATTGCCAATGAGCCGCTGATTTCTTTTTTCTCGGATATTTTCAGTTCACCAATCATCAATTGTAAATTGTCCATGTGGTCAATCGAGGAAACACCAAAAAGGATATCGCCTTCGCGGATATATTCACTCTCAACGGGAACTAAATATTCACCCTTACGCAGAATACGTGAAATCACCAGCTCCTTGTCAATCATTTTTTTAATGTAACCAATTTGCTGATTGAACAATTGCGGATTAGTAACATTGATAGTAACGCTTTCAAGTTTTTGCCCCGCTTTCGAAATGCTTTCTGTATAACGCTGAGCCTCATCTTTCACTTTTATTTTGAAAAAAATGCGGAGCAGTGTCATTACGATAATAATGCCAAAAATGCCGAAGGGATAAGCCACGGCATAGCCCATGCTGCTCAAATTAGCGCTGAGGGCTCCATTTTGCGTAAACTCGGTTAGAATTTGCTGTGTTGCACCAAGGCTTGGCGTGTTCGTCACCGCCCCGCACATGATACCCGTTGCAAGTTCCGGCGGAAGATGATAAAAATAGTATAAGCCGTACGCTATCAGGCCGTTTAAGAAAACTACGCCGATAACAAAAAGATTTAGTGTAACGCCTTCGTTTTTAAAAGATGAGAAGAAACGGGGACCAATATCCAGACCGATAGAATAGACAAATAAAATTAGACCAAACTCCCTGACAAAATGCAGAATCTCTACTTCGGGTCTGGCCCCAAAATGTGCTATAGCTAAACCTGAAAAGAGGACACCGGCAATTCCCAATTTGATATTTTTAATTTCTATTTTACCAATCACGATACCGAGAAAAGCTGCAATACTGATAAACAGCAGAGTCGAAGCAGTACCCGGTGTAGAGAATAGTGTTTGTAAAAAGTTCATAAACGGATAATCTTACTAATAATGGACATAAATTTTTTGTGTAATAAAGCCTTGTGCTATGTACAATGTAATTAAAGCGGGACAACACCTGCCGCACGCAAAAGAATAATGTACTAACTTTCTTGTTTACTCGGCAAAATTCAGGTTAACGGACACGCTGAATACATCCCAGCTTTTTTAACTGTTTCCCATATTAGGCTAATTAATTAATCTATACGACGCTCTCTATTAAATAATATAAGTTTTTTTAGAATTAATTAAATAATTACCCGTCAAAAATAGTCAAATCTGCTATGAGAATCAAAGAGGCACGGCGGGAAATAATAGAGGTGTTTGTTTATAGGCTTGAGGTCTTGGGTTTGGTGGCAATTATAACAATGTTTTCAAAATCTTTACTTCGTTTGTCGCTTTACCTCTATAAGAAGAATCTTGTCGCATAATTTTTTTTGGGTGGGGATGTAACTTCTCAATAAGTAGGGGGAAATAAATTCGTATTCCTCCATTTTAGTATGGTTGTGCAAGCTCGAATCTATTTTGTTCCGAACTCCCATGCCCATCGGCATTTCTTTTTCCTTGCAAAAGGCATTCCGATTGTAT
>JACPGF010000392.1 GCA_016182615.1 Ignavibacteriales bacterium
ACAAATCTTTAATAATCGCAGCATTATCAAAATTATTAATATGAATAAACTTTTGTGATGGAGTGATTTCAAAAACTCCACCGAAAAATCAGGTGAACCGTTAAACCGAAAATTTTCTTTCCTGCGATGGGTTATTTTGGTTATGGTATTTACTTTCAGCAACTGCTTTGTTATATTAAAAAGAATTGCAGTTTAAATACAATCCTGTGTTCTTTCTCTCATCAGGATGAATGGTCTTGCTCATAGCGGTATTGGAAGTGATTGAGATTTTTGTTTTGAATCAATTATAGGTCAGTATGATAGCTCCCCAAAAAAACAGCTCCGGTGATTATTTATCGGGGGCATTAAAAATTACGATAATATACCTGTTCTTCGGGTTAGTCTGGATAATGCTTTCTGATTCGGTAGTATTATATCTTGCCGGTTCAAAACAAGTTGCTATAGCAATTGGCATGGTGAAGGGTTATTTGTATGTACTGTTAACGGCTTTGCTTATTTATTTTTTAATAAAGAAAGACAGGAAGCAGCTATACCTTAATAATGTGAAACTTGAAAACTATGCACATCTTTATGCAGCTCTTAGCCAGATTAATCAGGCGATAGTAAGGACTAGTGACAAGAACACTCTTTTTGAAGAAATTTGTAAGATTGCCGTTGAATTTGGTAAACTTAAATTTGTATGGATTGGCCTTATTGAAGACAAAAGCCGTAAAGTTACTCCCTCATATTCAGCAGGTGAAGATACCGGTTACTTGAGTTTCCTCCGTAAGGAAAATGACACATTACTGATAGGCAATAATACAACAGGAACCGCACTTGGAGAAGGTTTATTATCTGTATGTGCTGATATAAGTACAGAAAGCAGCAAGGAAATGTGGTGCAGTGAAGCCTTAAGCCGGGGATACTGCTCTTCGGCATCAATTCCTTTGTTTGAGAATGACTTGCTTATCGGTTGTTTAATGCTCTATGCAGATAGACCGGGTTTCTTTGGTGCAGAGGAGAGGCTACTACTTGAAGAAATTGGCAGAGATATATCGTTTGCTCTGAACATATTAAAAGCGACAAAGCAACGTGCAGAAAATGAAGAAGTTTTAAAGCAAAGTGAAAAGAGTTACCGCGGTTTATTTGAATCGGTTTCGGATGCAATTTATGTACTTAATAAAAACGGGGAATTTCTTGATGTGAATCAAGGAGCACTGCGTTTATACGGTTACACGAAAGACGAATTGTTATTTAAAACTCCACAGTTTGTATCTGCCGATGGGATGAACGATTTAGAACATACATTCCGGTTACTTCAGGATGCCTATAATGGAAAACCAGCTCTTTTCGAATTCTGGGGAAAACGGAAAGACGGTACGGTTTTCCCGAAAGAAATAAAGCTAAATAAAGGTGATTATTTTGGTGAACCGGTAATTATTGCAATAGCGAGAGATATTTCAGCCGTTAAAGAGCAAGAAAAAATAGCTGCTGAAAGTTTGGCACGAATTACAGCACAGAGGGAACTGATTACTAAACTTGCTCTTAACCCTTGCAGTGAAGATGATGATATATTGCTGGCCGCACGGCTGATATGTGAATCGGGAATTCAGATTTTTCAGGCAAATGAAATAAATGTTTGTTTTTATAAGCAGGATGGGTTCACGGTAAGTGCCATTTCCTGCTTTACCGGGCAAAAAGAAAACCAAGCAACAGTACACGAGTATAAAAGCATGGGTAAACTGCATGCCTTTTCTTTTTTACATACCGCGATGTATCTTACCTCGGATAGTACTCCTGCTGGCTTTCCATCGGAATACTTGCCTGAAAACGGCAAACATAAGGCAACAAAAGCGGTTCTCATCGCGGCCATAAAAAACTCCGATCAGAATAATGGATTAATAAGGGTTGGTTATTCTGAGGAGTGGCACAACTGGAATCACAGTGAAATTGATTTCGCTTGCCAGCTTGCGTCACACCTCGGAACGCTTATCGAGAGAAGTTACCGGCAATCTGCTGAACATGCATTGGTTGCTACTGAGAAAAAGTATCATGAAGTATTTAATGCAACAACCGACGCGATAATTATCTACCATGTCGAGACCGGTGCCATTATCGATTGTAATGCAGGAACTGCAAAAATGTTCGGATACACTATTGATGAACTTCTATCATTAAGTATTCTGGATTTGAGTGCATACGATAACCATCCGCCCATGCTGCACCGGTTAAATGAAATAAGGAATACCAATGAAAAAGATGAAACCGTTTTTGAATGGCCCGGGAAACGGAAAGACGGATCTACTTTCTGGTTAGAAATTAAAATTAATTATACGGAAATCGGGGGGAAGATGAACTCGCTTGCAGTGTTGAGGGATATTGATGCGAGGAAAAAGGGAGAGCTGAGTTTGATGGACTCCGAAGCAAAGTTAACGGCCATGGTAAGTACAATTGATGAAATTGTTTTCGAGTTTGATGAATTTGGAACGTACTTGAATATTTGGGTTATCAACGAAGGGCTGCTTGCCCGGCCCAAAGTAGAAATGATAGGGAAGAAACTTAATGAAATTGTATCCGGAAAAATAGCTGATGAGTTTATGAGATGCATCACATCTGTTCTTGAGACAAATACCTCTGCTGTTATTGAATATGAAATTGAAGTTATTGCTGGAAAAATGTGGTTCTGGGGAAGGTTCACACCGATTCCATCGACAACCGGAAAACGGACGGTCTCATTTATTGCACGTGATATTTCTGAAAGGAAGCATTCAGAGGAATGTTTGATTGAAAGTGAAAGCTTGTTACGTAAAGCTCAGGAAGTTGCAAGCCTTGGTCATTTTATCTATAATTTTGCTACTAATACATGGAAAAGTTCTGAAGTATTTGATGCCATTTGCGAAATTGATGATTCGTTCCGTCATGATTCCGCATCATGGGAAGAATTTTTCTTCGAAGAGGACAGGAAATTTATTCGTGAGAAATTTTTGGATGTCGTTTATCTGCAACATCAGGTGCTTGAGCTCGAATTCAGAATCAGGAAGATAAAATCGCATAACCTTTGCTGGCTGCATGGATTGTGCGAAGTAGTTTTGTCGCCGGATGGTGCCCTTATTTCAATTATCGGTACAGTGCAGGACATAACAGAAAGGAAGTTTGTTGATAAAGCCCTGAAGGAAAGTGAGACCCGGTTTAGAGAGCTGACCGATTTACTCCCCCAAACTATTTTTGAAACTGATGTATCCGGGAACCTTACTTATGTGAACCGCATTGCCTATCAGACCTTCGGATTTTCGGAATCGGATTTTAAGGCAGGGTTTAATTTTATCCGGGCTATTATTCCTGAAGAGCATGAAAAGGCTCGCGAGAACTTCAGAAAAGTTTTACATGGAAAGAATATCGGCCTAAATGAATTTCGTGGTCTTAAAAAGGACGGAACTGTTTTTCCTATTGTCATTCAATCGATTCCTATAGTTGCTGCCGGGCAAACTATTGGGCTTCGCGGTATCATCATCGATATAAGTGAACGGAAGCAGTCTGAATCTTTACTTCGTGAACGGGAAGAAACTCTGCGGACACTTATTGATGCAGTGCCTGATATAGTTTGCTTTAAGGATGCCGGTGGCAGGTGGATAAAAGCAAACGTGTTTGATATTAAGTTTTTTGGCCTTGAAGGTGTGGATTACGTGGGGAAAACAGATGCGGAACTGGCTCCATTCAGTGATTTTTATAGAGACACATTTTTATCAATTGCCGAAAATGATGAAAAAACATGGCAGGCAGGGGCTCCTACACGGGGCGATGAAGTGATCGCCTTGCCGGATGGAATGAATAAGGTTTTTGATATCATAAAAATCCCCATGTTTTATCCGGATGGGTCACGCAAGGGATTAATTGTAGTTGGGAGGGATATCACGGATCGTAAAAAAATCGAAGAGGAATTAATCTTCGCAAAAGATAAAGCTGAAGAGCTTAACAGGCTGAAGTCAAATTTTCTGGCCAACATGAGCCACGAACTTCGTACTCCATTAATCGGGATTCTTGGCTTTTCGGAAATCTTGTCCGGAATTCTTACAAATCCCGAAGAACAGAAAATGGCATCAACAATTCATCTTGCAGGCGAAAGACTTTTAACCACCCTGAATATGCTGCTCAATCTTGCAAAGATTGAAGCAAACCGTCAGGAGCTGAAGATCGTTACCATACAATTGGATGAAACCATAGAAAGGATTGTTAAACTCTTCGAGATAACCGCTGCCAATCGTAATCTTAAATTAGAATATACCCGCGGCCCAAGTCCTGTATTTATCCGCGGCGATCAGTTGTTGGTTGATTCTATTTTAAACAATCTAATCAGTAACGCGATAAAATATACTGACCAAGGCGGTGTGACCGTGTCGCTGACGGAAATAATTAAAAGCGGAAGAATGTACGCCCAAGTTACCGTTACCGATACCGGAATCGGAATTTCGGAAGAGCAACATGATCTGGTATTCGATGCATTCAGGCAGGCGAGCGAAGGCTATGGAAGGGCCTTTGAAGGTACGGGTCTGGGACTGACTCTTACGCGAAGGTATGTATTTATGTTGGGGGGCAATCTGACGTTAGAAAGTAAATCCGGTGTTGGCAGTACTTTTACCGTGCATTTACCTTTGTTTTTTCCCGAGGGGCAAACCAACGCGGCTGTGGCTGAACTAAGTGAGCCTGCTGTCGTCCGTTACTTCAGTAAATCGGTATTGTTGGTTGATGATGACAGCACTGTTTACGACTTGTTGAAATATCTCGTACCGGACAGCAGCAAGCTGCATTACGCGGCCACGTCGAAAGAAGCTTTAGCGCTTTTAGAAGCTAACCGCTACGGGATGATTTTTCTTGATATTAATTTACGAGAAAAGGTTACCGGCCTTGATATCCTGAAGATAGTCAGGAATGATAAGCGGCATATCGATACACCGGTAACTGCACTAACAGCATACGCGATGGAGGGTGACCGGGAAAATTTTCTATTGGGTGGATGTGACTTCTATCTTGCAAAGCCGTTTAAAACAAAAGAGATAGCTGATCTATTGTCAAAAATTCTATAACTCTAAAAAGAGGATACAGTCTCAGCGGTTTCAACCTTTCTCCGAAGAAAGATAAAATAAATGGGTCTTGTTAAAAAAATCGCGAAATGGCAATTACTGGCTTGATTACAGGTCAAAATCAATATCTAAATGATTTTTACAACAGACTCAAAAATTTAGTAAGCTAAGTTGACAACAAATACTACAATTGGAATATTGTAAGTTGTGTTCCTAATTTTCTGTGTTAATTTGCCAGTGCAAGTTTTGTTGAAATTTCTATCTTTTCGATAATTTCTTTAGCCACGCGTAACGCGCGCAAGCCGTCTTCACCGGAAACGGCAGGTTTTTCTCCGTTGAGTATATGCTTTAAGAATAACTGGAGTTCATGTTTCAGTGCATTAATTTCTTTCATTTCAGGCTGCTCATACACGATTTTCTTTTTATTATCTCCCACACCCAATTCGCCGTAATTAATGTGCCCAGCTTCAATTTGCTGTCCAACGGGCACCAACCGGAAAATTTCTGAAGTCCCGGTTGAAAAGTCGATAACGATATATGCATCCCGCTGGAAAATGCGCATTTTACGCATCTTCTTTTGAGAGATTCGGCTTGCAGTTACGTTTGCAACTGCACCGTTAGCGAATTCAATGCGGGCATTTGCAATATCAACATTGTTCGAAATAACCGGCACTCCGCTTGCATCGATTTTTGTTACTTCACTCTTTACCAAACTGAGGATAATATCAATGTCATGAATCATCAGATCGAGTACGACGGCCACATCGGTACCGCGTGGATTAAACTGTGCAAGCCTGTCGGATTGAATAAACATTGGTTTGAGCGGATAGTTCTCGAGAGAAATCATCGCAGGGTTAAAGCGCTCGATATGCCCCACCTGTAAATTAAGGTTTTTGGCATTGGCAAGGGCAACCAATTCCTCAGCCTCAAAAATATGCGCGGTAATTGGTTTTTCAACCAGAACGTGCTTGCCGTGCTCAAGGCACTTTTTTGCTATATCATAATGAGCTGTTGTTGTGGCAGCAATAGAAACCGCATCCACGGCATCAAGAAGTTCTTCAAGGCTGCTGAAGGGTTTAACATTATACTCGCTTGCGCAGGCAGCAAGGTTTTCGGGGATGCTGTCAAAAATGCCCGCGAAGTCACTCTCGGGAATTTGTGTTAACATTTTTACATGAAGCTTACCTAAATGACCTGTCCCTATGACTCCCGTCCGTAATGTGCCCATAATAAATCCGTTTTCTGTATGTTAAAAGTACCGTTTACCGGTATTAACTAGCGCGTTGTTAATAATTGTAAATTTCCACGCATTTAATAGCTTTAAGGAAAACATAAATCCGCATAGATTCTGCATCCCTTCTGGTTTCAAGTAATAATCCGTCATCAAAAACCCCGACAAGTGTTCCGCTTTTAAAGACAATTTCATACACCGGGTTATCACTGGACGGGTCGCGGACAATACCAAAATTTTCAAACATGGTAATATTAACTGTTTTGCCGATATACGGCTCCCAATTCATTTGCATAGAATATCCTTTAGTTGTTTTTCTCTAAAAGTTTTTTTACTGCCGCGGCATCAGCACAAGGATAGTACTGTTGCATAAATTTGTTTGCCAATGAAAACTCACCGGCCTTCCGGTAGTTTAAAAAGCCCGTGAAGATGGCAGTCCGGTATTTCTGAACATCGCTGCATATTGAGCCTGCCACGTTTTTCTGATCGAGGAAACCGGTTATCGCGATATTTTCAGTAAGATACGTGGAATAAACATCATCGGAAACATTTTTTAATGAAAAACCGTTGAATTGATAGTATTGTACCGGGACAAATAAACTGTCTTGCTGAATGGCATAGAATAACGAGTCAACCGACGGCAGGCCGGTTACGAGCAGAATAGAACCCAATTCTTCATTATAATCCACAACAGGCTGATATACACCGGAATGAACTGAATCTAAAAGCCTGAATGCAGTATCCGCGACAAAAATATAAGATGTATAAGTAGCTGATTTCGCGTTTGTCATTGAATCAATAACAATTAGTTCATCATTACTGTCATTATTTAAATCAAAATAGTACCAGTTGGGAGAAGCAAAGGTGTATAAAAGCAGAGTATCCCCTGTTTCTGACTTAACCTTTAATTGGTTGTTTTCAAAATAGAAATTATTTGGTTCGAAGGAGTCTGTTTGAGCGTAAAAACAGGCTGAAGAAACAATAAACAGGCAAAAGAAAAAGGTTTTTGTTTTGTGAAACATTCGGAACTATCTTAGAATTAATACAATGTTGGCATAAAAAGTAAACTATTTTAGGGAAAAATCATAGTAATTATACATGAGGAGCGAGGAATTGTGAAACGGATTTGCACCAAGTTCAATCCACCCAATAAAATGGCTGAAAACGATTACACGTCACTAAAATATGCTCTTGCCGAAACCGATGGGCGTTTAACAGGTGCTCTTTCATTGTCTATTAAATAGGTTTAGACTTTCCTCCAAACGCCAAAACAAATTGGGTGCTATTTTATCCCGAAATTACCCTTCTTGCAATTCGGTTGTGATTGGAAATTCCGATTCTACCAGTTTGGTTAGCTTGTCGCTGTTCTTAATAACAATATGGAGTTCCGAAACCGAATTAACATTGAGTTTGGACATGAAAGTTTTCCGGTGCGTTTCAACAGTGTGGGGGCTAAGGCAGAGCAGATCTGCAATATCCTTGTTCCTGTACCCTTTAAACATAAGTATAAGCACTTCTCTTTCTCTTCTTGTCAGGTAAACGGTTTCCGGGTCGTTGTTCTCAAAATTCATCCGGTCAAAATGCTCAATTATCGAAGATATTTTATCTTTGCTTGTATTTGACCCGAAATAAGATTCCCCTTCAAGCACTTTATAGATTCCCTCATGAAGCTCCCGGGGAGAAATACTTTTTGATATCATTCCCGAGGCTCCGGCTTTTATAGCACGGTAGTAGTATTCGGGTGAATCATAAATACTGATAATTAAAAATTTCGTGGATTCCGGGAAATCAGGAAGGCTTCTGATGTGTCTGATGGCCTCGATACCGGTATCATCCGGCAGAGAAATATCCATAAGGATCAGGTCAGGCCACTTCTCCTTTACAAGCTTAATAGCAGCGGCAGCGTTATCCGCCTCGTAAATATCGCAGATGTTTTTATCATCCTGCAGTAGAGAAATGATACCTTTTCTCACGAGAGAATGATCATCAACAACTAAAACGTTAAAAGTTTTTCTATCCATGTATCAGCCCAATTGGTAATTCAATAATTGTTTCCGTTCCAGTTCCCTCGCTGGAGGATATCGTAACCGTGCCGTTAAAGCAGGCTACCCTCTCGCTTATATCAAGTAAGCCCAACCCCCCCTTGATAAGTTTCGTGTCAACATTAAAGCCGATACCATCATTTTCAACAACGAGGGTAACTTTCTGTGGTTCGAAAATAAACTGCACGGAAAAGAAACCTGCCCGCGCGTGTTTGATAATATTGGATAACAATTCCTGTACAATGCGGTACAGGTTTATTTCAAGTTTTGAAGTTAACCTTATTTCTTTACCAATTACCTGAAACTTGCCTTTTAACCCGTTAGCCACTTCAATTTGCATAATAAGCGCTTGTATGCCTGCGATTAAGCCAAATTCCTGAAGGAACTTTGGTGTTAAATGGTAGGAGAGGCTTTTTAATTCATTAAGAGCGCCATCGGTAGTAACAAGTATTTCCTGCAAGAGCTTTTTAGCTTTCTCGTCAGGTATAAGGTATGTCTCCATTTTGCCTGTCATTAATTTGATAGAGGAAAGAGTCTGGCAAACTCCATCGTGTAATTCCATTGAAATGGTGTTTTTCATTAATTCACTTGCATCCTGAAGCCTGAGGGTAAGTTCACGGAGATGTTCTTGTGAGGATTTTAGTTTTATTTCATAGGAAATACGTTCCGATATATCGGTGCAATACGCGTGGCCAAATCCCAGATCGCCCAGACCAATAAGCAGAACAGTAAAACTTTTTTCTCCGATTAATGAAACGAATGAATACGTTCCGGAACTATTAATCAACTCAACAAAGTTGAATGTGTTTAAATTCCGGAACATCGAAATCATATTATTTTCAGTATTAATAGAGTCCAATAGAACCTGTCCGCTTGCATTTGTCATTAAAATCGTCCCTATGGCATTAAACCTGAATAACGGATTAGGGCTGCTTGTAGCAAAAAGTGACAGAAGTTTTTCATTTTTTAATTCGAGCTTTTGTTTCTCGTAAAAATGTTTCTCGCGCAGCGGAGTAAATAAATACACGCGGATAATATAGAGCCCGCTGAGTATAATGAAAGTTATCAATACGATGAAAATGACAGGATTTGAGATTGAGAAATAATCAATCATGTTTTTTTTCCTGATTTCCGAATGAAACAATCAGAAGTTTATTATTCTCGGTGTAAAAGCAAAAAAACAATCCCATCGCTAACTCGATGGAAAGGGAAATTATATTATACAAAAAACTTGGGGCAGTGTTACTGAGATTGTAAATACTCCGCAGTACCAGAGTTAATTCATAAATCATCAGGATGACGATAAAAAAATGAAAAACACCCTCAACGATTGACTAAGTGATAACGAGTTTAAGTAAACGGGTGAATATAATCAGGTGAAAGGAAAAGAAGAGGTAATTAATTAAAGTCATTCCCGGAAAATTATAGAGAAAAACAGCAATAATAACTGCAATAAGTATGAAAAGGAATTGTATCCGGCTCGCTGCTTGATGTTTAAGTAAAAGCACCATTGCCAGATAGGAGAAAACTAAAAAGAAAAATACCGAATACTGCACCAAATCGAGAAAGAGTAATACCTGTGAAGTTAAAGCGGCAGATCCAACTGCAAAAAAATAAAAGGCAAAACGACCTTTCCGTTGTTTATATGCCGGATAAGCCCATAGGATGTTTAGTGCCGTAAAGAATAAGAAAGAGAGACGGAACATTTTACTTACAAAGTGGAGGACAAAAGGTGCCGTATTCAAGTGTTTCATTCCCCATAGTTATAGAGAATACACTTTTTCTCACTTCGAATGATACGGATCCCTTTCCACCTATGGATAACAATTCCACTACCTTACTGATGCTATACACGTGAAATACATCAGAGGCTTGGACAAATTCGGTTGAAGGGTAAATTACAGCTCTTGTGTTGGTTAAAACATACAGCCTGTTGTCTTTTATACTAAACAGGATATAATCATTACTGCTGTTTAGCCAGTCGCGTACTTGGGCTGCCGGAAACTCTACCGAAGTGATTACCGGACCGAATAGCATGTCTGCTTCCGGT
Organism: Ignavibacteriales bacterium; assembly: GCA_016182615.1. Taxonomy (GTDB): domain Bacteria; phylum Bacteroidota; class Ignavibacteria; order Ignavibacteriales; family Ignavibacteriaceae; genus JACPGF01. The sequence goes on from JACPGF010000392.1 coordinate 10,381, forward strand.
TTTGGTATAATTTTTCCGATTACTTCTCCGGAATAAAAATTGGGGGAGAAGCATACAAACAGTAAACTGAAAAGAAACAGATGCTGTTTAAAATTTAATATTGATGTTTTCATACATGTCTCATATAAAAATGCGTTAGAATAGTGTTATTCCGGATTATTTCCGGTATAGAAAGGTAGAACTGTAATTTACAGAAATTTTTCGTAAAAAAATATCAGTATTAATACTGAAATTAAAATGGTTCACCTGAAAAATCGGTGGGATTATCTTTAACAATACAAGAATATTTAATTTTCAAAATATTCCGCTCCGGAGCTGCACTGTAATTTTGTTAACGTTGGCTATGGCTATTCCAGCCCAACCGGGCTTCCGGAATTGGCGTTTTATATTTATACGTACATGGTTATTCTGAAGCCCGGGCTAAAATTACAATGCCGAAGCCATCTCTGTGGCATAGCTATATGATATCATTTTACGTTGAGTGCTAAAGAGAATCTGAACGGACACTATAAATTTGGAAGCGGTAGCAAACGTAGATAAATTTCTAATCTCCAAAAAACTTCACCGAAAAATCCAATTTTACCTGCCGGATCAGACACCACCCCTACCATATGCTTCTTTTGCTTTCAATTAGCCCATTTTTCTTTTATATTATTATCTTTGAAATTATTACTTAAGCATTTTACCGGAAACCTTTGCAGGAAGACGATTTACAAGAACGGAAACGCAGTCATTTAACACTTTGTGAAACCAGTGCTGTTGCATTTAAAGCAAAAACAGCCGGTTTCGAGTTCTATGATTTTATCCACTGTGCTATCACTGAAGTGGATACCGGTGCTTTGTCTCTCGATAGCGATTTTTTTGGTAAAAAAACCGCGGCTCCGTTTATTATTTCGTGCATGACCGGCGGAGTGAATGAAGCAGATAATATAAACCTGCAATTGGCCGAAGCCGCGAAGGAACTCCGTATCCCGTTGGGTTTAGGTAGTCTCAGGTACGCTTTAGGAAACCACGTGCATGATACCATTTTGCGGCAAATCCGCGGAGCTATGGGCGATACACCGGTAATGGCCAACCTTGGCGCGGCTCAAATTATTAGCAATGCACCCGCATTTACACAGGTGCTGCGGTTGGTTGATGTTTTACAACCCGATGTGTTTGTTGTGCATGTAAACCCGCTGCAGGAACTGCTGCAAAAAAACGGCGAACCAAAACTTACCGGGTTTTTACAAGCGTTGGAACAGTTTATAAAAATCATCGGCATTCCGGTTATTATTAAAGAAGTTGGCTCAGGCATTGCTAAGGCTGCGGCAAAAACGCTGCTCAACTGCGGTGTGCGTGGTATAGATACGGCAGGAGCCGGGGGCACAAGCTGGGCTGGTGTTGAAATTCTCCGTAACAATTCACCCGAAGGCACTGAGTTTTGGGATTGGGGAATACCAACAGCCTACAGTATAAAAACTATTGCAAAACTGAAGAAAAAATTTGATTTTACCCTTATTGGTTCCGGCGGGGTGAACACACCCTTGGAAGCCGCGAAAGCACTAGCCTTAGGCGCAAACTTTGCCGGGTCCGCGCGCATCTTTTTCCACGCGCTTAAAAAAGGCGGTGTTAACGGAGTAATACAGGAAATACAATCCTGGGAAAGCATGCTCAAGAAAGTGCTGTACCTGACCGGATGTGCTTCTCTTACTGAGTTATCCCGCCATAATCTTATAGAAAAGAAAGATTTTCATTGAATAATAGCGATAAATTTAAAAAACTGTACGCGGCTGAGCGTGTTAAAATAGACAAACTACTGACAGATGCACTTGCGAAAAGGAAGCCCTTATCCTTGTATGAACCCGCGGCATACCTTTTAAGCAATCCGGGAAAGAGATTACGCCCGTTTCTTGTATTAATCGCGGCGCGAGCTGCCGGCAGCAGTTTTAAAAAAGTCTATAACGCGGCTGTGGCTATTGAAATGCTGCACACCTTTACCCTTGCGCACGATGATATCATGGACAAAGCAGATAAACGCAGGGGATTCCCGACACTGCATAAAAAGTATGGTTTGAATACGGCAATACTGGCGGGAGATGGTTTAGCAGCAGTTGCTTACGAGTACTTGCTGAAAGATTGCAGCATTAATGCCCGGCAGGTTTTAACTCTGTTTACCAAAAGCCTTGTTGAAGTATGCGAGGGGCAAAGCCTTGACACCGATTTTGAATTGCGTACCGATGTAACGCTGCCGGAGTACATCGAAATGATTACCCGTAAAACCGCGGTTATGGTCGAAACCTGCTGCGCGATCGGGGCTGAACTTGCAGGTGCACCCAAACCGGTTGTAAAGGGCCTCAGTGCTTTCGGTAAAAATATCGGCATCGCTTTTCAGATTCAGGATGACCTCTTAGACATCATGGCCGATGGGGCTGAATTCGGAAAAAAAATCGGCGGTGATTTACTTGAAGGTAAAAAAACATTTTTATTCCTTACCGCGCTCGAAAAAGCCGACAGCGGAACAAAACCCTATTTTCTAAAAGTTATCGAAAACAAAGGCATCAGGAAAAGCGAAGTGAAATTCTACAAGGAATTGTACACCCGGCTTGGCGTAATTGAAGATGCACAAAAAGCTATTGCCCGTTATACAAACCTTGCACTAAAAAGTTTACGCGCTGTGCCAAATGAAGAGGATAGAGAACTTTTCACCTGGCTTGCACAACTATTGATTAAAAGAACAAACTGATGATAGAGACAAACGCAACAATAATTAATAAAGCCGGTCTGCATACCCGCCCTTCTGCAACTTTAGTTAAGCTGGCGGCAAAGTTCAGATCCGACTTTTACATTTCTAAAGACGGTCTGCGTATAAACGGTAAAAGCATTATCGGTGTTATGACGCTTACCGCGGTGCAGGGCTCTGAACTAACCCTTGAATTCGATGGTGTTGATGAGGCCGAAATGGCAGAAGAAATACTGGATTATTTTAAACGAGGCTTTGACGAACTTTGAAACGCTTACGCGAAATATTAAAGATTGCTACAAATAATGTAGTTGGAATTCCTGCCGCACCGGGAATGGTAATTGGCAGAGCGCATATTTTTCATAAAGAGCTGATCACCGTTAGTGATGATCCGATAGATAATGTTGATGAGGCGCTTGGATATTTCCGCGATGCCGTTGAAAAATCAAAAAAAGAACTGCACAAAATTTTCCTTCTGGCAAAAGAAAAAATGGGCGAAGAGCGTGCCGAAATTTTCAGCGCCCAACTGATGATTCTTGATGACCCCGTTTTGCTGAATCAGATTGAAGTAAAAATTAAGTACGAGAAAAAGCTGCCTGAATTTATCGTTCAGCGCGAAATGAACATCTTTCTCGAGATGATGCGGCACTCCACCGACAGTTATTTCAGGGAGCGTGCCAACGATATAGATGATATTAAAAACCGCATTATACGGAACCTGCAAAAAAAGCGCTTGCAGTCGAAGGTAACTCCGGGTGTTATTATTGTCAGCGAATCACTGACTCCTGCCGATACATTATTATTTGCCAAGTGGGACGCGAAAGCATTTGTTACGGACCGCGGGGGTCTTACCTCCCACGCGGCAATACTTGCCCGCTCGCTCGATATCCCGGCAATCGTGGGCACACACAACGGAACACACCGCATCAATCAGGATGACCTGCTTATTGTTGACGGCTTTCACGGTTATGTTTTTGTTAATCCCGATGAAGAACAGTTGCGGTATTTCACGGAAAAAATTCACAAGCTGCAAGAGATTAACATTGAACTGCAGGAGTTGAAAGACCTGCCCGCCGAAACAACCGACGGCAGGAAAATCTCGATATTTGCCAATGTTGATGTTACCGGCGAGATTGATTTGGTGCTTGCAAACAATGCCTCCGGTATCGGGCTATTCCGCACCGAGCAGCTCATCGAGGAGACCGGCGAAATTCCTGATGAAGATGAACAGCGTGATGTTTACTATAACCTTAGTACAAGGGTATATCCCCGCCCGGTAACCATACGGGTTTTTGACATCGGCGGCGATAAAGTAAAAATATTCGATTTCCCCGAAGCTAACCCGTTCCTTGGTTTACGTGGTATCAGGTTCCTGCTGGATAATACCAACATTTTCAAAACACAGCTGCGTGCACTGCTCCGTGCAAATACCAACAATAACATTCATGTTATGATTCCGATGGTATCAACAATAGAAGAAGTGAAAGAAACCAAACGGCTGATTAAAGAATGTGCCCATGAACTAAAGGCAGAAAAAAAGGAATTCCACAAATTTTCAAAACTCGGTGTGATGATTGAAATACCCTCTGCCGCGGTAATGGCCAGAAAATTCGCGAAGGAAAGCGACTTCTTCAGTATCGGTACGAACGATCTTATACAGTATCTTATGGCCGTTGACCGTGGTAATGATGCCGTATCTAAATTGTACCAGGAGTTTCATCCTGCCGTATTGCAAACGCTTGAGCATATTATACAGTCGGCTCATGAGGGTGGGGTTGATGTTAGCATGTGCGGCGAAATGGCCGCGGACAATCTTGCGATACCAGTTCTCGTTGGCCTCGGGTTAACCTCTATCAGCGCTTCGCCCGCTGCAATTCACTCGCTTAAACGGACTATCCGCTCAATCTCCTATGCATCAGCTAAAGAACTTGCCGAGCATTGCCTAGCGATGAACAGTTCGGAAGATGTTACCAAGGCTGTTGCCGACTATTTTGAAAAACACGCGGTACCCCGCACCAGAACAATTTTAAAATTCTTTTAATTATTATCTTATACTATTATGAACATCAAACAACTTATAGAAAAACACGATTCAGAAAATCTTTTTAACGTATTAGTAAATACCTGGCAGCAGGCGGAATTTGCATGGAATGCAAGGGTGGATGTTACATCGATAAAAAACCGCGCGTTTTCCAACGCGATACTCTGCGGCCTTGGCGGCTCTGCAATAAGCGGTAATTTTTTCTCCAACTTTGTTACTGCCGAGTTAGGCATTCCCTTTGCCGTTAACAGAAATTATTATCTGCCAAAATATGCCGGGCCGGAAACACTGCTGATACTTTCATCATATTCCGGAAATACTGAAGAATCTGTTTCAGCCTTAAAAGAAGGCCTCAGCCGCGGCTGTGCGATTGTTTGCCTTTCAACAGGTGGACAGGTTAAGCAATTAGCCGAAGAAAATAATCTGCCGTTTGTATTACTACAGGCAGGCTTTCAGCCCCGTTATGCATTTGGCAACAGCTTTTTTGCATTGTTAAAAGTATTTCAGGAATTGGGCTTAATAGGCAATTACGAGGATTTCGTTGCTGGAGTTATCGCGCAATGGAAAAGCGCTGGTGAAATATATGCAACCGGAAACAACGCTGCAATTGAACTGGCTGAAAAACTGACCGGCTATATACCTGTTATTTTGTCGGTATCCGATGTGAATGAAGCTTTGGGAATGCGGTTCAAAGCCCAGTTGAACGAGAATGCTAAGCTGCACGCGTTCAGCACCGCGCTGCCCGAACATAACCACAACGAAGTTGTTGCGTGGGAAGTATGGGCCGAAGACCAGGCAAAATTTGCAACGGTTATTATTAACGATAAAACATTTCACCCGCAGGTTGCAAAACGGTTCTCAATTATTTCAGGCCTTATTAGCAGCCGTGGCTGCCCGGTGTTAACCGTTGAAGGCAAAGGCGAAACCCTTAAGCAGAGGCTCTGCGAATTGATTTACTTCCTCGACTGGGTTTCGTATTACTGTGCTATCGTCCGGGGCTATGACCCCGCGGAAATAGATAATATCCATTTGTTAAAGAAAAAATTAAGCGAGTAGTTTCCATGCACAGAGAAATACATAGTTGGTGGAGCCCGTCATTACACAAGGATATGGAGATAGTGACTTACGGTCATTACGGCCGGGCACTGCTCATGTTCCCCACGGCGGCGGCTGATTATCTTGAGTACGAGCGCTTTCAGGTTATTGATACGATTTCACCATTCATCAATAACGGCACATTCAAAGTATTCTCGATAAACAGCATCAATAACGAGAGCTGGCTGAATAACTGGATGAACCCTGCTGATAAAAGCAAAAGGCATCAGGAGTTTAACAGCTATGTCATCAACGAAGTTGTGCCTTATATTTTTAATCATTGCCAGGGCTATGTTCCCATCATTACTTCCGGTGCATCATTCGGCGCCCTGCACGCGGCAAACACGTTTTTCCGCAACCCCGGTTTGTTTGCAGGTACACTTGCCTTGAGCGGCAGTTACGACCTGAAGGATTATACAAAAGGTTATTATGATGATAACGTGTATTTCAATTCACCGGCTGATTATCTGAAACATTTAACCGATGAACACACGCTGCAGCAGCTGCGCAACCATAAAACCATAACCATCGCGGCCGGACGGGGTGACTACGAAGACCCGGGTGCCTCGGTGTATTTTTCAAACATTTTGCACGAGAAGGGCATTAAACACTGGCTGGACCTTTGGGGACAAGATATGCCACATGACTGGCCGACCTGGCGCAAAATGTATCCATATTTTTTATCCAAGATTTGAGACCCATTGATAGATATAATAAGCAATAAAATCGAACGGGCTATACTAGTAGCGGTTAAAACCCGCTACCATGTACGCGAAGTTGTTTATGAACACATGAATGAACTGGAAGAGCTGGCGCGTACCGCAGGCGCCGTCACTATCCGGAAAATAGTACAGGAAAAGACCGGTTACGATGGTACCTATTACCTTGGTAAGGGTAAAGCTCACGAAATAGCAGAAATGATTGAAGAAGAAGAAATCGATCTGCTGATTTTTGACGATGACCTTACACCGGGGCAGGCCAGAAACCTTGAAGCCCTGATGAAGCGGAAGATACTCGACCGCTCCGGTCTTATCCTTGACATCTTTGCACAGCATGCAAAAACAAAAACCTCACGCACGCAGGTAGAGCTCGCGCAATTACAATACCTACTGCCGCGGCTGACACGGGCATGGACGCACCTATCCAAACAGTTTGGCGGCATTGGCACTAAAGGACCCGGTGAAACGCAGATTGAAACCGACCGGCGTTTAATCCGTGACCGTATTTCTTTTTTGAAAGACAAGCTTAAAGAAATTGAAGGCGACAGAAACACTCAGACCAAGCTGCGGAAAGAAACAACTAAGGTTACCCTTGTCGGTTATACCAACGCGGGTAAATCCACGCTGTTTAATATGCTGGCCGCTGCCGATGCGCTTGCCGAGGATAAACTTTTTGCAACGCTTGACGCAACCCCCAGAGATTTCAACCGCCAAAAAAACACTGAAATACTACTGAGTGATACGGTCGGGTTTATCCGCAAACTGCCGCATCAGCTCATTGCGTCGTTCAAAAGCACACTCAGCGAAGTACGCGAGGCAGACATCCTGCTGCATGTTGTTGATATTTCGCACCCATTTTACGAAGACCACATAGCCGTGGTTGAACAAACCCTTGAAGAATTGGGATGCAAAGACAAAAAGCTCATCCGGGTTTTTAACAAGATTGACCTTGTTGAAGAGCCCGATAGAATTACTTTTCTTATCAACAAATATCCCGGTGCAGTTGTCACCTCGGCCGCGAAGGGAATGAATATCGGCAAACTGAAAGAAGTCATTTTGGAAATTATCGAAGGTGATTTTGTTGAGCAGGATTATGTACTGCCGCTGGAAAAATCGCATCTCATTTCCAAAGTGCATCAATTTGCCGAGGTACTCTCAACAAATTACGAAGAGACGGGTGTTAGTTTCAGGCTAAAATATAAAAAAGAAAACAGCCCCAAATTGCTGTTTTTAGAAAAGTAGATTGTAATTTCAGAACAACTGACCTCGTAGCTGTAAAAAAAATGTGCCGGAATGCTGGAATTGTTTGTTTTATAATCACTTGGAAATAATTAGTTCTGAATTACCGATTTAGAATCTCGGATTTGATAATGATACCAAAAAAAAAATTTTGTCCGACGACTTGTGGGAATTGGCTCCGGAGGAGTCTACTGTTTGTAGGAAACCTAAACCCCAGTTGAATCTGCGCGCCGTTAGGTGTGCACCAAATCGTTGTAGCACCGGTGGGTCTGGAAGAGAACAATATATATCGGTGTGTTGCCATTACTATAGGCTCTATTACCGGTGTCATATGGAGCACTCCTAACGGAGCGCACTGTTCTATTGGCAACTATTATTCTACAAACAGATTACTCCTACCGGAGCAAAAAGGCACCTCACTTTTATTGAAATTTGTAGATATTGAATCCTTGGAAAGATAAACAAATAGTCGAAATTTTGTGTTAAAAATTAAACAAAATACAAACAACTTCCCCAGAACCGATTTGGTTATTTTTATAAATTGGTATCATTTCTAATTCCCGGAGGTCAGTTGTTCTGAATTTTTAAACTATCTTACTTAGCCATACAATGCACTTGTTTCAATTGCAAACACAAATCGCAATCCGAATTGCAATTGTTGATTCCGAGCCCCGTTCGCGGGGCTTTTTCTTAAAAATCTCCTTCTTTAGGTTTGTCCGCTCACAACCTCTGCAGATGCGGTTCTCAACCCAGTATAAAAAACCCAAAATATATTACTAATGTGACATGTACCAATAAATCCCGGTTATGACTCCTGCTGTTGAAAGAACCGAAATTCCTTTGTATCTTCTGACGTTAATTTTTAGGATAATACCATGGACGAGAACCCGACATATCATAATCTGCTGAAACTGTTTTTCGGCAGCACCGGCGATGATTTTAAGCTTCCGGATATCAGCAAAAACAAATTGGAAAAAGTTCAGCAATACCTGAAGCATCTTTCATTCAGAGAAGAAAAAGAAATTACCACCATAATCGAAAAGCTGTACGGCACACTACCTGAGAACCGCTTTTTTAAAGAAGACACCGTGCTTGAAGAAATTGCCTATATCTTTTCACGCAGGCGAGTAAGAATTGAAAAACTTGCAGAGAACATTCAAGCATGGACAAAAAAAGGAAGCCTTGCCTTTGATATTATTGCATACAACCGGCAGCAGGCCATTGTGATAAATCTCTATTCAAAAGTAACCATTGCCGATATTGACGAGTATTGCGATGACTTGAACCAATTTAAGGTTTATTTTGATGAGTTCAAGGAACATACCATTCTTGGGGCTTTAGGTATGCTCGAAATTGAGGAGGACGCATTCAAGCATGCGCATTCCAAGGGTTTGTACATGCTTAGAAAAACCGGTGATGTTATAAAGGTGATAAACAAGCGAAATTTTAAGCCAGCCAACTGGTAACCGCCAAATAGTTTTGCAGTTAAAACAGAAAGGCCGGTTTTGCAACCGGCCTTTTTTCTATCTAAATCTTTTTAATAAATTCTAACTTAAGTGCCCTGTCCGCCCCGCCCGGTGCCCATTTTTTATTACTAAGCATATCGCGTAAATCGATGCCAAGAGTAATGCCTTCCGCGGGTGCCCAACGGACTCCTATATTAAGGTAACCGTTGCCTTTGCTTGCCTTGCTGTCAGCTCCGTTATCATTAAAACCAAAATCATATTCCCCGATAAGCGATACTTTTGAACCAAGGGTTTTCTCGGCACCTACCATCATGTTGATAAAATTATCGCCATCGCCGTTTTCAAATGAATAGTTCAGTGAGCCATGAAAAGTAAGATAACCAAATATCGCAAAGTTTTTGCTGCCAGCGAGGAACAGTCCCGGTGATTTAATTGCATAACGGTCAAGGGAATCGATAAACTCGCCTTTTCCTTGCGAATCGAATCCAATGGTCATTTGCGGCATGTTAAGGGTTTCGTTAAACAACTTATACCGCAACGAGGCTGCAGGAAGCTTGTACCAACGCGGTGAACCTGACCCGATGATGTTTGCTCCGCCAAAAGAAACTCCGATATTCATATCGGTAAAAATTCCAGCCTCGAACCGGGCGATGAGCACCCCTCCCGGCATAACATCGTTACTGACGGCAACCATGCCACGCTCCAGTACACCGCTCGCAGTCATATCAATAAGCGTACGGTATTCCATTTTTGCATCTTCTCCGGCGGTGGTCTGCGCAAATGTGTATATGCTGCCAATTGATAGCAAAACAGTGCATAATAAGGTAACAAATAATCTTTTGTACATAATTACATCATGTTATTATAAAGTTCGTAAGGAATTACTTTAAAGATATGAGATAAGTTCTTTATTTGCACGAAAATTCTTACAAAATTTCATTTTTTTAGGATGAACGGTAAAAATTGGATTGTTCATTACTCTTTAGTGATTTCCTGCCTTAACGACGGGGTAAGGAATTTATGTAAGCTCTTTTTTTTAGTTGCCTTTTATTGCTTCATCGGCCTGAAGGCTGAGGCTGGATTTGAAAAAGCCCCATCAAATGTGGCTCAATTTGCAAATTATTACAACTGCTTGCTATGGTTTTTGTCCCTTATATTTTTGAGCGCCATTTATGGTGCTTTCTCTTTGCCAGACCCGTCGTTTACGGCGGGAGAAGGAATTCCAGACAGAATTAGCCTTATGAATCGGTACAACAAAAACCAACATTTTCAAAATTGAAAACAGTGCCTGTGACATTAGGCTTTCAACTCCTATACGGGTCATCAACGACTGATTAGGCGGCAAACACCGTTTAACTCTGGATATAACTTCTTCTGATTTTCTCATAGTAAACGTTCGGCAACTGCCATGGATTTTACCTCATGCTCCTTAAAGTATGGAACTTAAGCCCCCTTGTGCCGCTTTATAAGATTGGTAACTACCTCTTCAAGGGTTACGTTTTTCTCGGCAAGCATTACCAGCAAGTGAAATAGCAAATCAGAGGTCTCGTTCACTATTTCATCATGGTCATTATTTTTAGCGGCTATAACCGTTTCAATAGCCTCTTCACCAACTTTCTGTATTATCCGGTTTTCACCACGGCTAAAAAGCTTCGTGGTATAAGAGCCCTCAGGCATCAATTGCTTTCTTGTTTGTATAAGCTCGTAAAGCTCCTGAAGGAATTGCGCATTACTTTCGGGCTCCTCATTAAAACAGGTAAATGTTCCTCTATGGCAAACCGGACCGGTTGGCTCGGCATAGACCAGCAAAGTGTCTTTATCACAATCCGCAAGAATCTTTTTGCAGAGCAAAAAATTTCCCGAGGTTTCACCTTTTGTCCACAGCTTATTTCTGCTGCGGCTAAAAAAAGTAACTTTTCCCTCGTTCAGTGTTTTTACAAGCGCTTCTTGGTTCATATAGCCGAGCATCAGTACCCGGCAGCTATTTGCATCAAACAGGATAGCAGGCAGCAGGCCACCGCCTTTGGCAAAGTCAAGACTATTCATATTTGCAAGGGTAATCATATACGCACCGCTATTCCATTATTGTTCAAAAATTCTTTTAATTCGCTTATTGCCAAAATGCCGTAATGAAACAAACCTGCGGCAAGACAGGCATCCACACCAGTTTGCTTGAATGCATCAAGAAAATCCTGCATATTGCCTGCACCACCCGAGGCAATAACCGGAACACGGACATGCTTTTGCAGCATCTCCAACAAAGCAATATCATAACCACTTCGGGTTCCGTCTTTGTGCATCGAGGTTAGTAGTATTTCTCCCGCGCCAAGTTCTTCGGCCTGAATACACCACGCGAGTCCTTCAAGTCCGGTTTCTTCCCGGCCGCCTTTGATAAATACCTTGTAGCCCTGAACCGTTTCTTTTACATCAATGGCTGCCACTACAGCCTGGCTGCCGAACTGTTTCGCGGCCTCCGTTATCAACAAAGGATTTTTTACAATCGATGTATTAAGTGATACTTTGTCCGCACCGGCTTTCAGCAGGTTTTCTATATCCTGAACAGTACTTATACCGCCGCCAACAGTAAATGGTATGCGGATTGCACGGGCTACTTCACGAACCAAAGCAAGTATGGTTTTACGGTTTTCTGCCGAGGCGGTAATATCCAGAAACACCAGTTCATCTGCCCCCTCGGCTGAGTACCGCGCTGCCAATTCAACCGCGGAACCGGCATCCACAAGGTTTACAAAGTTGGTGCCCTTTACCACGCGGCCGTCTTTCACGTCCAAGCAGGGGATGATTCGTTTAACTGCCAATTTCTTGCAACTCCTGTAATGTTATGGTGCCTTCATAAATTGATTTCCCGACAACAACACCATTGTGTTGGGTCCGGCCATCATACCGTCCTTTGCAATATCGGTGCAGAGAAAAGTCCGCAAGCCAAAGAGCGTGTTGCATTTTTCAATATGCTGCTGCAAGGTTACTTCGGTAACTTCCTGCCATGCCTCAATTGCAATTTTGCCGTTCAATGCATCAGCCGCCACGATAATTTTCGCGGGGGATGCATAACGGACGATTGCTTCAAATTCCTTAAGATTGTTAATTGCAGTCGAACCGATGATACAATAATCAGCCCCGGCGTTTAACACGGTTTGTACATTTTCCAGCGTGCGCAACCCGCCGCCGGTTTGCACTTGCATTGTTGTTGATTTTTTAATAACCCCGATATTTTTCGTTATCTGAGGAATTCCTTTTTTTGAGCCGAGCAAATCGATAATATGCAGGCGGGTGAAACCTGCCTGCTGATAGAGCTGCACCTGCTCAATAAGCGATTGATTATAAACAGTCATGTCTTCGAATCTGCCTTTTTGCAAGCGCACAACTTTGTTTTCGAACACGTCTATTGCCGGTATAACAATCATGCCTGCTCCTCTCTGTTGTTTACATGAAGCTGTACAAAATTTTTCAGTAATCGTAAACCTGCATCAGCAGATTTTTCAGGATGGAACTGCACACCATAGACATTACCCTTGTTAACAGCCGCTGAAAAGATGGTGCTGTTTTCAGACCGGGCAATGGTTTCCTCCTGCTCGGGTAAAAAATATGAGTGCGCGTAGTAAAAAAAATCATTCTGTTTTATGCCTTCGAACAGAGCATTGCCTGCATTATATTGCACTTGTGCCCAGCCGATATGCGGTGTTTTAACCAACGATTTATCGAACATGCGGCAGGTGCCGTTTATCAAGCTAAGGCAATCGGTACTCCCTTCCTCAGAAAACGCTGCCAGCAGCTGCATACCAAGGCAAATACCAAGTATGGGCTCCCTGTACGATGTGAGAAAAGAATCAATACCTGTCAGCCGCAGCTTAGCCATCGCGGAGGATGCCTCGCCGACACCGGGAAAAATAATTTTATCCGCGGTTGACAGCACTACGGGGTCGGCTGAAAGCACTGCTTCAATGCCAAGAGCCTCGAGAGCGTACATAACCGAGGCAACATTGCCCGCGCCATAATCAACAATGCCAATCATAAAACACCTTTGGTGCTTGGCAGGGCTCCTGCAGCACGGTCATCAAAGCGGCACGCCTCGTTAAGCGCTTTTGCAAACGCCTTAAATATGCTCTCAAGTTTATGATGCTCGTTTTTGCCTTTGGCTTTTATGTACACGTTTGCTTTCATTCCCTGTGAAAGTGCACGGAAAAACTCCTCACCCAATTCCGTTGGGAAGTCACCGACTTTCTCACGCTTGAACTTTACTTTGTACTGCAAGCAGGCTCGTCCCCCAAGGTCAATCGCGGCTTCCGCCACGCAATCGTCCATGGGCAGTAAAAAGCCATAACGTTTAATGCCCCGCTTGTTACCGAGTGCAGCAGCAAGGGCTTCACCAAGTGCAATACCGGTGTCCTCAACCGTGTGGTGCTCATCAATATGCAAATCTCCTTTAACTGCAACTTGCAGCCCGATGTTGCCATGCCTTGAGATTTGCTCGAGCATGTGGTCAAAAAATCCTATACCGGTTGATATATCCGTCCCGGTGTTTTCATCAAGATTAACCGTAACACTTATATCCGTTTCCTTCGTTCGCCGTATCTTTTTTGCAGTGCGCGGCGCATGCAAAAGATTATCTGTCAACTGTTGTACGGGAATCCCGCCCTCGGGATTGAAAACTACATCCGCCTTCGCATTTCCGGTTAAAGCAATTTCAATGCCCTCCAAACGCAGTAGGTCGGTGAGCCCCGGTATAAGAATGCTCTTTTCATCCGCAACGATAATTTGGTACCCGGCTTTATGCAAGCGTGTAAGCGAACTGAACAAACCCTTTGCAAGTCCGGAGGAAAGATTAAAAAAGGCAGTATCAATCAAAATATGTTTCATAACGTAACCTCTTTTATCACGCCGGCCAATGTCTGCAACAAAATGGTGTTCTCTTCCGGGGTGCCGATGGTGATGCGCAGGCAATCTGCAAGGCCTTTCTGGCTGCTCCTGTCGCGTATAATGATGCCTTTTTCAGCAAGCCTTTGCTGCACTGTGGCAGCATTGTTAAAACGTACGAGCAAAAAATTTGCATCACTAGGGTAAATGATAATACCGGGAATGATATCCGGCAATTCTTTTCTCATCCGAGTACGTTCATTCTGTATGGCAGTTATGTTTCCCCGTACAGCTTCTGACTGTGTAACAGCCTCAAGTATCACCGATTCAGTAAGCACATTCATCGTGTAGGGAGCCTTAACTTTAAACAGTGTTTCTGTTATTAGTTCAGTGGCGGCACAATATCCGGCTCTGATACCGGCAAGACCCCATGCTTTTGAAAATGTTCTAATCACGACAAGATTCGGCATATTACCAACTTCGTTTATTACACTACTACCTTCCGGAGCAAAATCGATATAGGCTTCATCCACAACAACAATTCCCGCAAAGTCTTTGCAAATAGCTCCTATGATTTTTTTATCAATCACATTACCTGTGGGATTATTCGGTGAGCAGAGAAATAACAGTTTTGCCTCTGCCGCAGCATCTGTACCCAATAATGCCGGTTCAGGCTGAAATACCGTGCTTAGCGGCAGCTCAACAACTGCAACATTATTAATATCAGCAGCAACCCTGTACATTCCGTACGTCGGTTCGAATATAATTACTGTATCTTTTCCCGGTTCACAGAAAATGCGCAGCAACAAATCTATGATTTCATCGGAGCCGACACCAAAAAACAACAAATTTTCAGGCACGCCGGTTAGATTACTGACAGCCTGCCTGAGCCGCTTTTGGTGCGGGTCGGGATAACGGTTTAACGCCAACCCCTCCCTGCTGACAACAGAACCGAAGGAATTCTCGTTCGCATCAAGTAACAAGCCGCCGGAGTATAAATCACGGGCAGATGTATAGGGCTTGAGGTTTTTAATATTTTCACGGATTAGTTCTGCAATCATTGTTTCATCCGCAGTGTTACAGCGTTTTTGTGTCCGAAGAGGCCTTCCGCATCCGCAAGCGTGCTGACGGTTGGTGCAATACCCTTCAGGCCTTCATAGGTAAGCTGCTGGAAGGTAACGGATTTCATAAATGATTCAACCGCAACACCGCCCATTGATTTGGCATAACCCGAAGTTGGGAGCGAGTGATTTGTTCCCGATGCATAATCGCCAACGCTTTCCGGTGAGTATTGTCCAAGGAAAACCGAGCCTGCATTGATAATTTTACTTTTATACCGCTCGGGGTTTTCAACATGCAGTATCAAATGTTCGGGCGCATACTCATTGCTTATTTCAAATGCCTGCTCCAAAAGCTGCACGTATATACTGTACGAGTTTTTTATACTCTCTTGTGCAAGCGCTTTCCGCGGCAGCTTTTCAAGTTGCATGGCAATCTGATTATTCACCGCGGTAATAAGCTGCATGTTATCACTAACAAGTACGGCCTGCGAATCAATGCCATGTTCTGCCTGTGCCAGCAGGTCAGCAGCAATATACACAGGATTCGCGTAGCGGTCAGCAATAACCATCACCTCGCTTGGCCCCGATGGCATGTCAATGGTGCAGCCCGCAGGGTCAATGCTGACAAGCTGTTTTGCGGCCATAACGTACTGATTGCCGGGCCCGAATATTTTACTCACTTTTTGAAACGTGTAATCACCGTATGCCATAAAAGCAATTGCCTGCGCGCCGCCTATTTTAAGCAGCTCGGTTACACCGGCTAACCGGGCAGCAAATAGTACCGCGGGATGAACAAGTTCCTTAGCCGGTGTACACGCGATAATCCTTTTACAGCCCGCTATTTTAGCGGGTATGCCCAGCATAAGCATTGTTGAAGGCAGGGGCGCGGTACCGCCGGGTACATATAAACCCACGCTTTCGATAGCCCGGTATTCTTTTTCACACGTTACGCCCTGCATGGTTGTTACCGAGATACTTTGCGGCATCTGCCTGCGGTGAAAAGCGTGAATGTTTTTATATGCAGTCCTGAGGGCTTCTTTAGTGCTATCATCCAACATTTCCTCCGCCTCCGCGAATTCAGCGGGTGAAACATACATATCATCACTCTGCAGTCCGTCAAACTGATGCGCGTAGCGCAGAACCGCGGTCCGGCCTTCTGCTTTAATTGCATCAAGTATGGGCCGCACTTTTTCGATTGCCTCCGAAAGCTGTATAGCTTCCCGCGGCGGAAAATTACGCTTTTGCGGGCTGTTCAGTGACTCATAATTTACAAACTTCATAGCTTCACCTATTCAATCATATTTTCTATGGGCAGCAGCAAAATGCCGGTTGCCCCGTTTTGTTTTAATTCGTCAACCATATTCCACAGGTGCCCGGTCGGGATAACCGCGTGCAATGCAACCTGTTCAGGGTCGGCAAGCGGTAATATCGTGGGGCTTTTTAGCGCCGGGATAATGGATGTTATTTTCTCAACAGATGATTTAGGTACGTTCATCATGAGATATTTCGAGTGCCGGGCAGAAAGTACCGAGCGTATCCGCCGGGCAAGTTCCCGCACAATCTGTGCTTTTTTCTCATCCTGCATTATTACCGGACTGCTAACCAGCACAGCCTGTGATTCAAATATAGCAAAAGCTTTCTTCAATTTATTCATCATCAGCGTGTTTCCGGTTGAAACAATATCGCAAATCGCATCAGCGACGCCAAGCGCAGGGGCAATTTCAACCGAGCCGGATAGCTCAATAATTTTTGCTGTTACCGCGTTTTCATCCAAATAGCTCTGCAATATTTTGGGATACGAAGTTGCTATGGTTTTGCCTTCAAGCTCAAGAGGCTGCGAAATATCGAACCGCTCCGGCGCTGCAATCATGATGCGGCATTTACCGAACTGCAGTTTTTCCAATATATCAAGTGTTGAACTTTTCTCGCAAAGCACATTTTCGCCAACGATACCAAGGTCGGCTACGCCGTCCTGCACGTATTCAGGTATATCATCATCCCGCAAAAAAAGCACATCAACCGGAAAAGATGCTGAACTGACGACAAGCCGCTCGGCATAATTTTCTATTTCAATACCGCACAGTTTCAGCAGTTCGATTGATTTATCCGTGAGCCGCCCTTTTTTCTGAACGGCAATTTTCAGGTTTCCGTTATTTACAACATTCATAGAGTTTTCCTTTAAAACAAAAAACCCGGCTCGTGCCGGGTGTAAGATTTCGTATTTCTTTATTTTCGTAAGACAATACTCACCAGCGGCACGAACGAAGTGCGTAATGATGGTGGTGGAGTACTGCTGTCAAATTCATTTTTATCATAAATTGATTATAAGCAAAAAAACCAATCAAATCAACAGATAATTATGAATTTTGAATTATTAATTATGAAAGGGTTCAGGTTCACATGATATAAATATCTTCGGGAAACAGTTGTTATTGGATACCCTGCGAAATAAGATTGAAAAAAAGTTCTCTATCTAATACCTAAAAGCCTCTAAGAGTATGCCAACCCCATGATAAGCAAATGATACGTTATATATTAATATGGTGAATGATTTCATTGAGATTAAACGCTCGCAGCTATGTCAATAAAAATCGAGCTTTTTAAAACAACATGTTACAGCCGTTGGTCGATACCCTTTAAGCAAGGGGCTTTTTAATGAAGAATGAATAGTAAAGGCAGAAGGCAACTAAGCAAAGAGTATTGTGATCTAAAATAGTTCTAAAAGCAAAATGCCAAAAAAAATGCAATACAAATACCGACTAAAACTCTTTGCATTTTGTTATAACCCTTTAAGAAATTGCCAATCAATGTTTGCAGTTTGGAGAATCTTTCTTCAAATCTTCTGTCTTTTGCATACAAGTCTTTTGCTATGCCGTTATCCGGTCGGGTCATTTCCACTAATTCAAAGAATAGTGTAAAAGCATGCCGCTGAATAAAGGTGAAGCCGGAAAGTTTTTCACCCCTGCGGTACCGGCACATACCAACGTAAAGGCAGGTGACAATTTCACCTATAAGCCAAACGATCGATTCAGGTCTCCAATCCAGTGCACCGGTATTGCGCGGTACACGAAGATTTTCATCGAAACCATCAGCCATCCAGATAATGCGGCCTTCCGCGTAATTTGTCTGCAGCAGTTCACAGATTTCAAATACTGCAAACTTGCAGTAAATGCCATCTTCATACATCCCCTTGTATCCATCCTTTGTATTACGGAATGTGTATGATAGCGGGGCTATGCTGCAGAGCCAGACAAGGTTTTGTATATAAAAGTTTTTGCAGCCGTCTGTAGCAATTACAAAAAAATCCGAATCAGAATAATCATCTAACCGGCTCAGTTCTATACCAACAGAGCCGAGGCCGATGAGAGCTAGAGCATTCCCGGAGTATTTTATTGATTCGCCTATTTCATCGAGACGGAGTATCAGTTTTTCTTTTCTCTTCATAAAACGTGGGATGTGATAATTAAAAATGAATAGTGAATAATTAAAGAAGAATGGTAATTATTTCGCTCGTATGAATGCAACATGCCAATGGGAATACTTGGTAAAATGAAAATGCGCTGTATGTTAAAAATCACTTGCATGCTATTTTCAATTTCCGCTCAGAGATGCTTATAAAAATGTTTGGCAGGCTCTGGATTTCATGTAATTTACACGGTAACTTTACCATTTTCCAGCTAGCAGGGTCAGCAAAAAATAATTTGTCTAACCGTTTCAGCCGGGGATATGGATAAAATTTAAACCCAAAAAAGTGCTTTCTGATTACCGGGTTATTAACAAAACACACAACTTTTTTTGATGTCATGGCTAATCTGATCTTAATCCTTTTCTGTTTCCTGGCGGGAATTATCCTGCGCAAAACAAAAATATTGCCTGAAACTACTCCGGCAGTGCTTAATACTTTTATTATTTATATTTCACTTCCAGCGATGGTATTGCTGCATATACGTAAACTGCAATTTACC
>JACPGF010000393.1:0-3663 GCA_016182615.1 Ignavibacteriales bacterium
ACAATAACATATATACATCGGGTTTCTGAAGCCCTACAGTGATAAAATAGCAACATTGGCATGATTTCATGTAACGCCTGAGATCCATCGGAACACTGAACTGACACTATAAATTTGAAAGCAATAGCTAAGTTTCATAAGTATTGATCTTCAAAAAAACTCCACCAAAAAATCCGGTGTACCTGGAACCCACTCATAATTCATCACTCATAATTCATAACTCATTAGTGTAGTATCTTGTAATTGTGTATTTTACAGGCTTAGTTTGATTCAACTAAAACATGTGATACAGAAAAAAAGTTACCGGTATGGTTGTTCCTGAACAAAATGCGCCTCAACGTAAAACGGACATAATTGATAGCATCCGAAAGGCTGCTGGCTTATTATATTCTCAACAGGACTTGACAAAATATCAGTCCGAACTGCAAAATCTTATAAATTATCTGAAAAACTGGAAGGCGAGGCCAGACTTTTCCGAGGCGTTGTCCCGTCCGGAAAATCAACAGATTATTGAAACTATCCGGGCTTATTTTTATCCGGGTATTTTGCAGGATCAGTTTGTACACAAGTTTCATGAACATTTTGACGATCTCCTCGAAAAAATTACTGCTTTATTCTTATCCTCAACAAGCGGTGACTATCAGTTACTTGTTGAATCCTCACTTGATGTTATCTTTAGAATATCAACTAGTGGAAAAATACACTACATCAGTCCGGCAATTTTTGATGTCATAGGTTACAGGCCGGAAGAACTTGTCGGCTCATCCTTTACTTCATTGGCTGAAAAATCGGAACTGCGCCGTTTATTTAACGCGCTAACACAGTTTTACCGCGACAAAAAAATAGACAACTATCAAACTTCACTAGTTCATAAAAACGGCAGTCTTATCCCTGTTGAAATTAACGGGAAGGTTATAAAAAAGGGTGATAAGTACATCGAGCAGGGGACAATCCGTAATATCAGTGATCGCGTGAAAGCTCATGAAAACTTCAAGGCAACAGAATTTCTATTCCGTGAAGTTTGGGAGCGATCGAGTGATGGTATGCGTATTGTTGATGAACATGGTATTATTCTCATGTGTAATGCATCTTACGCGAATTTGGTTGATCTTGAACGGAAGGAACTTGAGGGGAAAGTCTTTACCATTGTCTATAACAAAGAAGAACGTTCCCATGTATTGACTCGTTTTAAAAGCCGCTTTCAAAAAATGGATTTCGTTGGGAAATACGAAACCAAACTTGCTATCTGGAACAATAAAATACGTCATTTCGAAGTTACGAATTCACTTATCAAGACGATTGATAACAAAAAACTACTGCTGTCGATTTTCCGGGATATAACTCAACGGAAAAAACAAGAGCTTTTGCTGAGTACTAAAGATAAACTGCTTGTTGGTGTGGCAAAAGCATCAAATATGCTTATATCCGAGCAAAAGTTCGAACTTGCAATGCAAAGTGTTTTAGAAACACTCAGCCAGTCAACGGATGTTGATCGGACTTATGTTTTTTATAACAGCCGGAATGAAGAAACAAATGAAGTCTTCATGTTCGAAGCTTTCGAGTGGGCTTCAGAGTCGGTGGAGCATCAACTTGAATTATTCAAATCCAACTCGATCTCGTACAACCGTTTCGCGGCAATGAATTTGTATAACCGCCTCGAGCGGGGCGAAATGGTAGATTTTAACGTGGAAGAGCTTTCTCCTGAGCAAAGGAAAATGTTCGTTGACCAGTCCTTGAAATCAATTTTGCTTGCTCCAATATTTGTGAACGACCAGTTTTACGGTTTTATGGGCTTTGATGCTACAAAAACTGTTAGGGTGTGGAATGATTCTGATAAATCTGTTTTATCAGCAATCTGCGCTGGTATCGGGGGACTTATTTCAAGGAATCAAGCTCACGAGCAGCTCCGCATGAAAAACATCGAATTGGATCATGCATTGGTGCAGGCGGAACAGGCTGCAAAAGCAAAAAGTGAATTTTTAGCTCTTATGAGCCATGGGATCAACAGGAATTTGTTGAAACGATCAGAATTTCCGGAGAGCAGCTTTTAGTAATTATTAACGATATTCTGGACTTTTCGAAAATTGAATCTGAACGGCTTGATCTTGAGGAGCAGCCGCTGAGCATGCGAGATTGTATTGAAGACACCTTTGATCTATTGGGTTCAAAAGCCTCTGAGAAGGGGATTGACCTGCTCTATCTTATTAAAGAACCGTCACCTTCAAGTATATACGGTGATGTTACCCGGTTGCGGCAAATCTTAACCAATCTGGTTGGGAATGCTATAAAGTTCACTTCTCAAGGCGAAGTGTTTATTCATATCGAGTCGAAGAAACTCCCTTCCGGAAGATTTGAAATTGAGTTTGCTGTTAAAGACAGCGGCATTGGTATTCCACCCGAAAAATTGGACAGGTTGTTTAAACCATTCAGTCAAGTGGATTCTTCCACAACCCGTGTTTATGGCGGAACTGGTCTCGGGCTGGTAATCAGCAAGCGTTTAGCGGAATTAATGGGTGGAAAAATGTGGGTAAAGAGTGAATTCGGGAAAGGGTCAACTTTTTATTTTACATTGATTGCCGAAGTAGCTCCGGACATTATAAAAAGAGATTATTCAATTTCTGCACCCGATTTACGTGGTAAAAAAGTTCTTATCGTGGATGATAATCAGACGAACAGAAGAATATTAAAATTGCAAATCGAAAGTTGGGGTATGAATTCTCTTGAATGTTCTACACCACATCAGGCTATTGATTTAATAGAGAGTGGCAATGAATTTGATTTGGCAATTCTTGATTATCAAATGCCTGAAATGGATGGAATGCAGCTTACCCGTGAGATTAGGAATAGACAGAAACAGAATAAATTCCCTATTATTATCCTTACCTCACTCGGAAGAAAAGAAGACCCGGCTCTTATTTCCGAACTTGAAATAAAAAAATTCCTTAACAAGCCAATTAAACAATCTCAACTGTACGATAGCCTTGTCTCGGTATTTGATGAGGCAAATGTGCATTTTGTCCCAAGGATGGATAAAAAGGTTACCGTTGATTCCCAAATGGCGGAGCGTGTGCCATTACGCGTTTTGCTCGTCGAGGATAACGCTGTAAACCAGAGGGTTGCAATGAGGATACTTGAACGGATCGGGTACCGCGCGGATGTTGCCGGTAACGGGCAGGAAGCCTTAGATGCTATGAATGTGATTCATTATGACTTGGTTCTTATGGATGTACACATGCCCGAAATGGACGGGCTTGAGGCAACGAGACAATTGCGCAAATGGGATACCCTTGAGGTGCAACCCATAATAATTGCAATGACCGCCAACGCGATGCAAGGGGACAGGGAAATATGTATCGCAGCAGGAATGGATGACTACGTAAGCAAACCGGTACGCATAGAAGAATTGCAGGCGGTTATTGAAAAATGGGGGACGAAAATTATTGCCAGCAGACCAAACATGGTGCAGCAAATCAGAAGGAAAAAACTTGTCGCCAAAGTTGTTGACGAGTCGAAGATATCTTTCTTGAATGATTTGCAAAACGAAGATGATATCGAGTTCTTTATCGAGTTGATAGACATTTACACTTCAGAAACACCTAAAATGATAGCGCAATTATTAAACGCGGCAAAAAATAATGATTGTTCTCAAATATCTTTTTTTGC
>JACPGF010000393.1:3668-7437 GCA_016182615.1 Ignavibacteriales bacterium
CATAAACTGAAGGGGAGCAGTATGACTCTTGGACTTGATGTTATGTGTATAAAACTGAATGAAATTGAAAACAATGCAAGGATTGATATTTCTGAAGATGCATTAAAAATTTCTGAAGAAATTGCAGAGATGTTCACCGTTGCTGAAAAAGAATTACAAGAACTGAAAGATAAATACAGGAAAGCTTTGCGGGCGGGAAGATAGCGTTTCTTGCGGTACTAGTGCCGTGGCAATGAATAATTGAGAATGAATAATGGAAAATGACGGTAAAATTCAAAGTGTAAACGCGAGTGCTTTGTGTTCAAAATAAATTGTTAAAATACTTGAAAATATAGAAAAAGGCCCGGATGTCTCCCCCGGGCCTTTTTGCAAATATTAATGTGATTGGAATAAACCAATAGTATTATCATCGGCATCTTTAAATAATGCGTACCAGCCATAAACAGGAATTACTGTTTTTTCTCTATATACTTTACCGCCAAAAGTTTTTATACGGTCTAAATATGTTTCAATATTGTCAACATTTATGTGGAAAATCGTATTATTTCCTGAAATAACTGCATCAGTTTTCCGTAAACCAATCGTTACTCCTGAACGGGTATGAAACAAGTAATAACCGCGCCCAAAGGGTTTTAACTCCCACTCGAAGACATTATAATAGAAATCCTTGGCTTGTTCTAAATCAGTAACCGGAATTTCAACATGGCCGATAAATTGGTTTGTCATGCGTTTCTCCTAAAAATATACATAATTAATTGTTAAAATTTAACGTGTGCTTAAAAAGATGCTGATTCTCTGCTACCAGCTTTTTAATTCTAATTGAAGCCGGTTGTATTTCAATGGGCTTTAACAGATAATCTAAAATATTAAACCCGGCCAATTTCCTAATAAGATCCCTGTCTTCAATAGCGGTAAGAATAATAACAGGAGTGTCTTTAATTTCCTCAGTTTCCCTCAGTTGTTTTATCATCGATAAACCATCAAGTACAGGCATACTTATATCGCTAAATACTAAGTCCGGTCTGTATTCCGCAATCATTTGTAATCCTTCTGAGCCATCCGCCGCTTCAAATACCCTGCATTTAAACTTTTTCTGTAAAAGATGCCGCATCAGGTTTCTAATCGTCTTCAGGTCATCAACAATTAATATGGTAAATAAATCCGAGTATAGTTCTTCTTGCATATATAAAAATTCTAGAAATAATTGGTAAACAATTTAGACATTCGTTGCTAAAAGACAAAGAATCGTTCAAATTAATATTTATAGGCGTCAAATACAATGTGCCGCGGTGTAATAATCCGGAATCAATGGGCAATGGCCATTTTTTTTAGTCCAAATTCTGCTGCTATTTTAATAAAAAGTTACATTTTGGTTGGAAATACAGAATTGAAGATAGATATTTGCATTGTCTGATACGAAAAAACCGGCAAATTACTCCTTGAAATCTCATTTGAAGGTTGTTTGTTATATGATAATTTCTTGGATTATTGCTCTTTGTAAGTAGTTTTTATTCTGGATTCAGGCAAAGAATAAATAATTAACCGGAACAAACAAGCATTTAAAGGGTTGAGATGTTGTAAGCAATTCCCTTAACACTGAATGATGGTATTGATATAAAATGGCACCGTGAAGTTGTTAATAAATATTAGGCAAAAATTTGTACAATTACTGGCAGTAAAATCTATTATGAAATCACTTGAAACCCAACGGCATTTATTCGATATTCCCGATGAAATCGCCTATTTCAATTGCGCTTATTTCTCACCTCAGTTAAAGGAAACCTCTGCAAGATTAATTGCCGGGGTGAATGCCAAAGCCCATCCCTGGGAAAAAACAGTAAGCAGTTTTTTTGATGATGCGGAAACAATAAGGCATCAACTTGCAGCATTGTTTGGTGGTGATGCTGACGGTTACGCAATAACACCATCTGTAAGCTACGGCATTAGTACAGCTGCGAGGGCAGTTGAACCAACTTTAGGGAAGGAGGACAAAATACTGGTTATTGCAGATGAATTCCCCAGTACAATATATCCGTGGAGACGTGTGGTACATGAGACCGGAGCGCAGATTATTACGGTGCCAACCCCCGGGGACGGCAATTGGACACATGCCATTATCGAAAAAATGGAATTAGATATCAGGGTCGTGTCGGTTTCTTCATGTCATTGGACGAATGGTGCGAAGATTGACCTAACAGCAATTGGTAAGGCTTGCCGGGATAATGGCAGCGTTTTTGTTGTCGATACAACACAATCTTTGGGAGCTGTGCCGTTTTCTATTGAAGATGTTCAGCCTGATTTTTTAGCATCTGCAGGCTATAAGTGGCTGTTGTGTCCCTATGGTTT
The DNA here is from genome assembly GCA_016182615.1 of Ignavibacteriales bacterium. Lineage (GTDB taxonomy): Bacteria > Bacteroidota > Ignavibacteria > Ignavibacteriales > Ignavibacteriaceae > JACPGF01. Next base: position 6,015 of record JACPGF010000393.1, read on the forward strand.
TAGTGTGCTGTACGTTTCTGAAAAGTGGCGTAATTCACGGCCTCTTGAAGAATCGTGGTTTGCCAGAAACAATGCGCAAGATTTTACAACTTTGGCTCTCTATTGTGACGAATACATGCCCGGCTCACGCAGGTTTGATGTGGGTGAGAAATGCACTCCGACAATTTTACCGGGAGTAATTACAGCACTTGAGCAAATTACAAAATGGAGTGTTGAAGGTATTGCAAACAGTCTTTCTGAAGTAAATAAAGTTATCAGCAATCATTTATTACAGTTGGGTTTTCAGCTTCCTGATGAGCAGCATCGCTGCCCGCACATGTTTGGGGCAAAATTACCTAAGCACTTCAATGGTGATCTGGTTGGGAAATTAAAATCGCAAAATATTTTTATCACTCAGCGTGGCAACTCACTAAGGTTCGCACCGCACCTGTATATAAACGAGAATGATGTTAAAAGGTTATTAGATGCTCTTTCTGTTTCAACAAGAGAATAGAGTAAATAACACATGTTACGCAAAATTGGGCCAAAGCCCAGTGTGGGTGTGGGACTTGTGATCCCCCGGTTTACCCAATGCATCCCAAGTGATAGCAATGGGATAAATCCGGGGGCAATTGTAATAAGCTGTATTTGTTTCTCGTGGTTTTTTTTGCTTTACCTGTGTGATGATTGAGCAATTTTATTTTGCTGCGTTTGTACATAAATGTTGATTTAAAATTGCCCCCGGATTTATTCGGGGGAGAAAATTGAAATAACTCAAAACAGGCTTTAGCCACTCACCTGTTATTTTTTGATAAATCATTACTCGATTGCAGACAAAATCAATTTGGGTTTTAGCCAGACTTTAACCCAGATTGCGTAACAAGAGTAAATAAGATGTTTTATGGAATTCTTGATTAATCGTGTTAATCAATTAGACGAAATAAAAATAATAATTGATCCAATGGCGTTTAGTCCTGAATTATTATAGTGCTTCGCCTGTTTGATAAAAGTTATAATTCCGAATGGAATTAGTGTTAACAAATTTTTGAATATCCAAACGATCAGTAAGTCGACCAGAGTTATGAAAAGAATTGTTGCTCAACATCATCGATCACCTTTGTTGCATGACAATTGTTTACCGGATATTGATACCGCTTTTAAGGCGTAAAATAAGGTTATTACAAGCGTGTCGTCAAGCTTTCTATATTTTACCCGCGGTAACTGCTCCATAATAATTCCGGTAATCAATTGGCGTCATACCGGATATTCTCCTGAAAAGGTCTCTGAATGCTTTTGTATCGGAATAACCGACATCATACATAACTTCACTGACCGTTTTCCGCCCGGCTTCAAGTTCCTTTTTTGCTGCTTCAATCTTTACCCTTTGTATGTATTCTATTGCCGAATTATAAGTGACTTTTTTAAATCTTCTTTCAAATGTTCT
>JACPGF010000399.1 GCA_016182615.1 Ignavibacteriales bacterium
CGAATACGAGACCCTTTAGGATGCCAGTAAATTAAACCAGCACCGGCTTCTTCGTGAATACTGAACAAGTCAAGTTGCTTGCCTAATTTTCTGTGGTCACGTTTTTTTGCTTCTTCAAGAAAAGCAAGATAATCGTCAAGCAGTTTCTTTTTAGGGAACGTGATCCCGTAAATACGTTGTAATTGTTTTCTCTTCTCATCACCGCGCCAGTATGAACCGGAAACGGTAAGCAATTTTACACATTTTATTTTTCCTGTTGACGGCAGATGCGGACCGGTGCAAAGATCAGTAAATTCACCTTCTTTGTAAGTACTAATCACGGTACCTTCTTCGTTCAGCTCACTGATAATTTCCTGCTTGTACGGATCGTTAACATCAGCAAAAAATTTCAGCGCTTCAGCCTTCGGCATTTCACTTCTCTGAAATGTGTTATCAGAAGCTGCGATTTCGAGCATCTTCTTTTCAATTTTTAACAGGTCATCTTCGGTGAGTTTGGTATTAATATCAAAATCATAGTAAAAGCCTGAATCGATCGCAGGGCCAACGCCGAAACGGGCTTCAGGATAAAGAGCCTGAATGGCATGCGCCATAAGGTGCGAAGATGAATGCCAATAGACATGTCTCCCCTCTTCCTGTTCGAAAGTTAAAAACTGAATTGATACCGGGGAATTGATGGGTGTATATAACTCTTTTATAACGCCATCAAGTTTAACGGCGAGTGCTTCATCGGCTAAGCGATGAGAGATTGATTTGGCAATGTCCAGCGCGGTTATGCCTTTATCAAATTCTTTAGAATTCCCATCAGGGAAAGTGATTTGTATTTTTTCCATAACGTATTACCATATAAAAAAAAACGGAGATAAACTCCGATTATTGTGGGTTCTATAGGATTCGAACCTATGACCTTCTGCACGTCAAGCAGACGCTCTAACCAACTGAGCTAAGAACCCGCTGGACATTAAAATGGTACCGAGGGCCGGAGTCGAACCGGCACGGAAATTAATTTCCACAGGATTTTAAGTCCTGTGCGTCTACCAATTTCGCCACCCCGGCAACACAAAAATTGAAGTACAAATATAAAGAGTAATACTTTTATTCGCAATAGTTTAGCTAAATTATTTAATTTTTTCATGAGGGGAAGCTGAGAAAAGTAATCTATTAATCAAGTTAAATCCTATATTTCATCTACATTCAGCCTTCCCAAAAAAATACCCTGCCTCGACCAAGGCAGGGTATAAGAACTTTGCGAAGTTTCTTCATAAAAAGCAGGGTTCAATTATATGTTCAGCAATGCAAAGTTAGAGAAATATAATAGAACTTTTTCTATTTCAATACGACCAACTTCCTTGTCATGGCAAACTTGCCACTCTGTATTTTGTAAAAATACACTCCGTTCGCGATCGCAGAGCCATTAAAAGCAACACGGTATTTACCGGCAGGCTGAACCTCGTTTACCAATGTTTGAACCGTATTACCGAGAACATCAAAGACGGTTAATGTAACTTTTTGCTCCGTTGGAATTGCATACCTGATAACCGTTGACGGATTAAACGGATTCGGGTAGTTTTGCAAAAGTTCAAAAACCAATGGCAAATTATACTCGACCGTTATTAAACCTGAATAATGGAAAGCACCGTTATTATCAATTTGTTTCAGGCGGTAAATATAAGTACCGGTCCCGGAAAGCCCGTTATCAGTATATGCATATTCCTGCGGAGTATTTGTGCTGCCTTTCCCGGCAACAAACGATATACTTTTCCACACATTTTCCGGCGATAGTGTATCCGCAGATTTCCGTTCAATGGAAAATCCATAATTGTGCAATTCAGTTGCGGTTTTCCAGTTTAATATAATAGTGTTTCCATCCTGCGAACCCTTAAACGAGGTTAGTTCAACAGGCAAAGCTGAAGATATTTCTGTTTCCCATAACCCTCTGCCAAAAGTTCCCGCCCGTAATTTGTCAGTGCCTGACCCGTAAAAAACTTCCAGCTCAGAGACCACAACGTTTGGCAATCCGGTATTGAATGCAGCCCAGTTATTACTTCCATCCTTAACGTAAACGCCAACATCGGTTCCCGCGAAAAGGACGGTCCGGTCAGTAGCACGGGTATATTGAGTTACACACATTACAGGAAGATTAGGTAACCCTGAAGATATATTTGTCCATGAACTACCACCGTCGGTCGATTCATATATTTTCCCGCCATCGGTAAAACCACCGTAGGTAATCCAAAGTGTGTTCGGTGCATTATTCTTTACCGCTACATATGTCAAACTGTTCGTATTTGATGGGAGAGTAACAGCAGTCCAGTTTGTTGCACCGCCATCAGTTGTTTTCCACATATTCAGCTGATCAGCAGCATACAAGACATCAGTGTTAGATGGTGCGATTGCCACGGAACGAAGTTTGGCCGAAGCACTTAATTGCTGGGATACCGCCGTCCAGGAGTCTCCCCTATTTGTTGTTTTCCAAACCATATCATATCCAGCGTATAAATTAGCACTGTTTGACGGATCCATAATATATGGTGTAACCCAAGCCCCGCTGGGGAGCCCTGTTATATTGTCAGATATTTTAGTTGTTGAGTAAGTACTAAAACCATTGCTATTCCTGTATATTTGACCGTTTGTATAGGTAACGTACATATAAGATGTGGCATTATTATTATCAATAATACACTCCATACCATCACCGCCATATACATCAGTCCACGTACTTATGCCGCCACTATATTTTTTAGTGCCGTTATCCTGCAAACCCGCAAGTATTTTTGTATTATCGGTTTTTGAAATACCAATACGGTATATCTGGCTGATAACCAACCCGTTCGATAAATCAATCCAAGAGGATCCACCATTGGTAGTTTTATAAATGCCGCCATCATTGCCTTCGAATAATGTTGATGAGCTTTGATAGGCCAGCACATGCTTATCTGCATGGACTTCA
>JACPGF010000400.1 GCA_016182615.1 Ignavibacteriales bacterium
GCGCCCCCCCAGTGGAAGAACTTAAAAAACAGGCCCAGCGAGAATAAGATAACCCCCAGCGCGGCCAATATGTTCATGATCTTTTTCATGTGTTGTTTTTGCTTTATTAAATATGCCCTTCGAGGGCTTTGTCATAATTCACTTTTATTTCCAGGGGTATAAGCTCCCCGGATACGATCAGCGAAATCACTTTAGGCGCTTTAAATCTTTTATTCATATTCGTTTCGGGGTCCTCATCGCCAATCAGCAAAATAGGTGTGTGCGAAGAGGCGCCGCCCACCTTCTTCCAGATCTGCTGCGCGAAAGGAAGGGCCCAATCCGAAGTTTCTTTGAAATACACCACCGCTAATTTTGATTTACTGATCTGCTGCGAGCAAAACTCGGAGTAATCCATATCGCTGTCCTGCACAATGTTCAGTTTCTCTACATCCACAATGTCACTCAGCATATCAATGATGCCATCGGCCTCGCCTTCATCCAGCTGGTTAAACACTAAAAACACTTCGGTTTCTTTGATATCAAATTTTGTCTTTTGTTCGGTGGCCAGCATCGATCGCATATCGTCAACCAATTGTATGGGCGAAGCGATATTGGTAAAGACCATGTTTTGCACAATACTGTTACGTATCTCGTTGATAAACTCTTCCTGTAAAGTCTCTTTGGCTGCTGCCAATACCTCGGGCGGATACCAGATGAACATTTTAAATGTATCGGAGCTTGCCTGTAATTTCTTCTTCGCTTCGATGAACTGGAATTTGGCCAGCGAAGTGGCCGGATCATTTTCCAGGCATTTGCCATAATCGCGTCCCAGTATATGCACAGAGCAGGAGGCATTTTGAAGCGAGGCAGTAATATCTCCGCCCATGCTTTGCTGGTCTAAGACCTGCATGCCCGCGCTTTTCATGCACGACAAAAGATGCTCGCGCAGGGCGAGGCTTTCGTCGAAATTAGCGGCTAAAAATATGTTGGGCTGCTCGGTTGCCATTTGCTATACAATAATAATAAATTCCGGCGTCATTAAATTTTTTTCCTTTTAAATCTCATGAGCAAGGATTCAAAAAATTCAAGTAGCTTACGCAGGAGGTCGAAATACAGGGTAAACCACATTACCAGCGACATGAACCAGATAACCCCGATGTTTACCCAATAGGTGCTGTGCAAAGTGCCAAAAACACTTTTACGCGGAGCGAGGAAATGCGCCCTGACCAGTTTATCAACCGGGCCATCCCTGAAAATGGGGTCGCCGGTAGCCACTAAGCGGTCATTTTCTACGATAACTGCATCCAGGTCGCTGGCCGTATTTTTGGCCAGGTCTTCCAGGTTATTGTTTTGTGATTGGTTAAGCAATTTGGCGAATGCGGCTTTAGAAGCCTCATTTTCCTGTTGTGCCGAAAGCCAGCTGTCCTTTTCTTTATAAGCCTTGTCGTATTTTTCGGTATACTGTTTTTTTACGGCCAGCAGGTAATCTTTGATCTCTACCAGCGTGGCTGCATCGAGTCCGTTCTTTAATTTGTCGAAAGCCTTAAAAACGAACTGGGGAGTAAGTTTCATTTCGGCCTCGATCTCGTTCTTTAAAATTTCAGCGCAATTGTTGCCGGACAATGATTTAGCGCATTCGTCGGCCAGGGTGATCATTTTCGATTGCCAATACACTTTTTTAAAGCCGCTGGTGCTTATTTCTTTTTCGAAGGCATATACGTTTTTCTCGTAGTCGTTATTTATAAATTGGTTAACTGCCAGCGCCTCAAAGGCCCAGCGGCTGGTCATTACCTCGCCCCAAACCGGCACCACCGATTGGCTCGAGATCTTTGGATGCAATTCTTCAAATTTCACGATAACGCCTTAATCCCAACATATTAGCGCAGCACGAAGTGGTGAAGAGTACCATCCAGTAATCGAGATACATGCCCTGTATCTCCAGTATGTAATTACCGATCAGTACAAAAGTGATGGTTTGTATGGCCGAGACGAAGAACAGGATGAGTATCTTCGAGAAAAGATAACTACCCTTACTAAGATTTAAAAAAGACTCGCGTTTTAATATTTTCCGGTCGCGGATGATCTCTTCGGCGCTCACCGTAAGGCCAATGAACAGGGCCACGATCACGCACATGAACAAATAAGCGGGCATGTTTTTATTGCCGGCCAATGTGTAGTCTTGCCCGTTCTTATAATATTTAATTAAAAAAGCCAGGATGCAGGCCAGCAGGGGCGCCTCCAACAGGTTGATGAAAAGATATTGCTTGTTCGATAATTTTGAAAGCACGTCGCGCAGCGTAAACACTTTAAATTGCTTAAGCACGCCCGGCTTTTTAAAAGTATTCTTTATTTCATGCCGGCCACTATCCGCGCCGGCAAGCGTTGAGCCAATTTTTTCATGATAAAACTCGTTCCATTCTTTCGGAGATATCCTCCGGCTTTTGGTTTGATTGCCGTTCTCATCCAATACTTTCGATTCGATGATATTAAAGATCTGCTCGGGGTTCACATTGCCGCAGGTAATGCACTCGCTTTCATTGGCGTTCACCTGGTTGATGCGCGTTTTAAAATAAATGATCGATTCAACAGGATTACCGTAATAAATAGGATAGCCGCC
>JACPGF010000401.1:0-438 GCA_016182615.1 Ignavibacteriales bacterium
TGTTTCAAGGTCTCAACCCAATTAAATTATAAGATTTTTAAAACAAGCACTGGAACAAGAATTGAAACTCCTCACGATTTCTCCGAAATAAATATTGCGGATAGATATACAACATCTGCAAGAAGTTTTTATAAAGAAAGACTTATTGAAGTCGTGAAAAAGAGGTTAGCACTAGCAAAAGTCAAAAACACAGATCCAGAGGATTTCTTTCCTGAGGATAGAGAACAGGAAGCAAAAATTAAAAATTTGTTTACTTCACTAAAAGCCGAGCAAAGAAAATTAGGGAAAAGTGAAAAACAGGCTTATGATTTTGCATACCGATATTCCCGGCCTAATTTCATTCGTGATGAAATTCAAGGCAACAGAAATACATATAGCTATGCAGGCTTTCAACAACTTGTTAATATCTCTTCTGGAAACATCAGACAATTTCTTGAG
>JACPGF010000401.1:454-12076 GCA_016182615.1 Ignavibacteriales bacterium
GCCTGCAAAAAAAATGTATGATACAATGAATAATCACCTATCTGAGCTTAAAAAGAACAAGGGAGTGCTATTTATTGAGCCGAGCGTACAAAATTCGGTTATACAGGAGTATTCTACGAATGAGTATTATGGTGAATTTAAAAAATTGTTGGATACGACAAATGAGTCAATTTCTTATGAGGCAAGGATTGAGCAAACAAGCAAAAAGATAGCAGATATTAAATCAGAAAAAAAAATAATTGAGAACCTGAGGAATCTTATTGAAGTTTTAGGTAATATGTTTAGATCGATTCTATTATCAGACGTGAGCGAACGGAGAGTATTTTCGGTTGCATTACAAGATGAGCCATCTGATGAATTAATGAAGGTAATAAATTACGGAGTAGAATTGGGCTACTTCCAACTCTATGTAATTGGTAATAAGTTTGGTACAGGAAAAGCTCGTTTAATAATCCTTAATAGAATACTTGCTCCGCATTTTGGTTTGGATCCTTCAAGCTTTGCCGGGTATAAATTTTTGAATTCAAAAGACCTTGAAATTGCTATTGAAAAACCATATTATCTTATTTCTAAAATTAACTCAAGAGGAGTTAATAGTATATTTGATGATTCACAACAATCACTATTCATAGAGTAGATAATGAAAACTTTAAATCTTAATGATTTGAGAACAGCGATTACTAACAAAATTAATTTGTTCATTTTCTCTGCCTCATTTGAAGATCGATGCTTATCAATTGCAAGTAATATAGATTTTGGCATGGTTGAAGAAGCTGTGGTATTCATGAATGAAGATCAAGTTCCTTTCTTTAAACAAAATGAGGTTAATTTGATAAAAATAGTCTCATGTGTAAAATATTCTGTCATCAAACTTCATTCTGAAAAGCCAATCGAAAATGCAAAAAAAATCCTCGACTTTTTTAGTAGAATTGAAAAGAAGGATGATTTTAGATTGGCAATAGATATAACAACATTTACGCATGAAACTTTACTTGTACTTTATAGAATTATTTTCCTGTCGCATTTTAACTTAGCATTTGTAGATTTCTGGTATAATAATGCGGAGGTTTATTCTTATCTTGAAACGGATAATGCAAAAAAGTGGCTTTCAGTTGGTAATAAAGAAATTAGAAGCATATTTGGTTATTCTGGTTTTATGAGTCCGTTAAAAAGAGATATACTTGTTGTTTTAGTCGGATTTGAACCAGAACGAACTCAAAAGTTAATAAACACTTTTGAACCAAGTGAGATTCTATTGGGAGTCGGCTCTGATAGTTGCACGGATGATAACTCTGCAATACAATTGAACAGAATGAAACATCATGAACTAGTTCAGACTTATATGCATTCGCGGACTTTTGAGTTCCCTGTTACTTCATTTAAAGATTCAAAATCAACTATTGAGAGGGAACTTATTGATTACACCGACTTTAACATAATTATCGCACCTATGAATAACAAAATTACTAGCCTTGCAGTTGCGCAATTTGCCATTGAGCATTCTGATGTACAGTTATGTTATGTACCCGCAGCTTACTATAATCATGAAGGGTATTCAAAACCAGGAAGTAAATGTAGAATATTTCAAAATACGAATATATAGCAGTTGGTATTCGTTAGCTTTTAAGTAGAATTTCTTTTAAATCATTGTTAGTACCTTGTAACTAAAATCATAACCTTTTGTGGTAAAAAAATTAAAATCGTTGAAAATTGACAGATGGAATGAGGTCAAGTGTAATGGTTCAGCGAAAGATGGAAAAGTTTTTAATAAATATGAAACTCATTACGCAACCTTCTGAGCATTCAATCTTTTAAGTGTTTCCAGATCAAGTTTTCTCTGACCGTCCTGTAAACGCTGTGTCATACCACCCAATAACATATCTTCAGGAGTAAGATAGTAAATAGCACTGTCAAGTCGTTTTCTATTGTAGTATGCAATATACTGAGCAATTGATTTTTAGCATCTTCTAAATCAACAAAGGCATTTGTTCGTAAACATTCCTCAGAAATGGTGCGGTGGAAACGCTCGATTTTGCCGTTTGTTTGAGTACGAGTAATAGAAGTTTTAATGTGCTTTTGTAATACTTGTAATGCTTCAGATGAAAGTGGAAAATCCTTAAATTTCAATTATTAAACATAAAGGAAAATTCCATGTCGAAAAGAGCACGAAAAACAGGTGAACAAAAGACACGTATTCTACGAGAGATTTATAAAGAACAAGTTCCGATTAGCCAAGCTGCTGAAAGGAATTTGGTTTCACCACAGGATATTTACCGGTGGGAAAAACAACTCTTTGAATCTGCTCCTGAGATTTTAACTTCTAAAGCTAACCGTCAGAAAGATGAATCCTTGCTTAAAAAACGTATCGAAGAACTTGAAGCTAAGCTTAAAAAGAAAGACGAAGTCATCGCCGAAATCGTTGCCGAAAATTTGACTATAAAAAAAAGTCTTGGGGAAATTTGAACTCCGTTTGGGTTGAACCGGATATAAGAGATGCTGTTGTTGCTACGATAAACAACTTCACTGCGAAAACAGAAATCCCTGCTCAAAGAATGCTTGCCGTTCTTGGAGTACCTTGAAGTACTTTTTATACTTGGAAGGATCAACTTGGAGAACCAAATAAGCATACTGGCTTTGTACCTAAAACGCATTGAGCAAACAGTGTAACTAAGCGCTATTTGCCTGATTTCCACCTGAATTGCGTATATTCCAATAAGAAATAAATCTCAATTTAATATTGATTGTATGGTACACCTATTATTTCCCGCTAATCACAAGTTTATTATAATAGAAAGAAATTAAAATGAAAAGAGAAGATTGTATTTTATTCAGTGGAGGAATTGTCGGCGCGGAAGCAGAATTTGGAGCCAACGCGGAACGGTTAGGTATCGAAGAAGTTAATTTCACCTTTGAAGGACACAACATTGTTCGAAAAAGAGGACTACGGGTTTTGAATCATGAAGAACTTAAAAATGGCGATGTGAGTCTTGAATATGTTTCCAAATTAATGAACAGAAAATATTCACCCGGCCCGGCTTTCCGTAAAGTTCTGCAAAGCATCTGGTATCAGATAAATAACGGCCAGGAAATCTACGTTGTCGGTGAAATCCTGGAAGACAAAACCGTTCACGGCGGCACCGGATGGGGCGCTGAATTTGCGAAAATCTGCAACAAACCCCTTTACATTTTCGATCAGAAAAAGGATTCATGGTTCATGTGGAATAAAACCGATTGGGTTGCATGTACCGGAGAAAATTTGCCGGTAATCACCCACGCCCATTTTGTCGGAACAGGGACGCGCTTCCTTCAGGAAAACGGAAAGCAGGCAATCATTGCATTATTCGAAAGATCATTCGGAGAGTAATATCCCCAGGGTAACAGTTTTTAATAACTATACAAGCGGTAAATGAGAAATTCACTTGCCGCTTAACTGGCTTTCTAAAATTATTCCGGTGGCCTCAAAGTATGCATCGGAACCTCCGATTATTATAAATATTACAAATTTATTTTTCAAAAAGTCAATAATATTCCAAGAAATTAAGTATTTGCACAGAATTAGTTAGTCGAAGTGTCCTGAAAAAAGGGACTGTAGTGGCTGTTGAAAATTATATACATTAAAAAAATGAAAAATATGTTGGGGAATAAGGCAGAAAAAAATAGGTTTTTGAATATGGTAACGAATTCCTATCGAGCTTTACAACAGAGTAACCCAATTTGGATCGTCAATCCTTTGAAAACAGCTTAAAAACGCCATTTCTGCACAATATTTTATATCCCAAAGGTTCTGTCCCGCCCACAGAAAGTGGGTACGCAGGAGGTCGTCCCGATGAGTGGTCGGGAAATCTCGTCGGCCCCGTATTAGAACAAGGCGAACTAGCTTTGCTAAGCGGAAAGCTCAGACAAAGATGTGTCTTTTCCGTTCATACGCAGACTTTGTTTGAACTATTCCGCTGGGAATCCATATTTTACTCTATCAAAAACAAAAAATATGTGGCAATATGGGACTGCATTGTAATTCTTATACTTCTGCTGTATTGAATCCAATCAACCCGCCAACCTTCAGGGTTGTGATCATTTTATTTGTGCTGATAGGTGGTTTTCTCTCTTCAACCTATGCACAAAAACGCTATTACCGCGGCAACACGCACACGCATAGCTATCCCGGCAGCGCAGGCGATATAACCGATACATCTTATACCGGCCCGAAGATCATATCGCAATATATAGCGAAGGGATATGATTTTCTCGTTTTCACCGATCACGGTGCCTGGTGGAACGCCAAGGTGCTCTCCACGCCCACTTTTACCGTCATTAATGGATCGGAACCCGGAATATCGGGCAATGGCAACTGGGGCCATTTTACCGGCGTTAACATGAAAGCGCGGGTAAGCGGAGCAAATCTTACGCATCAGCAGATGATTGATGCAATTAAAGCACAGAGCGCGGTACCGTTTATTAATCACCCGCGGTATTCACAAATACCCATTACCGCATTACAGATCATCAACTTCATGAAAACCAACCTGAACCACATGGAAATTTGGAATGGTATTACTGCCAGCCAGGCCGGGCTGACAGATATCTCGGTGTGGGATAGTGTACTTTCCACCGGCCGAAAGCTCTTTGGTGTGGCAAGTGATGATTCTCATAGGGAGACTCACCAAGGTAAAGGCTGGATAATGGTTTATGCCTCGTCCATCAACCAAGACACGCTTACAAAGGCTATCCGCGAAGGTGATTTTTATGCCAGTAACGGTATCTTTCTGGATTCTGTTTACTATTCGTCCTCGAAACTCTACGTAAAAAGCAGCAATGGCGAAAAGATACAGTTCATCGGCAACAAGGGTTCAGTTCTTGGGACGGTAAATGCTCCGGCAGCTGAATACCAGATTACCGGAAATGAAACTTATGTAAGGGCAGAAGTAAGCAATGCAGCCGGCAAGAAAGCATGGACACAGCCAATCATGGTTTCAGGGGTAGGAATAAGCGAGCAGGGGAGCCTGCAGGGCAGATCATGTGAATTATTGCAGAATTATCCAAATCCGTTTAACCCGGAAGCGGCGATTAGCTATAAGCTATCAGCTATCAGCAGTCAACAATCAGCGGCCCACGTGGGGCAGTCGGGAATGCAGCGGGTGACTTTGCGAGTTTATAATTTAGTAGGTACGCGGGTGGCTGAACTGGTTAATGAAGATCAGGGGTTGGGGCAGTACACGGTAAAGTGGAACGCCGCGGGGTTTAGTTCCGGAATTTACTTCTGTGAGCTGCGAGCCGGGAACAACCGTTCGGTAATAAAAATGGTACTGTTGAAATAGTTTTGTAGAAAAACAGTTGGGCAGGATATTGCAGTATAACAGTGAAAACCAGTCCAATCAGTGCCACTGGACCGTCCGGTCACGCGGGTCTTTTATTTTGAACAAAATGCTCCAAACAGATGTCGAGTTAGTTAGAACATTCCGACGTTAATCCGGAGCATCGTGGGTTTCCTGCAATATTGGATATCAAGCCATAGTCAGCCAGCTAGTTAAGGGTACGCTTTCTTAAAAACCATATAAGAAGCGTAAATGATGGAAAGGAGATAATCCTTTGTAGGTAAGTTAAAATGACAGCAATAAATACCGCTATACGGGTAAATATTGTAAAAAAGTGCAATTGTTTTGGGTTTTACCCAATAAATAGATTAATTTTACCGCTATATAAGTAAATAACCTGCAAATATTTTCTATATTTGCAGAAACAAAGTATTAATATAAATTTTACCGTTATGGCAGTAAATATAGTTCAAATAGCAAATCCCGGAGACATCGCATCAGTTATTCTTCAGCAAAGAAAAAAGAGTAAGTTGAGCAGGAATCAGCTTGCTATCATTGCAGGTGTCGGGCGGACGGCAATATTTGATATTGAACATGGCAAGGCAACCTATCAGATAGACACACTTATAAAAATTTTGTCAGTTCTCAATCTAACACTATGTGTGGATGGAGTAATTACCGGAGACGTGAAATGAACAAGGCAAAAGTGTTTAATTTCGGCGTGCATTGCGGCTATCTTGATGAGATAATCCGTGGCAAGGAATACAAGTTTACCTATCTGGAAAGTTACGCGGGTAAGCCTATTTCCCTGACCATGCCAATTAATGTGAAAATATATTGTTTCAATGAATTCCCCCCGTTTTTTGATGGGCTTCTGCCAGAAGGGTTCAATCTTGATGCACTTTGCAGGAGGATGAAAGTCGATAGGGATGATTCATTCCGCCAACTGATGATTGTCGGGAAAGATGTTGTAGGTTCTGTTTCGGTTGAGCCAAGTGATGAATAGATGCCCGCTGACCTATAGAGAAATATCCGCGGGGCTGTATTCCAGGAATGGAATCAAGCAGCTTAACTCACGTCTAATAACCCTTCTGCCGCTTGATTATACTAAAGAGGAATTACTTGAGGAGGCTGCTGCAAGAAGCGGGAAGATTTCACTGGAAGGTGTACAACCCAAATTAAGTGCAATACTATCAATTCCCGGTTCTTCTTTTGTATTGACCGATATGGGTGGAAAGTATATTATAAAACCACAGCAGACGTTATATACTGCATTACCTGAAAACGAAGACCTAACCATGAGGTTAGCCAGCCTTGCAGGTATTGAAGTGCCACAACACGGACTTATCTATGACAAAACGGGAACATTACACTATTTTATTAAAAGATTCGACCGGATGAAAAAAGATCAAAAATACGCTGTTGAAGATTTTGCACAGTTGAGCGGAAAAAACAGAAATACAAAATATAATTCAAGTATGGAAAAAGTTGCAGGCATAGTTGAAAAATATTGCAGCTTCCCAATGATTGAAAAGATAAAACTGTTTAAGCTGACTCTATTTAATTTTCTTACAGGGAACGAAGATATGCATCTTAAAAATTATTCACTGATAACAAAAGATGAAATATCTACTCTTACACCCGCTTATGATTTACTCAATACAACTATCGTCATAAAAAATGCCGCTGAAGAAATTGCATTGCCACTCAGGGGCAGAAAACGCAGTCTCACCAGAAAAGATTTGGTGACCTATTTTGCATCTGAATGCATGGGTTTGAATAACCGTACTATTGAAATTGTGTTGGAAGAATTGTTAGATGCTATCACTTCGTGGGAAAATGAAATAGAGATTTCATTTCTATCCAACAAAATGAAAGATGACTATTTTTCACTGCTTCAGAAACGGCGCAGGGTTATTGGTTTAGCATAATTAATGAATAATTTGGTAATGGATTGATAACACAATTTGGCACGCCTGCCAGATTGAAACAGCACGAAATCGCTTTTTTAACAGCTTATGTAAAATAAAGTCGATTTTGTGCGGTTAACTAAATTTAGAAACTTAAGAAGTTCAACGAATTTTTTATCAGCCAACCTCAGGCTTTCACGAGTTGATGGATACCCATAGTCTGAGGTTAAAGAGATGGAAAAAACTATAGAAATGAGCCGGGTAGTTATGTTAAAATATTGTAAAATGTGATGTTAAATTTCTTTGCGTTTTAATAAAAGACACTTGTTAAATTCGCGTTCTAAACCAGATATATTGCATAAATAGATACAAAAGGAATTATATGAAAGGCATATATTTTATTTGTATTTTAATAATGGCGTTAGGGTGCAAACAGGGTTCTGAAAGTTTGCAGGCTCCAAATCAGTAGAATTCTCATTATTATTTACCATATCCGGTAGGTAAAGAATATGTGTGCATGCAGCGGTGGAATGGATCCATGAGCCATTACGGGTTTTTTTCTTATGCAGTCGATTTTACAATGCAGCCCGGAACAATAGTGACGGCCTCGCATCAGGGAGTAGTGGAGTGGATTGAAAGAGGATATTCCAATTCCGATGCAGTACCCGGGCACGAAAATGTTATAATAGTCCGTCATGAAGACTCGACATTTACCCGGTATGTACACCTCTCCCCGAACTCAGAACGTGTAAGTCTCAGCGAAGCAGTTAATACCGGCGATACACTTACGCTAAGCGGGCAAAGCGGTACACCGATAGCTCATCTGCATTTTGATGTTACAAAAGGCTGCAATGATCGGAACTGTCAGACTATTCCTTTTATTTTTCTTAATACTATAGCCCATCCGCGCGGGTTAGATGCCGGAACGATATGTCCTGCCCGGTAAGCGCAAATTTTGACATTGAAACGATCAAAACGAAAGGCGCTTTAACTTAAATATGCGTAATTTGCGTTATTAATTTTCGCTAATGCGTAAAAAAAAATTTCATTGTATAATTAAATAAATCGATAGTTATGTCTATAAATCATTATCCGTTGTACCCTTTTGGAAAACTTGACGCTCAATCGGAAGCAGTTCTTAATCAGATAGCTGAATCGAATGAGAAACCGCTGTCATCAGTAACGCTTCAAGAGGCAAGGGATAGTTTTCTCGATAAATCGTGGCTTGGCGATCCAGATGCAAGTATCCGGATAAATGATACTTATATTGAAAATTTCGGGATAAAAATACCATTGCGTATTTATGTACCCGAAGGGAAAGGATCGTTTCCCATAGTAATATATTTTCACGGCGGTGGATTCGTTTTAGGCGCACTCAAGGAGTTTGATTCGTTTTGCACATTGATTGCTGGAGGCGCCAGAGCCCTTGTGATTTCTGTCGGCTATCGTTTAGCGCCAGAAAACAAATATCCGGCGGCAGTAGAAACAAATTCATATAAATATTTTGGAAATGGCTTTTGGCTTCCGTTAGTTAATATTAACTGGTACCGTAATCACTATTTAGAAAACATCGGGCAGGCTGCGTCTCATCTTGTTTCTCCATTGCTTGCTGAAAAACTTGATGGTTTGCCACGCGCTTTAATTATTACCTCAGAATTTGACGTGTTGAGAGATGAAGGGGAGAAGTATGCAAACCAGTTGGAAGCAGAATCCGTATTTGTCAAGTATTCCAATTATAAAGGAGTTCTTCATGATTTTGTTGTCTTACCGGGTAAATTTGAGAGGGCAAAGGAAGCTATAAATGAAATATGCTCGACTTTAAGAGAGGTGTTTATAACGAGGTGTTAAATATGCCACGTCCAACTATTAAAATTTGGAGTATAGTTATAGTGGATGAGTATAAGAAAAGGCAATTCCTGCAAACTAATTGAAAAAACAGATGCATATTTGCATCGGGTATAATTCATTTTCCATTATGGAATGTAAGAGCTGGAATAGCTATGCCGAGGGCATGCCTTTGGCATAGGGAACAGAAACAAAACTGCTTTGTAGCTACAGCGGAACGAAATTTCGCTAGATTCTGAATGTTTCTCTGATCTCGTCATGGGACACCCTAATGAAAACTTTTAGCCGTTTTTAGCATAATTTCGCACTTTTTGAAAATTGCGGCAAAGTCAGGAGCCGGGAACAACTGTTCGGTCATAAAAATGACATTGTTGAAATAGTTACGTAGAAAAACAGCCGGGCAGGATATTGCTGTATAACGGTGAAAATCAGTCCAATCTGCACCAACTGGACCGTCCGGTCATACTGGTCTGCGTGCAAATTTTTTTGATTTTTTAGCAGAAATTTTTTTGAAGCAATGGCGAAAACGGATATTCTGGCTATTCCAATCGACATTCATTATCTTTGCGTTTTAATAAAAGTCACTTGTTAAATTCGTGTTCTAAACCTTACTTATTATATATGAAAGGAATTATATGAAAGGCATGTACTTTATTTGTGTTTTAATAATGGCGTTAGGGTGCAAGCGGGGTTCTGATAGTTTGCAGGCTCCAAGTCAGCAGAATTCACATTATTATTTACCATATCCGGTTGGTACGGAATATATGTGCATGCAGGGGTGGAATGGAGCCATGAGCCATTACGGAGTTTTTTCTTATGCAGTCGATTTTACAATGCAGCCCGGAACAATAGTAACGGCATCGCATCAGGGAGTAGTGGAGTGGATTATAAGCGGATACTCTAATTCTGATGAAGTACCCGGCCACGAAAATGTTATAATAGTCCGCCATGAAGACTCGACGTTTGCCCGGTATGTTCACCTCTCCCCGAACTCAGAACGTGTAAGTATTGGACAGGCAGTTAAAACGGGAGATACGCTTGCGCTGAGCGGGCAAAGCGGTACACCGATAGCTCATCTGCATTTTGACGTTACAAAAGGCTGCAATGACCGGAACTGTCAGACTATTCCTTTTGCATTTGTTAATACCATCCCCCAGCCGTATGGTCCTGCGGCCGGAACAATATATACAGCTCGATAAAGGGCAGATATGGCATTGAGCTGAACAGTAAAATACCTCAGCACCGGTCTTACAAAATTATATCAGCCGGAAGAAAATCCTGCTGTTTTAATTTTGAAAAAAGTCCGGCCGGGTAAAAAAATCAAAGACCGATGTTGGAAGCAGTAAACTTGAAGATGAAAGAAAGCATTCTGCTTGAGTTAAATGGATTTTGGGTTGAACCTACGATGAGGGAGCGAGTTGTTACCATTCTTCTTAATCTTCAGAAAAGAATCGTCTTGCAGATGAAAATATTGGTTGAACATATTGTTCTGGACCGGAAGAAATTCTCTCAGCGGTAGAATCGGTTTGGCAGAAGGGATAACCGGAATGGCACGCTGCTTGCCTGATTTGCACAAAAATAAATTTATAAAGATATTACAATGAATCCATTTTTAAGAATAATAGAAATCCTCATTTTGGTGGTTCTTCCTTTACTGGTTTTATATTTAAGAAGTAGTTGGCCGCAAAAGGAAATTTATGTTAACGTAATTATTTTACCGCTGATATGGTATGTTTTTTATGCCCCGCTTCATGAACTCGGCCATATTCTGGGCTGTTTTATTGTGGGATTGGAAATAAAAGACTATCAATTATTCGCGCATTTTTGGGAAGGAAGTTTTGGTTTTGCATTTGTCGATATAAAAGATGGTTATGGTGAAAATATGAATTCATTTGTCATTCTCATTCTGCCCTATGTGCTTGACTTGATTTTAATAGTTATAGGATATTATTTATTATCGAGATATAAAATCAAAAATGCATTTCTGTTTGGTTTAGCTTTCATGCTATTTAATATCCGGTCACTTTATGATTTAGCAGATAATTTTATCGGATATTTTTTAAATCATTCGGATTTTGTGTTAGCAAGCCGGATATCTGGTAGCTTAGTAGTATTTACTTTTGTGGTCATTTCAATAATAATCGGGATAACATTAATTTTATTATTGCTGAAAAAGTATAAACAATATCCCAAATTAGTATTAGAGGAGTGAATTACAACAAAATACGCATAACAGCTTATGACAAGAAATATAGCTGCCGGTTTCATAACCGATAACATACCACGGGTGCTTGTTTATTGGTATAAGAACTGAAGTAAATATTATATCAATCGTTATTTCAGTAAGCAACAGGTTATAAAACTGTACCCCTTGTCTTTTGATTTAATCATTACCCGCATCCCCGCCTGGAAGGCATTGCCTTCAGGGCAGGGAAAAAAGTAAAAAATTTGCATATAAACAAGCAAATGCTCCTAAAAGACTTTCTTAAAAGATGCGGGTAATGATTGGGTTTTTTATCAGGTAAGCGAGTTCCATTCAAATTTGAGGAGTTGTT
>JACPGF010000054.1 GCA_016182615.1 Ignavibacteriales bacterium
ATTCAGCGCGGATTCAATCGGTTCATCAAGAAGATAATCCGCTGTATCATGCGTTGATAGAACAATTTTACGAGAAGACAGGCTGCCCGGTAATTGTGAATACTTCTTTTAACGTACGTGGTGAGCCAATAGTTGAATCACCACTAGACGCGTATAAATGCTTCATGCGGACGCATCTTGATATTTTAGTTTTAGGCAACTTTATTTTATATAAGGAAGAACAACCCGAGTTTCACGATGCAATCAATTGGAAGGAACATTATGAGCTTGATTAGCGATGTTTCAAATGATCTTAAAAATCTTAAAACCGGGAAAAAAGAGCTGCAAAAATTTGGTTGGCTCATAGGCTTCCTTGTAGTGTTTTATTGCGCGTATATTTTTTTCAAGCACGGTGTTTTTGCCCTGCAAGGTATTTTACCCCTTGTTGGTGCTGCCATTTTGATACTGGCAACTATTTTACCCGTTTCCCTGAAATACATATACAAAATTTGGATGGCAATTGCTTTCATTTTGGGTTGGTTGGTATCCCGAATACTTATTATCTTTATATTTTCATTTTTGATTACACCTATTGGTTTACTCTTGCGGGCTATTGGCAAGTCACCTTTAGATATTTTATTTAAAGATGGTAAAAACAGTTACTGGATTGCAAAAAAGAGCAGAGACAACCATTACGAGAAACTTTATTAACAGAATATACATTTATGGATACATCATTAATTGATAAAATAAAATTTGACTGCCGATATTTTGACGCGGTTAAGCCGTGTAAACCTCATAAAGAACTGGGAGTTTTTTGCGATGATTGCGAGTACTATTATAAAACCGATAAGCGCATACTCGTCATAAAATTTGGTTCGATGGGCGATGTTGTCCGGACTACCGCTATACTGCCCGGTTTACGAAAAGAATACCCGTTTGCCCATATTACGTGGATAACCGCACCAAATGCCGTTGATATTTTTAAGAACAATCCTATGGTTGACAAAATTATGTCGGATCCTTCCGAGTACCTTCCGATGTTGGCCTCTGTAACCTTTGATCTTGTGCTGAATCTAGAAACTGATTTACGAAGCAGTGCCTTAGCCACGAGATCGCAGGGGTTAGAAAAGCGCGGATATTATTTCGCAGCGGAAGGTGTTGCCAAACCATTAAATAAATCCGCTGAAGAATGGTATTTACTGGGAGTAAATGACAAATTAAAAAAAGCCAACACGAAAACTTACTTTGAGCATTTATACAACATTGCAGGTCTAGCGTATGAACGCCAAAAGCCGCAAATATTTTTAACCGACGCCGAAACGCTCTTTACGAAAAAATTTGCTGGGCACAATGATCTGAAACGTAAGAAACATGTAATTGGTATAAATACCGGTTCCGGTAAACGTTGGCCGCTGAAAAAATGGACTGTAAAAAACTACGCTGCTTTAATTAATACACTTGCACGTTTATACCCCGCGTTAGGTATCGTTGTTTTCGGGGGACCTGAAGAGGCTGAGTTTAATAAAACGTTGTTTGAAAAGGTTGGCAGCAATGCTGTTAATGCAGGCACTCAAAATAATATGCGGGATTTTTTCTCACTGATCAACTCCGTAGATATTTTATTTACACCCGACAGCCTTGCCCTTCACGTGGGAGTTGCTCTTGAAAAATCAGTTATTGTTTATACCGGTCCAACTTCATATACAGAGTTGGATGTATTTAACAAAGGCCAAGTGATACACAGTGATATAGATTGTTTGGTCTGTTATCTGAATGAATGCAGCAAGGATCCAAATTGTATGAATTCACTTTCGGTGGATTTTGTACTTAACACCTTAAAATTTTATATTGAACAAAAATAGAGAAAGAACTTTTAGATGAAGAAAAAAGCGTTAATAACGGGCATTACCGGACAAGATGGCAGTTACCTTGCAGAAATTCTTCTGGAGAAGGGATACGAAGTGCATGGAATCATTCGACGGAGCAGCTCGTTTAACACATTTCGCATCGACCATTTATTTAGCAATCCCGAAATAATGAATAAATCACTTTTTTTACATTATGGCGATTTAGTTGACACGAGTAACCTTAACCGGGTTCTCGAAAAAGTAGAACCGGACGAAATTTACAATCTTGCGGCTCAAAGCCATGTAAAAGTTTCATTCGAACTGCCCGATTATACAGGTCAAGTAGATGCCTTAGGCACTTTACGTTTTCTTGATGCAATACGTGAGGTAGGGCTCAAAAAAGTGAAATTTTATCAAGCCTCAACAAGTGAGCTGTATGGTAAAGTACAAGAAGTTCCACAATCTGAAACAACCCCTTTCTACCCCCGCTCGCCTTATGGAGTTGCTAAATTGTATGCCTACTGGATTATTGTTAATTACCGGGAAGCGTATGACCTCTTTGCATGCAACGGAATATTATTTAATCATGAATCTCCCAGAAGAGGGGAGACATTTGTAACCCGGAAGATTACAAGAGCTGCCGCCCGGATTGTTTACGGCCTTGAAAATACACTTTCACTGGGTAACATTGATGCAAAAAGAGACTGGGGATATGCCCCGGAGTATTGTGATGGAATGATAAAAATACTCCATAACAATACTGCCGATGATTTTGTGCTTGCAACAGGCGAGACCCGGCAAGTTCGGGAGTTTGTAGAACATACATTTTCCCATCTTGGTGTTACTTTACGGTGGGAAGGTAAAGAGGAGAACGAAAAGGGCATTGTTCAGTCATTCGACGAGGAGAAATTAGCAGAGTTAATTTCGCCGGAAGTTAAAAACATACATAATTTACAGATAAATCCAAATCTTAAACCCGGCGCCACGATTGTTGCGGTTAACCCAAAGTATTACCGGCCAACAGAGGTGGATTTGCTGATTGGTAATCCGGCAAAAGCCGAAAAGATTTTGGGTTGGAAAGCTGAAACAAAGTTCGAGGGGCTCGCAAAAGTGATGGCAAAAGCTGATACGGAAAGTGTGCTGAGAAAAGGGTTCTAGTCTTTCGGAAATTACGGTAAAGCCGGTTCAATTGAACCGGCTTTTTGTTTTAAATGGGCAATTTTGCCGTAAAGAGACGAAAAATGACCTGAATTTACTTAATACAAACCAGATCTGGGAACCGGACTTTTAAGCCTGAATAGTAAGACTCCGGTTGAAATAGACAGACTTAATAATTAATACAAATGTCAATATTTTGATTAATAATTAACTAAAAGTAGGGATTTAGTGGAAGTAATTAAGTATTTCAATTTGCATGCCAGTCTAAATCACATCCCCAAAAAAAAGTAAAAAATATTTAAATAAAACTTGACAGGGTAATGTATTTTCCTTATTATAATACCAGTATTTATAATAACTATGAGTATAATTCTTCCGATGCAACTATATTTTCGTGAAAAACAGCTTTCATTGCTTGAACAAATATTTGATTCTGTAGGAAAAGGATCGAATTTTGTATTATTGTTTGGTAAACGTAAGGTAGGTAAGACCACTCTTATTGCCGAACATCTCCGCAGGAATAATGGTGTTTATATTACCATTAGCAGCAAAGCTACACAATTACAGTTGGCTGATATTAGTGATTATCTTAAAGCCATAAACTTTACTGATGGTTTTATTCCTTCTTTCAGGACATGGCGCGAATTTTTTGAATACATGTTTTATGTATCCAAAGAAAAACCCATTAATCTGGCTGTGGATGAATTTCATAATTTTGAAAGAACCGAACCTGAAGTATTTGATGAATTGAAAAGACTGTGGGATAAATACTCAACCAGCTGTTCACTAAATATTATTGCAATTTCATCTGATCAAGAATTTATTCAACGGATATTTTACTCATCGGACAGTTCTCTCTTCCAAATACATGGCAACACGATTAAACTTACACCTTTGGTTTTTTCTGAAGTTGCAAAAATTATGCAGATGAACGATTCGATTTTACCAGAACGATTCGATTTTACCAATACAGGAAGTGATAAAAATTTATTCTGTTTTTGGCGGTTTACCAAAATACTATGCACTCATCGATCAATTCCAATTATGGAATAAGAGTTTTGGTGAAATTATGCAGGAATTGGTATTCAAGCGTTTCGCTCCTTTGGGATTTGAACTGAAAGAAATGATAGTTAACGAGTTCACGAGAAATAACTCCGTTTATCTTTCAATTCTGCAAGCAATTGCTTCGGGTAAAAGTACTGTTACAGAAATAGCTAAAGCTGTTTCCATACCGGCAACAAGTGCTGTTAAGTATTTAACTGAACTTGAAAAGAAAAAAGGATTAATCAAGCGCCTCAATCCAATTGGTACTGCAGACCCTTCTCGGTCTAAGTATGGCCGGTACTCTTTAAACAACTATTTCGAAAATTTTTGGTTCCGTTTCATTCAGCCTGATATTATTAGCTATGAAATGGGCTATTACGAAAAAATGATGGCAGCGGTTGCACAACAGTTGCCGGTTTATATTCAACAAAGAATTAACCTGATTATAAAAGAATTGCTTTTTGACAATTCGACGCATCCGCTTATCGCAAAGGCTGTCGGTATTCCTGTAGATGAAATTGGTGAAGCTTGGAACAGGGAAGTTTCGTTTGACTTGGCAGTAAAAGGAAACGACCCGAAACAGATTTTACTTGGTAGCATTTTCAGTACACCGTTCCAGCTTAGTACACAGGGAGTTATTGATTATAAGCGGAATGTTGATTCAATGATGAAAATGTATCCGGGTTACGAACCTGAATATTTACTGGTTACGTGGGAAAACCCTTCAGTTGAGTTCAAGGAATATCTCGAAAATAGTAACATCAAGCATTTGCTGTTAAACGATATTCTTTCGTTAACCGGTTACATGCCAAAAACCGAAAAGACCAAACGGTACACGCTTACAGAGAGCATGAAACCAGCTCCTACGCGCCATGTACTTAATGAGCTGCATAAAATTTCTAAAAAGACTACTTGATGAAGAAAGGATTTTGCTGACATGGAGAACAAGCTGTATGGGCAAAAAAGCAGCTCTCAACCGGAAAACGAATCTATGAAGACATCAAAACGTTTATTTGATGCTTTTTTTGGTGTATTACTCTGTGTAACACTCCTCCCGGTTATTATTGCAATTGCCGGTGTTCTCTTTTTCATCTACCAGAAAAACCCTTTCTACACGCAAAAGCGAAGTGTTTCGCTTGAGTCCAAAATTTTTACAATTCTTAAATTCAGGACAATGTTTTCAGAGGACACTGTTGGCGGTGATCCCCGGGAATTCATTTTAAAGAAAAATAATCAGATTATCGCTCCGTTCTGTGCATGGCTCCGTAAAACAGGCCTTGACGAACTGCCACAGTTAATTAACGTGGTAAAAGGTGATATGTCTTTTATAGGTCCGCGCCCATTATCGCTTACCGATTTGAAAACGCTTCGTGAGTACTATCCGCAAGAATATGCCATCCGTTCAGGGTTACGGTTAAAACCGGGAGTTAGCGGTTACTGGCAAATTTTTGGTGATAGAACTCTGGGCGTAAAAAATCTGGTTGAAATGGACGCGGAGTACGCGAGCAAAATGAGTTTTGCGTTTGATTGTTATCTGGTATGGAAAACAATTCCGGTAATGATAATGGCAGAACATAGTGATGCAGTGCTGGGCGGCAGGGAAGTAAATGAGCGGATTTCGAAAACAGAAAATGCTCGGGCCGTTGCAACTGAAAAGTACACAGTAAAATTAGGTACTGAAGTATAATGATAACCAAAATGAAGAATATAATTAGTAGTCATTCATTAAAGGCTCAAGGAAGAAGATGGAGTTTTTCCGGAGCCGAGGATTATACCGTGCTGCAGTATTGTAGTTTTAAAAAGTGTTATAGAAGAGTCAGTTTTATCAAATTTGAAGGAGGCAATGCATGAGACGAAATCTCATACTGTTTTTCGCTTTGTTGTCGATATTTCTAACAGGAATATCTTTTGCGCAGACAACGATTTTTTCCCAGAACTTTGATGGAGTTTGGACAAATCCACCTTCATTAAGTCCTGCATGGTCGGGAACTACAAGCCCTGCCAATAACGTTTGGCATATGAATTCTTATACTACAGGGTGGTCTTCGGGCACCGGGTCTTATACACCGGCTGGTGCAAGTTCGACAACACAATCTGCTAGATTTCACTCATATGATGCTTCTTCATCAAGTACGGGTGACTTGATTAGTCCGACTTTGGATTTTTCAATTAATTCTGATCCTAAAAGGCTTTCATTTTATTATATCAACACATCGGGTACTGATGTTGTAAGAATTTATTTATCAACTGATAACGGCGGGACATGGAGTGCAAGCTTAAAAACTTTAGCAACTGCTTCAACTTGGACCCAGTACTCAGTTTTATTAGGTAGTACTACTTCCACTCAAGTGCAATTAAAATTTACTGCTACAAGTGATTATGGAACAACAGATATCGGTGTGGATCAAGTTGTTGTTGACTCCGATCCAAGTTTTGTTCCATTAACAGGAGTTAAAACTATTGGTTCTGCGGGGGATTTTACCACATTTACCGCTGCTATTAATGCATTAAATGCATTTGGAGTTGGATCTGGTGGTGTTACTTTTAATGTCGAAGCCGGCTTTACTTCAACAGAAAATTGCCCTGTAATTATGACAATTGGTACATTAAGCAATCCTATCATTTTTCAAAAATCAGGTGTTGGAGCAAATCCACTAATAACCGCCGGAACTGGTACTGGAACTGGTGACGCTATTGTAACAATAACAAGCAGCTATGTTACATTTGATGGAATTGATTTGCAGGACAATGCTGCAAATGTAACAACAACCACTCAGGCAGAATACGGATTCTATATTAAAAACTCATCGGCTACTGTTGGTTCACAATATAATACTATAAAGAATTCAAAGATTACCCTTAATAGAGCGAATACTGCCTCAAAAGGTATTTATCAGTATTATGGCACAACGCCAACAAATGCAACCGGAAATAATTCCTACAATAAATATTATAATATCACAGTTGAAAATGCCTATGAAGGAATAAGGCTTTATTCATATACGTCAACATATTTTGATATTGGCAACGAAATAGGCACAACTGGCGGCGGTGCAACAATTATTGGCGCTGCTTCGAATGACATTGGCGGCGGTACAGCTGCTGTTTATGGTATTTACGTTTATTATCAGAAAGATGTAAAAGTATTTAATACTCAAGTGCGGTTTGCTTACTCAACTTCTGGAGCAATTTATGTAATGTACTGCGCCTCACTTCAGGGAAATTCTATCCTGATTTATAATAATGTGATACATGACCTTAATGCAACAACAGCAACATCTATCTATGGCTTGTATCTGGCTTCCGCGACCAGCTCAACTGTCAATACCTATAATAATAGCATTTATAATCTTACATCAGCGGCAGCTGGTGTAACAATTCATGGACTATATGTTTCTTCTGGTCCTTTGCATTATATCTATAATAATTTCATTTCGGATCTGCGTGCCCCGGCAGCAACAGGAGCAAATGCAGTTAATGGTATTAATATTGCTGGTGGCACATCGGTTAATGCATATTATAATACTGTTTATTTGAATGCAACCGGTGGCGCTACATTTGGCTCTTCCGGGTTATATAAAGCTGCAGCAACAACGAGCGAGTTGAGAAACAATATTTTTGTTAATAACTCCACTCCAGGTGCAACTAGTGGTAATACAGTTGCAATCCGTTGGTCAGGTGTATATAATCCAACTTATTATACATCTACATCTAATAATAACTGTTTTTATGCCGGTACACCGGCTGCAAATATGTTGATTTATTTTGATGGTACAAATTCCGATCAGACTATTGCTGCCTATAAGTCAAGGGTAGCCTCGAGGGATGCTGGTTCTTTTACAGAAAACCCGCCTTTCTTAAATGTGGCCTCCACCCCATACAACTTACATTTGAATACCGAGGTTGCTACACAAACCGAAGGTAGTGGCAGTGTAGTTTCTACACCTATAGCAGTTTCAACAGATTTTGATGGGGACTCTCGGAATGGAACTACTCCGGATGTTGGTGCTGATGAGTTCGCTGGTATCCCACAGGATTTAACCGGACCCGGTATTAGTTATACGGCGCTTGGGAACACTACATCGTCAAGTACGGTAAATTTTGGATCAGTGGTAATAACTGATTTCAGTGGTGTAAATGGCATCTCTGGGACAAGACCAAGAGTATATTACAAAAAGTCGACACAATTAAATTCGCTCCCAGCAACAAACGACAATACAACCGAAGGTTGGAAGTGGGTTGAAGCGAATGGTTCGGCTTCTCCTTTTGATTTTACTATTGACCTTAGTAAAGTATTTGGGGGTGTTACTGCCGGAGATGCAATTGAATATTTTGTTATTGCACAGGATAATGCAGGAACACCAAATGTAGGCATCAATTCAGGAAGCTTCGCGGTCAATCCGTCTTCGGTAGCACTTACGGCAGCTGCCTTTGCTATTGGCGGTACACCAAATCAATTCATGATATCTGCATCTATTTCGGGTGCATATACAGTCGGAACAGGACAATATACATCTTTAACGGCAAATACTGCAAATGGTTTATTTAAAGCTATTAATGATGGCGTTGTTACCGGAAATATTACAGTAACAATTGCTTCTGATCTTACAGAGGACGGCACTGTTGCGTTGAATCAATGGACAGAAGAAGGTGCAGGTAATTATACCCTAACAATACAACCTGATGGAACAACTGAAAGAGTTATTTCAGGTACTGCCGTAGCAGCTTCAACACCAATGATAAACATTAATGGCGCAGACAGAGTAACCATTGATGGCAGATTTGGTGGCAGTGGCAAATATCTGCGTTTTAGTAATACGAATGCAACCGCAAGTTCTACCGGTCCTGCAATTCAGTTTACGAACAGTTCTGTAAATGGCGATTTGAAATATTGTTATGTTGCAACGAACGCTACCACATCTTCGAATGGTGAAGTTACTGTTGGCGCTACAGGCACTAATAATGTTACTATTCAGTACTGTGATATTTTGGATGCAACAGTTGGAACACCAGGTAAAGCTGCAGCCGGTATTTACTCTAATTCTGTTACTAACACAGTAACGGTAAATAATAATAATATTTACAATTGGACGAGTTACGGCGTTTATTTACCAAACGCGGCCGATGGCTGCACAATTTCAAGTAATAACTTGTATCAAACCACAGCCCGAACCACTGCGCTTTATCCGATTTCGGTTGGCGCTGGCAGCGGACATACGATAAATTCTAACAATATTGGTGGCTCTGCAGCAGATAGAAGTGGGGCAGCACTTACAACTTCAGCAGCTTTTACCGGCATCACACTTGCGGCAGGTACAGTTTCATATTCCAATATTCAGGGTAATAGTATTTCTAATATTGGTAGTTCTGCTGGTTCTGGATGTAAAATTATTTCGATTACAAGTGGTAATGTAAATGTTGGCACTACAAGTGGAAATGTTATTGGCGGCGGTGCAGCAGCTTATGATACCGTCAATTTCGCGTATGATAACGAGGCTATTTCCAGTACAAGTTCAGGTATAGTAAATATTGAAAATAATACTATTGGAAATATTACATATCAAAAGGCTACTCCTGGCGGAGACAGAACTTGTGGTATATATGTTGCTGGCACAGGCGCTCATCAAGTAAAAAATAATACGATTAGAGACTTAAGGTCTAATAGCACCGGCACGGGAACATCATACTTGCCGGTTGGTATTTATCTTAGTTCTACAGGAAATGGCCATAACATTGAAGCAAATCAAATATATAATATCAGCCAGACAAATGCTGGCACGGTAGCATATACCGTGTTTGGTATTTATGTATCAGGTGTTGCTTCAACACCCGCGATTACTAAAATTCACCGGAATAATATTAACAATATTACCGCGGTTGGTACTGGTACGCTTACAAGCGCTCCAATAGCTGCAGGAATTTATGCCATCAGCGGCAGCGCTTCTTATTATAATAATATGATCGCGCTTGGCGGTAGTGTTGGTCTAGATGTCAGGTTGTTTGGTATTTATGACCTTGGCACTGGTACTAACAACTGGTATTACAACTCGGTCAACATCAGTGGATCCCATGTTGGCGATAATAACAGCTATGCTTTCGCACGGTCTGGCACCGCAACAGTTACTTTGAAAAATAACATTTTTGCTGATACACGAAGCGGCGGTTTAGGCTACCATGTAGCAATCGCTAATACTAACGCGGCCGCAACCGGGTGGTTAGCAACAGCTTCGGATTATAATATCTTATATAACTCGAGCAGCGCAAATATTGCACAATGGCTAGGAACTGCAGTTGCAAACAACCGTACCTTAGCTGGTTGGCAAGCATTGCAAGGCGATCCTACCCCGGGTTCCGGTGGTGATGCAAATACCCTAAGCGGTAATCCTGGTTTTACCAGTTCTACCGATCTTCATATCTCTGTTTCAACGATACTCGCGAGCAACAATGGTACTCCATTGGCAGGTGTAGTTGACAACGATTATGATAACACTGCACGAAGCGAAACTACTCCGGATCGCGGAGCTGATGAATATATTTATGTAGTTCCATCAGTATTGGACCCGACGGGTGTAACAGCCTCTGTTACCAGCTCAAGTTCAAATAGAATCGCATATACTGTTAATGGCAATTCGAATAATGTAGTAATTGTATGGAATGAAACCGGAACATTTGAAGTCCCTTCTGGTGTACCTCCTGTTCCCGGTGCTGCTTTTGCTGGTGGAACTTTGTTGAGCAACAATACTGTTTCTCCGCAAGATCACTCTGGTTTAACCATGAGTACCACGTACTATTACAAATTGTTTTCGTATGACGGCTCAAACTATTCAACCGGTATAACTGCGAACGCAACCCCTGTGGTTAGCGCTCCGACGGACGTAACAGCCACACCTGTTAGCACAGTACAGATTGACCTTGGGTGGACAAAAAATACACATAATGATAGTATTATGGTCCTGACCAAGTCAACAAATTCTTTTGGTACTCCTGTTAATGGAACTGTTTATACTGTAAACGATACCGTTACCGGCGGTGGAACAGTTATATATAATGGTTCAGCCTCTGCCTACAATCATACCGCTTTAACGATGGGTACAACGTATTATTATAAAGTATTTTCGGTAGAAACGACCACAAATATTTATTCTACGGGTGTAGCCGTTAATGCCACTACTGTATGTGGCGCTTATGCTACCCCATATGTACAAAATTTAGATGCTACAACATTCCCGCCGAATTGCTGGACAATTACAAATGCCGGGTCGGGCAATAACTGGAGCCGCAGCACAAGCTCATACTCTGGCGCTGCTGCCATGGCCTACCAGTATAATAGTGCTGCTGCTGCGAATGCTTGGGCTTTCACACCGGAATTAACATTAACTTCAGGTATTACGTACAGAATATCCTTCTATCAGAAAGTTGCATCGGCAACCTGGCCAGAAAAAATGAAAGTTACTGTTGGCAGTGCTGCAACTCCTGTTGCACAAACAACAACACTTTGGGATAACGCTGGTGGCACAGACCTCACCAATACTACATATTTATATAGATATATAGACTATAACTGTTCAACTACCGGTTCTTACTATTTCGCATTTAACTGTTATTCTGATGCAGATATGTATAATCTTTACGTTGATCAGGTTGAGGTTAAGGAAGTTCCACTGGTAGATCTTTCTCTCAATTCATTTGTACAGTTCGATGGCACAAAATCCATTCATGCTTCGGATAAATTCAAGGATTATTCGGTTTCTATTGCTAAACCAATTCAAGGTCAGGAAACAAATTTCTTTGCTGAATTACCTAAAAACGGCGTTGTCGTTCAATCTGATAACACCAATAATACAGTTATTCTCAAGGAATCAGAGGAACTATCTGTTTCAAAATCGTTGAACAATATCACGTTAAAGAGTACGGTTGAAAATCTTGGTCAAAACGCAGCAACGTATGATCTTGGTTGGTCTGTTGGTGGTGTTGCACAAACAACATACGTTGGACCTTCTGTGGCAGCTGCTTCAAGTGATGTTGCAAGTATTACATTTGCTCCTACAGCCCGCGGTACTTTCTATACGCCTGGTACTATTACCGTAACCGGTGATGAGAATAGCAGTAATAATAGCAGTTCGATGCTTTTACGTGTTTACCCGAATACATTTACCCGTGGCACACATGATAATGGCACAAACACTGTTAGCACCTATGTTGGCTGGAATTCTTTAACCACGCCAATGAAAGCCGGTGTCCGGTTTACTGCTGCATCTGATATTAAGCTAGCCGGTGTGGACTTTATTTATAGAACCGAAGATGCTTTAAGTGGTACAGTGTCTATACAAGTTTGCGCTGCAGGCAGCACAACTTTGGCTCCCGGAGCTGTTCTTTATACGCAAGAATACACTGCGAATAGTAACTATTTATCAACTAATGGTAATTATTTCACATTTGCTTTCGCGGCTGATGCCCCAACTATTGCTTCCGGTTCAGACTACTGGATTACAATTAAAGCACCTACCGGTGTTCTTTATCCGGGTGGAGCACAACAATATACTTCCGGAAGAAGTTTTTATGCTGGAAATGTAGATACAACTGCATGGACTGCTTTAAATCTTTCAGCAGTGGATTATTCCTGGATAATGCGTTCAATAAATGTTGCTCAACCGACACTTACCGTTAAAGCGTTATTTGAAGGCTTGAATTTTGGCCACCCTCGTGGTTCAGAAGGTAAGATGATAGCTGATACGGTAGTTGTTGAATTACATAATGCAACAACCCCGTTCGCGTTAGTCGAATCAGTTTCAGCAGTTTTTGATACTATGGGCAATGCAGTTGCCAAGTTCTCACTACCGGAAGACGGTGCTAATTACTATCTGGCTTTGAACCACCGTAATTCAGTTGAAACCTGGAGCGCTGCTTCGCAAACATTTACTAACAGTGCACTTACTTATGATTTCTCCACCGCTGCCAATAAAGCCTACGGAGATAATCTGAAACCAGTTGGTAGTTTCTTTACTATCTACACGGGCGATTCAAACAAAGATGATTTTGTTGATTTCACCGATTTAACACTCATCGATAATGATTCGTACAACTTTGTAGAAGGTTATGTTATTACCGACCTTAATGGTGACCTGTTTGTTGATTTTACTGATTTAACTTTATGCGATAATAATAGCTACAATTTTATTGGTTCTATTACTCCGCTTACCGGTAAAAAAGTAATCAACACGAAGCCCGTCCGCTATTACGGAAAAGATTCTAAAAAAATAGTTAATGAATAAATTCTAATTCCCCAAGGGGCGGGTTAAACCGCCCCAACGGGTTTTAATTAAACTTGGAGCCCATGTGAATAAATTAGTACTTTTTTTGCTTGTTAGTCTTTTCGGCGTAAACCTGTTGTTTGCACAATTGCCAACAGCAACGTGTCGTCTGGCAAATGTTCGGGTAGATTCTGTTAATTCTATTACTTTTGAAGTATATTTTAAAAATACAACGACATCTGATACTATTAGGTATTCAGGTGGACAGTATCATTTGGATTTTAACAAGGAAATACTTAACGGAGGTACTGGTACATATTCACTTGTTGCTTCAGGATTACCTGCTTCATTCGCGTTAAAAAATCCTTCAGTTTTTATCGGTTCAACACCAGGTCAATTAAGAACCGCAAGTAATAATTTACCAGGGGCTGGCAATGGTTACAAAATTTTTGCCGGACAAGAAGTTTTAATTTTCAAAGGAAAATTAGCAACAAGCGCAGTTGCAATTGGTTCAGTGGATCCTACTTTAAAATGGCGCAAAGCACCAATGGCCAATCCAATTACAAAATTTGGGCATTATCAGGGCGATACACTTAATGTGGAAATTCAAAGTGCTGCAACATTTATTGATTCAATACCGGCAACACCGGTTGAATTAGTTTCATTTAATGCCCTTGTTCAGGGTCGAGATATCGTGCTTAACTGGAAAACAGCTACCGAAAAAAATACAGACAAGTTTGAAATTGAACGGACATTATCTGATGCTCCGGGACAGTGGTTAGTTGTTGGCAGTGTTAAAGCTTCCGGTACTTCAACCAAGGAAAGAAGCTATACTTTTACCGATATGAAACTTTCGGCTAAAGAATATACCTACCGTTTAAAGATGGTTGATCTTGACGGCATGTATAGTTACAGTAAAGTTGAAAACACGAAGGTGGAAATTCCCCAGGTATTTGCGGTTAGCCAGAATTATCCTAATCCTTTTAATCCTTCAACAAAAATTGAATATCAGGTACCCGCTGATGCTAAAGTGCGGGTTGAATTATACAACATGACCGGTGAAAAAATTGCAGACTTGATTAATAAAGACCATGCAGCCGGTTTCTATTCCATCGAGCTTAATGCAAGTGTTCACAACCTGCCTTCGGGTGTGTATATATTTAGAATGATGGCTCAAGAGTTAAAAAATGGTGAACATTTCTCAGCAACGAAGAAAATGGTGTTGATTAAGTAATCTTAATCACCCAACTAATACAATAAATGGCACATTATATCGTTAAATAAAGAAATGGATAGATTATGAGAGGCAATGTTACTAAGTTCTTTCTGTTTATTATGCTGTGCATAATAACTGCTCAACTGCAAGCACAAATGCCGTATTCCTTTTCTGCAACAACTGGAAACAGTTTTAGCCGCTTAGGAGCAGGTACAGCTTTTACTTGGACAACCACTACTGCCAATGATGAGGAGTATTCTGCAGCAACGGCTATTGGTTTTTCATTTAATTATGCCGGAACAAGTTATACCGATTTTCAAGTTTCGACCAACGGGTTTTTACGTTTTGGAACTAATTTAGCTTCTGCAACAGCTACCGATGCATTAAGCGGGGTTCTTAGACAAATCGTTGCCCCACTTTGGAATGATTTAGCAGTAACTGCTACTGCAACCGATATTACATATCTGTTAAGCGGTACAACTCCCAATCAGGTTCTGACGGTTGAATGGCAAAATGTTAAGTGGAATAAGACCGCCACTGACCCAAATATGAACTTTCAGGTGAAACTATATGAAGGAACGAATAATATTGAGTTCTGCTATGGATATAATGCAGCCGCAACATCCGGATCTGCTTCAATAGGATTGTCCGATAATACGGTTATTCCCACGGCGGGTCAAGCTACCGGTAAGTATTTAAGTTTAAATGTTTGCGGCATTGCAGGTGCAAGAGTTTTTAACGGTATATTCAATGCTCCTGATAGCGGCACGGTTTTTACATTTTTGCCCGTTACCTCTAGCACTCCAATGACTGGAAGTTACACTGTTGGTGGTTCGACACCCGATTTTGCAACTCCGAGTTTAGCAGCTATGGCATTAAACCAGAGAGGAATTTCTGGTCCGGTTGAGATATTATTCGCCGATGGTGTTTATGATGATATCTTTTATTTAATAAATGTTGCCGGAACAAGTGCTACAAATACAATTACAATTGGAAAAGTTTCCGGTAGTCCTACACTTTCCCCGACCAATGGTAGCGTTACTTCTTCCGCCCCGGGACAATCGGCAGGTGATCATGTAATTCGTTTGGACGGCACACAGTTTGTAATTATTGATGGAATTAACATTTATGATAATGATCTCAATATTACCACTGCCACCAAATTCGAGGCAGGTATCGGTCTTTATAATTCAATAGTTGCCGGTACACCGTCAGTCCTTTCAGGTGCCCGTTTTAATATTATTAAAAACCTAACTATCAACATGCGGGGCTTGACAGGTGCTTTCAACTCTGGTTCAACAGGTATAAGAATGGGAACGGTTGGTTCTGCAGTTACTGACACTAATGTTACCAATAGTTATAACATGTTTCAGGATATTACTGTTAAGAATATTTTTTGCGGCGGAATTAAAATGTATGGTCATAATGGCGAGAATCCTGATAGAATGAACCAATTCCAACGCTAGGGATATTCGTGTATTCGAGTTAAATGCAGAACGGGATCTTACGATTGAGAACACCGATATTTATAATATTAAAAATGTCGGTAATGTTGCCACTACTCAAAAGGTTTATGGAATCTGGGGAAATCCTGCTGGTGGTACAGATTATCTGAGCGGTACCTTTACGCTTAATAATGTCAGTATGTATAATATGGTTGACAGTTCAAGTGTTGGAACCTCCAACTATGTCATAGGATTTTCTATGAACAGGATGGATACCGCAAGCACTATCATTGTTAAAAATTCAAGGTTTTACAATTTAAGAACATACGGAAATGCCCTTGCAACAAACATTACCAGTATTCGTGCGATAGAGTTCAATCCGGGAAATGCTGCTAATCCAACAGCTACTGTTTATTGCTATAATAATTTTGTTGGCGAATTATCCGCTGCAAACAGTACTGCGTCGCCAAGTATTCAAGCAATATCGGTCAATGCATCAAATGCCGCTACTGCCCTTACTGCAAAACTATATTATAATACGGTATATCTTAGTAATTCTATTCCTCCGGCTCTCAACGGAACTGTTGGAGGGCATTCATCAAGTTGTGTGTGGTGGGGTAATTATGGTAATGCTTCTGCTTCATTGGAATTAAAGAATAATGTTTTTGTTAATAATCTTGGCAACAGTCAAAAGGATACAAATTCCTCAAGAGCAACAGTTCTGTTTGCAACTTCCAACGCCAATCTTTTGAAGTTAACGGCAACATCCGATAATAACTTATACTATATTGACAATCCGACACATACCGTTTCTGGAACCGTCTCTAAAAACTTGCGCTTAGTTGCCTACGATGGAACATGGAATAAAGATTTAAGTACACTTGAGCTCCTGCAGGCAAGCGCGTCATATGCACCACGTGATGCAAATTCAGCTTCTGAAGCTGTTAACTTTGTCGCTACAAATGACGGCCACCTTGCTGCAGCTTCTTATGGTCAAGCAGCTTTAGCCGGTAATCCAATAAGCGGCTACACAACAGATGTTGATGGTGATTTAAGAAGTGCTTCTTACCCCTACAAAGGTATTGATGAAATTACCGGACCTTCCGCAACATTTTATCCTACACTTGGCATTACTGCTTTGTTACAGGGTTTCACCAGTAGCAGCACTGGGAAAATGATCCCGGATACCATGTATATTGCACTTCGCAGTTCAACACCGCCTTACTCGGTTGTTGAAGAGCAGGCCGTTAAAACAGATAGTAATGGTTATGCAAGCATCAAGTTCCCTACCTTGGCAAATGGAACACCGTATTATATGGCTTTACGGCATCGTAATTCGATCGAAACATGGAGCGCTGCTGCAAGCCCATTTACGAATTTTATGTTAAACTATAATTTTACGACTGCTGCGAGCAAGGCATTCGGAGACAATCAGGTTTTAGTTGGAACCAAGTATTGCCTTTATGGTGGTGATGTAAATCAGGATCAATTTGTTGATTTTACCGATTTGACACTGATCGATAATGATTCATACAATTTTACAAGCGGTTATGTTGTAACTGATGTAAACGGCGATGAATTTGTCGATTTTAGTGATTTAACTCTCTGTGATAATAATTCGTATAATTTTATCGGGT
Organism: Ignavibacteriales bacterium; assembly: GCA_016182615.1. Classification (GTDB taxonomy): domain Bacteria; phylum Bacteroidota; class Ignavibacteria; order Ignavibacteriales; family Ignavibacteriaceae; genus JACPGF01. Next base: position 17,581 of record JACPGF010000054.1, read on the forward strand.
CAGTTTTACCGGCTCTTCCAAAGGCAATTGGTAAAAGAACACTACGCCCGGTTCAAGTGAAATTAAATAGTAAATAATTATTTATTG